>JAQSWG010000058.1 GCA_029266735.1 Ornithinibacter sp.
GCCGGTAGGCATTCGGAACCGGGTCAGCCGGCGACCTCGTCGACGAAGCACCAGCGCCACGCCTCGCCGGGCTCGATGCTGCATGACGGGGTGACCGGTGTCGTTGGAAGTGCGCCTCGGCGTGCCGGCCTGGCTACGAGTCGCAACAGCCGACCTTCCCGCGTGCGCGCACGACCGCAGGTGCACTGGCGAGTGGCCGGCACGTCATCAGTGTGAACCCGCACCAGCTCCTTTGCGACCTGGCGACAGACGTGGACCTGCCAGACGACCGGCGGCGAGGTCCAGTGCACGGGCGACCTGTCCTACTCCTGGGAGTCCGAGCCGGGCCCCGACGACTGGTGTTCCCAGCCGCTGTTCAGCGTCGAGGGGCAGTTCGAGCGAAGGCAGACGAGGTACTACTCGTTCGACCCGACGACGGGCAACTACCTGGAGACCAAGCGCCTCATCCACCTCGACAGCTCCGATTCGCTGGTGTCGGCCCCCGACTCACCGTCAGCCGAAGGTGTTGCGACCGCCCTGCGGATGACCTGGATCAGCACCTTCGCCATCCCCGGTGACCTCGACTCGCGAGTGACCCAGAAGCAGGGCATCGACACGTGGTTCAAGGCACCGAACGGCGGTGCCTTCATCCTGGACGTGGGCCAGAAGACGACTATCCTCAGCGACGACTTCGACTTCCACGGCCGGTGGGATATCCATCTCGGGGACGATGCAACCGAGTTCACCAAGGTCTGTACCGCCCTCGGGCTCACCTAGACACCGGCTGCGTCAACGTCGGAGCGACGGCACGTTCGACGGGAACCAAGTTCTCGGCAGAGGCGTGAGTATCGGCGGTGGCCGGCGCGGCGGCGGAAGCCCTCAGCACGGGCAGAGGGCGACTCCGCCGTCCTGCGCCTTGTGCCGCCGCTCAGCCCTGCGCCCGGACCTCAGCACAGATCTGCGCCCAGAACCACTCCTCGTCAAGAACGTCGTCGAGAGGCGCATCGACGTACCGCGTGGTGACGCCCTCCCTGGTGGCGTGCCCGGAGAAGGTCGCCGGACCGTCATGGGGTTCGACGAGGGTGCCAATGACGAGCAGGATCGGGGAGCCGTTCGCGCCCTGGACGTCCCAGATGACGCCGTCGGTGATGATGTCCCGGGTGTCGGCGTCGCCGGGGACGTCGAAAGGCTCGGAGAATCGCACGTTCGTCGCGATGGTGACGGCCGCTGGGCCGCTTGGTGACGAGCTGAACTCGTCGGTGTCGTTGGTGCGCACTTTGCGGTCGTAGTTCAGGTAGTCGTGGTTGTAGAACCTTGTGCCGTATCGGTGTTCGGTTCGGTTGTTGAACAGCGGTACGCCACAGTCGAGCTCGTCGACGGGCCCCCAGCCGGTCACGATGTGGCGCTCACCGTCACAGACCGGGCCGGTGACCTTGAGCTTGCAGGTCCACGGGGCGAAGGACTCGTTGAGGGTCGGCACCAGCCGAGACTCGTCGACCTCGCCGGAGGATGCGGCGGTGGGGCCGGCAAGAGCCAGCGGGGCCAGCACAGCAGCAAGCGCGACGAGCGCCGCTCTGCCGGGCTTCTTGCGAGTGACACCGTTGCCGAGCGCCGCGGCGCTCGCGCGGTGGGTCGCCATGGCTGCGGATGCCTTCATGATGAGGGCTTGCGGACGGATTCGCATGATGTCTCCTTGAGGCGTGTCCGGCGGATACCGGATGCTGTCCACGGTCGTCCTCCGGCCCAGGCGGGCGCGTCCGAGGCACCACCTCTGTGAGCGAGGGTTTTCACCGATGTGCCATGAGGCACCCTGTGCCCCACGGCACATCGCTGCGACGGCTTCGACACGAATGCCCGCGTCTCCCCACTGCCGGGCGTAACGCGGCGAGCTCGGCAGGAATGCGCTGCTCTGAGCTCGTAAGTCCCCAGGCAGCAGTGCGGGTGTGGAAGACGACCAGCACGGCTTGGTCAACCGCCCGCGCGAAGGGCTCGGACGTCACGTGAAGGCCTGAACCTTCTCCCGTTCTGCGGCATTTTCGCTGTGCCACGCGCATGCTCGCTCAGAGGCAGCGGCGCGTCCGAGGCAGCCCGCGATCACTGGAGGGGTTCCCGCACGGCCTCATCCGATCTTCTGCCACGGTTTGGCCGCCCAGACCCTGGCGAAGTCGTCGACGCTGACATCGCTCCACACGAGGGAGTCAGACGTGCTCGACCAGGTCGCTGTCCACAGCAGCGGCGCGCAGTCACCGACCTTGGTCACGGTCGAGACAGACATGGCGACACGGGAGCCGGCAACGTCGTAGTAACCCTCGCACCGCGTGTTGGGAACGTCGGTATTCGCCGGAAGCTGCAGGAAGGACCAACGACCGCTTTCGATCATCCAGGTGAAGACACCGGCGTTCTCGTACACGTCGTTCTCCGGAAGTCCTGCCGCACTGAGATCCGCCTCGGTGAGCTCGTAGCGGTAGACGCCCTCCGGCAGCGCACCGGACTCACCTGGGGCCGTCAGCGGCTCGAGGGGCATGGCGGCGAGGGCCTCGTCACCTGGACGAAACCGGCATCCAGCAGGGATCTCGGGAGGGTTGTCCGGGGAGAGCTCAGAAGTCAGCCGCTCGACCACCCGCATGACCGTCGCAGTCTCGGGGTCGTCCCGGAGAGACTGGTAGAAGGGTTGTGCTGCCTCGTTGAGGGAGGCGATCTGCCGGGCATCGGCGGTCGCCACCTTGACGCCCTTCGAACAGGCCTCCGCGATCTGGTCGGTTTCCTCGTCGCGTGAGTGGTCCATCGACCAGCGTGCAGCGTCGGATGCGGCTGCCTCGACCCAATCCCGCTCCTGATCAGTGAGCCCTTCGAGGGCCTCGGGATTGGCGAAGATCACGAGAGAGCGCGGCCAGAGAGCGGTGTTGACTGTCACGAACCGCGCCAGATGGGCGCCCGAGGTGTCGCCGACGTAGTTGTCCCAGCTGACCTCGCTGCCGTCCATTGTCTCGTTGTACGACGTCGTGGCCGGTCGGGCGCCGAGCGCCCGCAACCCATTCACCTGTGCGTCCGACTTGGGAACACGGATCACCGCGCCCGAGTAGTCCTCGACGCTCACCATTGGCTTGGCTCTCGCGACCGGCATCCGAAGGTTGTCCGCGAGGAGCGCCAGCCCGACCAACCCGGCGGCGCGAAGGCCCTCCAGCTGCTGGGTGATGGCTGGGTCCGCGAGCACCGCATTCTGAGCGGCGTAGCTATCGACCAGGAAGGGTGCGTTCAGCGGCGTCAGTCCCCGGACACCAACCTGGTCGAGCGCCCGCGTGCCTGAGACGCCGAGGTCCGCCTTCCCCTCGGCCACGCCCTTCAGGACGTCCACCTCGTCCTCCTCTGCGCCCCATCGAGAGGCCACACGGACGGTCATGCGCCCCTTCGACAGCCCCCGGAGGTGGTCGACGAAGAACTGGACGCCGGGAAGAAGATCAAGGTCGTTACCACTGTTCGCCAGCACGACAGTCGTTGCGGCTGGTTCGGCGCCGGACTTGCCCTCGGCGTCGCCGGTGCATGCCGCCAGGGTGATCGCACCGGTCGTCATGACCGCGACGAACCACCAGACCCGTGGTGCTCTCATGTCTGCCTCCGGTTGGCCAGGCCCTCATCGTGGCGAGGTGGACCTTTCGGACGGATCCGTGGGTCCGCGGACGTGGCGTCAGGGTTTCCCTCACGCAGGTACGTGAGGACAGCCAGCACCCGCCGGTTGTCCTCGGCGCCGACCTCTGCGAGGTCGAGCTTGGTGAAGATCCTTGATACGTGCGTCTCGATGGTCCGGTCGCTGAGGAAGAGCGTCGCCCCGATCCCCTGGTTGGACCGACCCTCGGCCATCGCCGCGAGCACCTCACGCTCACGTTCCGTCAACGCGGCGAGGGGGTCCGAGCGCCGCACCTGCGCAAGCAGGCGCTGCACGATGGCGGGGTCGACGACGCTCTCACCGGCGACGACGCGGTGCAGCGCGTCGACCAGCATCGTCACGTCGGCGACGCGTTCCTTGAGGAGGTAGCCGACCGAGGAGGGGTTCTCGGCCAGCAGCCGCATGGCATAGGACGACTCCAGGGCCTGCGACAGAACCAGCACCCCCGTGCGCGGATGCCGCTCGCGGATCTGCCGCGCGGCGACGATGCCCTCGTCGGTGTGCGTGGGCGGCATCCGGATGTCGACGACGGCCGCGTCGGGACGGCAACGCTCCACGGCCTCGAGCAGGGCGTCGGCATCCCCGACCTCGGCAACGGTTTCGACCCCACCCTCGGCCAGCATCGCACCCAGGCCGGCACGCACGATCGTCGCGTCGTCGGCGATCACGACTCGCACGGCAGCTCCATCCGCAGTCGCCAGTCACCTGGTCCACCTGTCCTCATGAACCGGCCATTCAGAGCGTCCACCTGCGCGGCGATGCTGTCCAGAGCCGTTGCACCGAGCGGCACATCGGCGTTGTGGCGGATCTCGACGGCCGTGGTCGCTCCGGCCGGGGTGGCGCTCATCCGGACCGTGGTCGGTGTCGACCCGTCCGGCAGCCCAAGAACCTCATCGGCCAGCTCGTACACGGTGGTCTGCGCCGATGCGGACGGGGCCGACCAGGCGTCTCCCGCCAGGCACACATCGACGTCAGGGTGCCCAACCACAAGATCGGTGAGCGCTCCGTGAAGTCCGGCGTCGGCGACGACAGCGGGGTGGATGCCGCGTGCCACGTGGCGCAGGTCCTCCAGGAGCCGAGTGGCGGCCTCCGCGGCAGACTCCGCGCGCTCACCGACGGCGTGCGGTGCGCCGCCCCGGGCGAGCACCCGGAGGGACAACAGCACGGTGACCACCCGCTGTTGGGCGCCGTCGTGCAGATTGCGTTCCAAGCGCCGACGCTCCTCGCGTGTCCGCTCGAGGAGGCGGCTCCGTGACTCCTCCAGGTCGGCGAGCTCGGCCCGCAAGGATGCCGTGAGCTGGTCGTTCTCCAGGGCGAGCCGCACCGCGGGCCCCAGAGCCGCGGACAGCCGGGCAGGCCCGATCGGCCGCGAGGGGCGGATGACGGCCAACGGACGACCGGCTCGGGTCACCTCGACGTCCGACGGGCCGAGAGCCGGCGCCACCACGGAGTGGCCGTCGATGTCCACGAACCCCTCCCGTGCTTCGGCCCAGTACCGGACGCCGACCGACGGGTCCCTCAAGGCCGACGACAGGGCGAGCTGCACACCGCCCTCCCCCGAGGCCGAGGCGAGCCGAACGGCAAACTGCCGCAGCCGCCTCCGGACCCACCAGGAGTCGACTTCCCCCGTCAGCAGGGACAGACCGGTGGCCACCGCGGTCACCTGGGTCGTCACGGCGAGTGAGAAACCCAGGATCGAACCGGGGTCGCCCCACTGGTCCAGCGCCAACCCAATGGCGATGAGAATCCCGAGCGTTGCCAGGGCCAGGACATCGCGGGATCGTGCGGCCCCGACCACGGCGAGGCCCAGCGCCACACCTAGGAGGGCGAGCGCAACGGCATCCGCCCACGCCGCGACTCCGGATGCGCCGTCGATCGCCACGGGATTGTGCCGACAGGTGAGCCAGCAGTCGGGGTCGAGGAGCGGGTCGTGGAGGAACAGGCGGCTCAGGGCGCCAACGGCCGTTCCCGTCACGGTGAGGAGGACCGTAGCCGCCTTGCCCGCCGAGTCCGCGGATGTCCGGAGGGACCAGACCGTCGTGACGACGAGACCGAGGAGCACCCACGACCACGCGTCGGCGACCGTCGCCCCCACCGCCGGAAGCGCCCAGAGGCCGGAGAGCCAGGGAAGCGACCAGGTGGCACCGAGCACCCAGACCAGCCACGGCATCCGCATCTCCCGGCACCACACCGACGCGGTGACCACAGAGACACCCGCCAGCGTCGACATCAGTGCCACGACATCGGGCGTGGTGGATACGCCGGAGTCAGCACCGTTCGCCAGCACCAAGGCGACCGTGGCGACCAGGCCCATGCCGGCCACCCACATCACCCATCGGCCATGGTTCACGGGAGGGGCACCTCCATGCGGACGGTCGTCCCTCCACTGCGGGGACTCGCCAGGGTGAGGGTTCCGTCGACGGCCCGCAGCCGGTCCTCGAGTGAGGCAAGGCCGCCGTCGGCCAGGAAGTGCGCCCCTCCCACCCCGTCGTCATGAATCTCGACGACGACCCGCCCTTCGCGGACCGTGCCCGAGACCGTCACGCAGGTCGGGTTCGCGTGCTTGACCGCATTCGCGAGTGCTTCACTGCAGGAGAACCACAGTGCTGCCTCGATGTCAGGCGGCAGACGTGTCTCGGGCAGGTGCACGACGACCGGCGTCGTGCTGTGGGCCGCGACCTCGGCGAAGCCGCTGAGTCCGGCCTGCGACAACGCTGCCGGGTGGAGGCCCTCGGCCAGAACCTCCAGGTCGTCTCCGATCGAGGCGACTTCGGCGCGGCACTGGAGGACGAGTGCACGTCCCGCCGCGTCAAGGGCATCGTCATCGAGCTGCCCCACCGACCTTGCCAGCACCGCCAGCTCGGGCATTGCTCGCTCGGCCAACCGGGCACGCAGCATCCGCCGCTCGCGCTCGAGAGCAGCCGCGAGACGTCGCCGTGAGTCCCGCGCCTCCTCGACCGCCCCCGTGAGCTGCTGGTGGAGCGCGACGTTGTGCTCCAGCAGCGCGATGGCCGAGTCGAGCGCTCTACGGGTCGGGACGTCGTTCGCTGAGGCAGCGGCGACCCGCAGATGCCCGAGCGTGGCGTCGGTGCCCTCGGTCTCCGACAACGCGAGAACGCTCTCCGTCTCCTGGCCCTCGAGGGAAACCACCGCCCACAGCAGGACGACGGTTGCTGCCAACAGCATCAACGCGTAGGCCAGCTCCACCACGCGCTCGACGGTGATGGTGCCCGACATGACCGTGGTGTCCTGCAGGACGAGCGACACGAGAGGCATCCACAGGGCGACCCCGGTGAGCACCGCCGCCCTCACCTGCGGAGCTCTCCGCGCCTTCGGCCAGGGGCCACCACCCGGGGGGCCCTCGGAGACTGCGACCAGGACGATGGCGACACCGAGCGAGGCCAAGGCAACGGCGCGCGGGGTCGGCGCGGGGACCAGGCCCGCAGCGGCCACGCCCAGCACCACGACGGCCCCATATGGACGCCGAAGCCGGCCGTCCGAGAACGAGAGGACAGCCGCGACCATGAGTGCACGGTGCAGCCAGGAGGTTCCTGGGACGATCTCCGGGAGCAGCCAGGCGACCCCGGTGCAGGCGCAGATCAGGGCATAGCGACGTGAGACGTCGAGAGCGACAGCGGCGAAGGAGAAGAGAGCCACGGCGACCGCGCCGTCGAGGACCATGGCCCACCCCGGGGGCCCGGCCATGAGCTCGATGACCGTCGTGCCGCCGACTGCGAGTGCGACTTGCCACCGGGTGGTGCTGGTCACCGGCCGAGCGCCTGTTCCAGCGAGCCGGGTGACAGCTGGTCCTTGGACAGGAAGCCGACGGCGCTGCTGCCTGCGAGCCTGCTGCGCACGTCCGCGAGCGAGCGACTCGACGTGAGCAGGACACGCGGGGGATGGGAGGAGCGCGCCATGAGCTCCGCGACCTCGAATCCGTCACGGTCAGGCAGCTGGACGTCGAGGAGGACGACCTGCGGACCCAGCCGCTCGACCTCGGCCATACCTTCGTCCCCGGATGCCGCCTCGCCGATGACCGTGAACGGGTCGGCATCCAGGAGTGCTCGCGCGGCCGCGCGAAAGCCCGCGTGATCGTCCACGATCAGCAGGGTCCAGCTCATGGTTGCAGTGTGCCCGCGCGCTGGCCGGCACGTCATCGGTGGAAACCCGCTCAGCTCCCTGCGGCGTGGTGATGGATCCGGTGACGTACCCAAGGGGTGAGCAGTGCAGGGGGCTGGGAAACTGGCGTGAGGCGGTGCGCACAGCGCCCATTGGCTGTGCTGGCGTGCCCGGCGTGATGTGTTACTGCGCTGGTGGGCGACGGACCGCGGCTGAAGAGTCGCTATCCGTCGGGTGCGGCCGGTCACCGATCTCGTGTTGTTGGCGGTGCAGCTCGCGGGTCAGTTCGTCGCGCACCGTTGCGTAGGCGGGGTCGTCGTAGACGCTTCTCAGCTCATAGGGATCGGACTCGAGGTCGAACAGCTCCCACTCCGGTGGGAACACCGCGTCCGAGGCGCCGGGCTGGCCGAGGCCGTCGTTGTAGTAGTAGATGAGCTTGTACCGCTCGGTGCGCACCCCGTAGTGCGCCCAGACGCCGTGGCCGCCGTCGTGCTCCCAGTACCGGTAGTAGACGGCCCGGCGCCAGTCCTTCGGTGGCTCGCCGCGCAACAGTCCGCGCATGCTGCGGCCCTGCATCCGGGGCGGGCCATCGACGTCGGCCAGGTCGAGCAGCGTCTGGGCGAAGTCGACGTTGAGGACCAGCTCTGGGCAGACCGAAGCGGGCGGCACCTCGCGTGGATACCGCACGAGCAACGGCATCCGGAGGGACTCTTCGTACATGAAGCGCTTGTCGAACCAGCCGTGGTCTCCCAGGAAGAACCCTTGGTCCGATGTGTAGACCACGACCGTGTTCTCGCTCAACCCCTCGGCGTCGAGGAAGTCAAGCAGGCGGCCCATGTTGTCGTCGATCGAGGCGACGCAGCGCAGGTAGTCCTTGATGAAGCGCTGGTACAGCCACGAGTCCAGCTCCTCACCGACGAGCCCCCCGGGCGGAACCTCCTTGACATCTTCGGGTTCGAGGTCCGTCATCCGCATCTGCGCCTGGCTCGCTGCCGTGGAGCGGTTCGCGTAGTCGTCGTGGAGGGTGACCGGCTCACGCATCTCCCATCCGGCATACAGGCCCTGGTGTCGCGCATCCGGCTCCCAGCTCCGGTGCGGAGCCTTGTGGTGCACCAGCACGCAGAAGGGCCTGGACGGGTCCCGGCTCGAGATCCAGTCGAGGGAGAGATCGGTGATGATGTCCGTCACGTAGCCCAGGAGGCGCTCTCGCCCGGCCGCGCTGAGAAACTCGGGATCGTGGTAGTCCCCTTGCTCGGGAAGGACCCGCCATTCGTCGAAGCCCACCGGGTCGTGCCCCGGACCGTGGCCGAGGTGCCACTTCCCGAAGATCGCCGTCTGGTACCCAGCGGCCTGCAAGGTCGCCGGAAAGGTCGGCTGGGCACTGTCGAAGGGCGCGCTGAGGGTCGTCACACCGTTGACGTGGTTGTACGTCCCGGTCAGGATCGCGGCGCGACTCGGAGCGCAGATCGAGTTGGAGCAGAAGCAGTTGTCGAAGCGCATCCCCGCGGCCGCCAGGCGGTCCAGGTGCGGCGTCTGGTTCACCCGGCTGCCGTACGCGCCGATCGCGTGCGCCGCGTGATCATCGGCCATCACGAACAGGATGTCCGGCCGTCGCCGCATGTCTCAGACCCTAGTGACAGGGCCCCACGCAGAGGCGCGCGTACACAGGATCAGAGGAACTGGAGGGCTCCGTCACGAGCGGACTCCAAGGCGGCTGCCACCGCACCGATCGACACGACGTCCGCCCCCAGCGAGGACGCCACCAGCTCGGGCGCCGGAAGGTCGAACTCGTCCGGAAGCAGCCGCCGGGCGACGGTGAGCAGCTCCTCCACACCCGGCGCCAGGCCGCCGGACACGATGATGCGCTCCGGGTCGTAGAGGCTCCCGAACACGCCGGCGATGCGGGCGAGGGTGGCGCCGGCGCGCTCCACCAGAGCGCGGGCTGCCGGGTCGCCCGCCTTGGCGAGGTCGATGACGGCACGTGCCGTGACGGCATCCGCCGCAACGGCCCTCAGTGGGTGATCAGGGGGCAGCAACCCCGAGGCCGCGGCCTCACCGGCCCAGGCCTCGAGACGGTGCCCGATCCCGTAGGCCTCGTCGATGCCGCGCAGGTGGCGAAGAACGACAAGCTCGCCGACTCCACCGTGGGCGCCACGGAGCAGGGTGCCGTCGATGACCACGCCGGCACCGAGGCGGTGCCCGGCCAACAGCGTCACCGTGTTCCGTAGACCCACGGCAGCTCCCCGCGTGTGCTCCGCCACCGAGGCGAGCACCGCGTCGTTCTCGATCCGCAGGATCGGAACCCACGACGAGAGGAGCCCAACGAAATCGGGATTCATCTGCGCCCAGAAGCCGTCTCGATGCACTGGGGAGTAGCCCAACTCATCCACCGGCGCGGGGACACCCACGCACACCGACAGCACGTCGGCGCGCGCGACTCCCGCCTGGGCGAGGGCGGCATCGATCGCCTCCACCACGAGCACCCGCCGACGGGCGGCGGAGTCGTCGTCGATACCGGCCAGCTCAGTTCGAGTGGCGAGGGTGCGCCCCCTCAGGTCCGCGACGGTGGTGACGAGGTGCCCCTGACCGGCATCCACCCCGACGACCACCGCCGCGTCGGCGCGCAGCTCGAACCGCCGTGACGGCCGACCCTTGCTGTACTCGCCTGCGTCACGCGCGTTGGGAAGCTCGCGGACCAACCCCAGCTCGACGAGGTCGTCGATGGCCTCGATCGTCGTCGAGCGCGACAGCCCGGCCGCCGCCAGCGCGTCGCCTGCCGTGAACACGTCGGCGTCCCACGCAAACCGGAGGAGGGCATCCAGGCTCGCCCGCCGTGGAACGAGGACGGCAGACCCCCGGGATCGCTCCCCAAAGTTCAGCGTCACTTCCGGTTGCCTTTCGTCGTCGTCTGCGCCAGTATGCAGGGAGTCGATTGATTCGACCAGAAAATCTACTGCCTGGAACTACTCACCAGCAGTGGGGAGCCGAGAGGACAACGACGTGCTTTCACCCCGACAGATCTCCCGACGAACGCTTCTCGCGGGCGTCCCTGCCGCCGCGCTCACGGCCGCAGCGGCCGGATGCTCGAGCTCGAACGGACGAGAACCCGTGCGGTTCCTCCTCAGCAAGCCCGAGGCCATCCCCTACTTCCGCGACCTCATCGCGGAGTTCAACGCCTCCCAGCAGGACGTCGAGGTCGTCTTCGACACGTCCTCGAACCTCCAGGCCGGCTTCCTCCGGGGCAACCCGCCCGACCTGGGCCTGCTGAACTACAACATGGAGATGGCGCGCTTCATGGCGCGCGGCGCTCTCAGCGACCTCAAGGACATGCCCGAGGCCGGCCGCATCCTGCCGGAGGTCCAGGACCTCGTGAACAACCTGGCGGCGTACCCCGGGCGAACCAGCGTCCTGCCCTACTCGGTGATGGCCGCCTCAGTGATCTACAACAAGCAGATCTTCGCCGACAACGGCGTCGAGGTGCCTGAGACCTGGGACGACTTCCTCGCGGTCTGCGACACCCTCAAGGCCGCCGGCGTCGTCCCGATCTACTCGACGTTCAAGGATGCCTGGACGGTCTCACAGGGCCTGTTCGACTACACCGTCGGCGGGATGGTCGACGTCGCCGGCTTCTACCGCCAGCTGCGGGAGGAGGGCACGAACGTCGGGCCGGACTCCGAGGTGTCGTTCGCGAAGACCCTCACCGAGCCGGTGAGCAGGATGGAGATGCTTGCCGAGAACTACACCAACGAGGATGCCGCGAGCCGCGGGTACGGCGACGGCAACCTCGCCTTCAGCAAGGGCGAGGGAGCGATGTACTTCCAGGGCCCGTGGGCCTTCGGCGAGATCGCCAAGAGCGGCCCCGACCTCGACCTGGGCACGTTCCCGCTCCCGATGACCGACGACCCGGAGTCACGCAAGGTCCGGGTGAACATCGACCTCGCCGCCTGGATCCCCGAGGACTCCACGCACAAGGATGCCGCGCGCACGTTCCTGAGCTACCTCTTCCAGCCGGACGTCATGAACGCCTACAACGAGTCCCAGCTCGGGTACGGCACGACGACGGATGCCGCCCCCGTCACCGACCCCCGGATCCTCGGGATGAAGCCGTACTTCGACGAGGCGCGCTTCTACCAGGGTGCTTCGCAGGCCATTCCCCTGACGATCCCCACCGAGAACTACCTGCAGGGCATCGTCACCGGTGCCGGCGTCGAGCCGACGCTGCAGACCCTCGACGCCGACTGGGCACGCCTGGCCCTGCGCCAGTGACGCCCCCGACCACGAAGGACTGACCCATGGCAACGACCACGGCAACCCCAGTCACCACCCCACATGCCCCACGGCCCGAGGCAGGACCGCGCAAGCGCCGCAAAGTCGAGCCGATCTACTACCTCTTCCTGCTCCCGGCGCTGGTCCTCTTCTCGCTGGCCATCACGCTGCCGGCCGTCATGGGGATCTTCTACAGCTTCACGAACTCCATCGGGTTCGGTGAGTGGGAGTTCGTGGGCCTCATCAACTACCAGGCGATGTTCTCCGACCCCGCGATCCTGCAGAGCTACCTCTTCACCTTCGGTTTCGCCGCGGTAACGGTGGTCGTCGTCAACGTCGTCGCCTTCCTCCTCGCGGTCGGGTTGACCGCACGGATCCGGTTCAAGTCGGGGCTGCGGGCGATCTTCGTCATCCCGATGGTGATCTCCGGCATCATCATCGCCTACGTCTTCAACTACCTGTTCTCGAACTCCGTTCCGGCAGCTGGGAGTTCGCTCGGCATCAGCTGGCTCAGCGAGAGCCTGCTCGCGAACCCCGACCTCGCGTGGGTGGCCATCGTCGTCGTCACGGCCTGGCAGGCGATCCCTGGAACCCTCCTCATCTACATCGCCGGTCTGCTGTCGATCCCTGGCGACGTGTACGAGGCCGCTGACCTCGACGGCGCCTCGAAGCTCCAGGCCCTGCTGAGGATCACCCTTCCCCTCGTGGCGGGATACGTCGTCATCAACGTCATCCTCGGCTTCAAGAACTTCCTCAACGCCTACGACATCATCGTCGGCCTCACCAACGGCGGGCCGGGGACGGAGACTCGGAGCATCGCCATGACGATCGTCACCGGGTTCACCGGTGGCGACTACGCCTACCAGATGGCGAACGCCACCGTCTTCTTCCTCATCACGATCGTGATCTCCCTCGTCCAGCTCAGGGCCACCCGCGGAAGGAGCGCGCTCTGATGTCCACACAACCCGCTCTCGTCAGTGAGAACGTCCAGGCCATCGAGAACCTCGAAGGAGGCCCCGCGCGTGGAGGGTCCTTCCGCGGTCGGCGGATCGGTGGGGACAGCTGGACGACGACCTTCCTGCTCGCCCTGTGCTCGCTCACCGTGCTCATCCCGCTCTACGTCACGATCGCCATGGCGTTCAAGACGACCGAGCAGGCCGTGGAGGGCAGTGCCTTCTCGCTGCCGGCTCCGTTCAGCATCGACGGCTTCCGCGAGGCCTGGAGCCTCACCGACTTCCCCCGGGCGTTCACCATCTCGCTGCTCGTCACGGCGGGCACGGTCTTCGGCACGATCATCCTCGCGGCCTTCGCGTCCTACGCCATCTCCCGCAACTGGGAGCGGCGCCTGTTCCGGTACTCCTTCTTCTACCTGCTCGCCGCGATGTTCATCCCGTTCCCCGTCCTGGCCCTCGCGCAGATCCGCCTCACCGGTCTCGCCGGTCTCGACAACCCGGCCGGCGTCACCCTGCTGCACATCATGTTCCAGCTGAGCTTCAGCGTGCTGCTCTTCACCGCGTTCCTGCGCTCGATCCCGATGGAGCTCGAGGAGAGCGCCCGCATCGACGGCGCCTCCACATGGCAGACGTTCTGGCACCTCATCTTCCCGCTGCTCGCGCCGATGAGCGCGACGGTCGGCATCTTCGCCTTCCTCGCCTCCTGGAACGACTTCATGATGCCGTCGCTCATCACGTCCGACCCGTCGCTCCAGACGCTTCCGGTCGTCCAGAGCATCTTCCAGACCCAGTTCAGCAACAACTACAACGTGTCGTTCGCCTCGTACCTCATGGCGATGGCTCCCGCGATCATCGTCTACATCTTCACCCAGCGCTGGGTGATGGCCGGAGTCACCCAAGGGGCCGTCAAGGGCTGAGCCCTGGCGGCCGCTGGGCGCACCCCGGGCACCCCTCGCACCCCCGCACCCGATCCCGTTCGCCGTCACGACCCAGGAGGACCTTCGTGACCACGTCCGCACGCCCCAAGGCCAGCACGGATGCCGAGTCTTCTGCGCCGTGGTGGCGCCAGGCCGTCGTGTACCAGATCTACCCGCGCAGCTTCGCGGACGCCGACGGAGACGGGCTCGGCGACCTCAAGGGGATCCTCTCGCGCGTGGACTACCTCGTGGCGCTGGGAGTCGACGCCGTCTGGCTCAGTCCCTTCTACCCGTCGAAGCTGGCCGACGGCGGCTACGACGTCGCGGACTACCGCGACGTCGACCCCCGTCTCGGCACGCTCGACGACTTCGACGCGCTGGTCGAGCAGCTGCACGCGCACGGCATCCGCGTCGTCGTGGACATCGTGCCCAACCACACGTCCGACGAGCACCCGTGGTTCCGGGAGGCGCTCACCGCCGGGCGGGGCTCGCCGGCTCGTGAGCGGTACATCTTCCGCGAAGGCACTGGGCCGGATGGTGCGCATCCTCCGACCGACTGGCTGTCCACGTTCGGGGGGCCCGCCTGGGAGCGGGTCGCCGACGGGCAGTGGTACCTCCACCACTTCGCAATCGAGCAGCCGGACCTCAACTGGTCGAACCCCGAGGTCCGATCCGACTTCGTGAAGACCCTGCGGTTCTGGGCAGACCGGGGCGTCGACGGGTTCCGCGTCGACGTGGCCCACATGCTGACCAAGGACCTCAGCGAGCCGCTGCCGAGCAAGGCGGTGCTCGACGTGCTGCCTGTCGACGGCACGCACCCGCTCCTCGACCGCGACGACGTCCATGACGTGTATGCCGAGTGGCGCGCGGTCCTCGACGCCTACGTCCCGCCGCGCACCGCTGTCGCGGAGGCGTGGGTCGCCCCGTCCCGCGTCCCTCTCTACGCCAGCTCGACC
>JAQSWG010000004.1 GCA_029266735.1 Ornithinibacter sp.
GCACCATCTCCCGCTTCTCCTCAGCGGTGAACTTCGTCCTGCCCATCGTCAAGCACTCCTGTCGAAGCGACTGACTCAACAAGAGACTGACACGTGGGGCATACCGCGCCATCGGCACCACCCCAGCCGGTGAGGGCGCGGGAGAATGCAGTCCTGGCGCTGGTGCCGAGGGCCACACGGATGCCGGCATCGCGGCTGTGCTCCCGCCCGATTACCGGGCTCGATCCGAGGTATTACTCGACTGTAGCGGCACCATCGTCACCCGGCACCGGGTCGGGGGGCGCCGCCGGGAGAGGACGGCAGCCATGCAGACCGTTGACGCGATGCTCGAGTCACATCCGGAGCAGTCCGTGCACGTGGACCGGGAGAAGCTCGCCGCGTGCATCCGCGCGTGCTTCGAGTGCGCCCAGGCGTGCACGTCGTGCGCTGATGCCTGTCTGAGCGAGGAGATGGTCGCCGAGCTCACCCGGTGCATCCGCACCGACCTCGCGTGTGCCGACATCTGCGCAGCCACCGGTGCGGTGCTGTCCAGGAGCGCCGAGGGGGACGCCCGGATCCTTTCCGCCGTCCTCGAGGCGTGCGCGACGGCCTGCGGGGTCTGTGCCGAGGAGTGTGAGCGCCACGCCGACATGCACGCGCACTGCCGGATCTGCGCCGAGGTCTGCCGGCGGTGTGAGCAGGCGTGCCGCGACCTGCTCGACACGCCCTCCTGAACGGAGCGCCTCGGGTCTTCTCAGCGGCTGGGGTCGAAGCGCCGAAGCCGCAGGCTGTTGGTCACGACGAAGACGGAGCTGAAGGCCATGGCAGCGCCCGCGATCAGCGGGTTCAGCAGCCCGAGGGCGGCGAGCGGAAGCGCCGCGACGTTGTAGGCGAACGCCCAGAACAGGTTCCCCTTGATCGTTCCCAGCGTCGCCCGGGCGAGCCGGATGGCGTCCGGAGCCGCCCGCAGGTCACCACTCACCAGGGTGAGGTCGGACGCTTCGATGGCCACGTCGGTGCCGGTGCCCATCGCCAGACCGAGGTCCGCCTGGGCGAGCGCGGCGGCGTCGTTGACCCCGTCCCCGACCATCGCGACCGTGGAGCCGCCCTCCTGGAGGCGCCGGACGACGTCGACCTTGTCGGTCGGCATCACCTCCGCGATGACGTCCTCCAGTGGGATGCCGACCCGCTCGGCCACGGCGCGTGCCGCCCTGCCGTTGTCACCGGTGAGCAGGACAGGGCGCAGGCCCAGCCGACGAAGGTCGGCGATGGCGTCCGCGGAGCTCTCCTTGACCGCGTCGGCCACGACGACCACACCGCGGACCTCGCCGTCCCATGCGACCCAGACCGGCGTGAGCCCATCGGACTCCGCTGCCTCGGCCATCGCCTCGAGGTCGCCCGGAGCCGTGAGGGACCACTCGCCGATCAGCCATGAGCGGCGGCCGGCCAGCACGGCGTGGCCGTCGACGACGCCCGACACCCCGTGGCCGCCGTGGTTCCGGAACGACCCGACGGGAGCGAGTGTCACGCCGGTACTCCTGGCGTGACGGGCGACGGCCCGGCCGATCGGGTGCTCCGAGGCGTCCTCGAGGGAGCCGGCGAGCCGGAGCAGCTGCTCGGGCGTACCACTGGCGGCGAGATGGACGGTCTCCACCCCCATCTGGCCGGTCGTGACGGTGCCGGTCTTGTCGAGCACGACGGTGTCGACCCGTCGCGTGGACTCGAGGATCTCCGGCCCCTTGATGAGGATGCCGAGCTGGGCGCCCCGGCCGGTGCCGACGAGAAGGGCCGTGGGCGTCGCGAGACCGAGGGCGCAGGGGCAGGCGATGATGAGCACCGCCACGGCGGCCGTGAAGGCGGCGGTGGCCGAGGCGCCGACGAGGAGCCACGCGGCGAGGGTGACAAGAGAGATGCCCAGAACGACGGGGACGAAGACCGCCGAGACGCGGTCGGCGAGGCGCTGGACCTCAGCCTTGCCGCTCTGTGCCTCCTCGACGAGGCGCGCCATCTGCGCGAGCTGGGTGTCGGCGCCGACGCGGGTGGCCTCGACGACCAGCCGCCCCCCCACGTTCACCGTCGCGCCCACGACCACGTCGTCGGGACCCACCTCCACCGGCACCGACTCCCCGGTGAGCATCGAGGCGTCCACCGCCGAGGTGCCGCTGACGACGGTGCCATCGGTGGCCACCTTCTCACCCGGGCGCACGACGAAGCGGTCCCCCACCTGGAGGCGGGCCACCGGCATCCGCGTCTCTGCGGGGCCGCCGGGACCGTCCCGCAGCACGGAGACCTCCTTGGCACCCATGTCGAGCAGGGCCCGCAGCGCCGCACCGGAGGCCCGCTTGGCGCGGGCCTCGAGGTAGCGCCCGGCGATGATGAACGTGGTCACCGCGGCGGCGACCTCGAGGTAGATCTGCGCCTCACCGTCGCCGGACCGGCTGGGCAACAGGTCGAACGGCATCCGCATGCCGGTCATCCCGGCGTCGGTGAACAACAGGGCCCACAGCGACCACAGGTATGCCGAGCCCACACCGACCGAGATGAGCGTGTCCATCGTGGCTGCGCGGTGCCGCAGGTTCGCCCACGCGGCTCGGTGGAAGGGCAGGGCGCCCCACACGACGACGGGGGAGGCAAGGGTCAGGGAGACCCACTGCCAGTTGTCGAACTGCAGGGCCGGGACCATGGACATCAGGAGCACCGGCACCGTCAGCACAGTGGACACGACGAGCCGCATCCGCCACGCGGCCTCCTGCTCGTCCTTCGCGGCCTGCCCGGCGTCCTCGACCGGGTGGTCCTCGGCGGGGGGCGCCGGGAGGGTCGCGGTGTACCCGGTGGCCCTGACGGTGGCTACGAGGTCCTCCGGGGCCACGTCGGGCGCGAAGGAGACCCGGGCCTTCTCGGTCGCGTAGTTGACGCTCGCGGACACTCCCGGCATCCGGTTGAGCTTCTTCTCGACGCGGGCGGCGCACGATGCGCACGTCATGCCCCCGATGTCGAGCTCGAGGCTCCGCTGCTCCAGCTGCGTGCCGTCAACACGGGCGGTCATGACGCCAGCTCCTCCGGTGGTCGTCCAGCGATGGTCAGCGGGAGGCGAGGTGGTAGTCGCCGGCCTCGTCGAGAGCTGCCGCGACCGCCGTCTCGCTGAGGGGGGTGTCGCTGTCGACGGTCAGCTGGGAGGTGCCGCCGGCGACGAGGTTGACGGCCACGTCGGTCACCCCCGGTATCCCTCGGATCTCGCTGCTGATCGCCTGCACGCAGTGCTCGCAGGTGAGGCCGGTGACGGGGTAGGTCTGGGTGTTCATGGTCGGTTCTCCTGGGTGGTGACGGGGTCAGGACCGGACGAGCCGGGCGATGGCGGCGGAGGCTTCGGTGACCTTCGCGTCGAGATGCACGGGGTCGCCTGCGGCGTCCGCCACGCAGTGGCGCAGGTGGTCGTCGAGCAACCCGAGCGCGACGGCCTCCAACGCCTTGGTCGCCGCGGAGACCTGGGTGAGGATGTCGATGCAGTACGCCTCCGACTCGACCATCCGCTGCAGCCCCCGGACCTGCCCCTCGATGCGGCGCAGCCGCTTCAGCTGCGCGTCCTTGGCGTCGATGTAGCCGGGCACCCGCGAGCCGTTGGCGTCGTGCACGTCGTGTTCGGTCATGGTGTCTCCTTCCTGGTGCACGAGTATACCCCCAGGGTGTATAGCGCACGACCCGGTTGCCACCGAGGCGCCGGCCGGGCCCCACGTCACCCTGAAGGGGTGTGGCGTCCATGACCTCGTGCAGGGGACCATGGCGCGCATGAGCACGCGTGCGGCCAGCGGCCGACCCCTTGGCGTCACCGTCGTCGTCGCGCTCACTGCGGTGGTCGCCGTGCTCGACGTCGCCGCCGGCACCGTGGTCCTCATCGACGCCGCAGAGGGGTCCTCCGTACAGGGCCTCTCTCCGCAGGAGTCCACGACCGTGACCCGCCTCCTCGGTGCGGCCCTCCTTGCCCTGGGTGTCCTCCACGCGATCATCGCGGTCCAGCTGGCGCGGCGACGCAACGGCGCCCGGTTCGTGCTCACCCTCATGCTCGTGGCGCAGCAGGTCCCGGCGTTGGTCCTCGGCGACGACGGTCCGCGAAGGACCGCGAGCTACGTCGGCCTCGCCTTCGCCGTCGTGCTGACCTTCCTCGTCTGGAACAGGTCGTCGTCGGCGTGGTTCGACGAGGGGCGCGAGCGAGCGCTCGCCGGAACGCTGGACGCCACCGACGCGTCGTCCCTCGAACCGTCGGGCGCTCGCGTCGTCGACTTCCTTCTCCGCCTCGTGGTCCTCGCGGGCACGGTCTTCCTGACCCCGGGGATCTCGACGAGTGCCCCTGGTGCGCTCCTCGTCGCCGTCCTGATGATCTCGCTCGCCGGGTGGCTCCTCCAGCCTTTGTTCCTGCGGGTGGCGCTGCTCTTCGGCTGGATCGGGGCGGTGCTGCTGGCTCTCTTCGCGAACGCCGCGGTGCTCGGCGTGGGTCTGTACCTGGCTCCCGGGGTCGTCGTCTCCTCGGTGCTCACCGTCGTGGCTGCGGCGTGGGTCTACGCACTGGTGATGACGCTCATCACCTGGGCCTTCAGCATCAACGGGCGCGACTACCTCACGGTGCACGCGATGCGCATGGGCGCCAAGGGGGAGCACGTGGCGCACTCGGACGTGCCGGGGGTGGTCTTCGTCCAGCTCGACGGGGTTCCGGCACCATTGCTCGAGAACGAGATCCGGGCGGGCAACATCCCCACCATCAGCCGGTGGATCAGGTCCGGCTCCCACACCTGGCGGGAGTGGACGGCACGCGTTCCGTCCACCACCCCGGTGAGCCAGGCCGGGCTGCTCCACGGCAGCAACGACGGCATCCCCGCCTTCCGGTGGTTCGACCGGGAGCTCGGGCGGCTCGTGGTGGCCAACAAGCCCGAGGACGCCGCCCTCATCGAGTCGCGCATCAGCACGGGGCGCGGGCTCCTCGTCGACCAGGGCGTCAGCATCTCGAACCTGTTCTCGGGGGACGCGCCCACGTCCCTGCTGACGATGAGCGGGCTGAAGGAGGGCCGGCGGGGTCTCGGCCCCTCGCAGTCGTATGCCGCCTTCTTCACCCACCCGGCCGGCATCCTGCGGGCGGTCATCCTCACTCTCGGCGAGATGGCCAAGGAGGTCTTCCAGGCCCGCCGCCAGGCCCGGCGGGGCGTCGAGCCGCGAATCCACCGAGGTGGGTCGTACGTCGCGCTCCGGGCCGTCACGAACGTGTTCCTGCGGGACCTCAACGTGGCGCTCGTCGTCGAGGCGATGATGCGCGGCGCCAAGTCCGTATACGTGGACTTCGTCGACTACGACGAGATCGCCCACCACGCGGGCGTCACGCGCGCGGAGTCGCTGGCCGCGCTCTACGGACTCGACGACGTCGTCCGGAGCATCGAGCAGGTCGTCAACGCCGGCATCACGCCTCGGCCCTACCACGTCGTCCTCGTCTCCGACCACGGGCAGAGCCAGGGTGCGACCTTCCGGCAGCGCTACGGTCACTCCCTCGAGGAGTACCTCACCGAGCAGATGGCCGGGCCGGCGACGCTCACCGCGGCGACGGGTGAGGTCGAGGCGTGGGGCCCGGTGAACCTGTTGCTGGGCCAGCTGTCCCGGCAGGCCTCGGTGTCCGGTCGGATCACCCGTCGGGCGATCGCCGACCGTGACCCGGAGGCTCCGGTGGGCCCCTCCGGCGTCGTCCAGGACACCACCGGGCCCAGCGAGGAGCCGGCCGAGCTCACCGTGGTGGGGTCCGGCAACCTCGGTGGCGTGTGGTTCAGCCGCCACGCCGAACGACTCTCCGCCGTGGACATCGAGCAGCTGCATCCCGGCCTCCTCGCGGCGTTGGCCGCCCACCCCGGCGTCGGCTTCCTCGTCGTCATGACGGATGCCGGGCCGGTGGCCCTCGGCAGGGACGGCACCCACCAGCTCACGACCGGGGAGGTCGTGGGCGTGGATCCACTCGGGCCGTTCGGCCCGGACGCGCCGTCCGACTTCCTGCGAGCGGCGTCGTTCGTCAACGCGCCCGACATCTACCTCAACTCGCTGTATGACCCGGTGCTCGACGAGGTCGCGGCGTTCGAGGAGCTCGTGGGCTGCCACGGCGGCATGGGCGGGTGGCAGACCCGACCGCTGCTCGTGTACCCGGCGGACTGGCCGGTCGACGAGGAGCTCCTCGACGACCGTGGTCGCCTCCGCGGAGCGGACAGCGTCCATGCGCAGCTCGTGCGCTGGCTGGAACGGCTGGGCCATCGCCGCGAGCTCGGTGACGAGACCGTCGACCCGACCCCGGCACGATCCCTCCCGGTGTAGGGCGCGACCACACCGTGGTGTCGTGCGCGCCGACCAGGTGTCGTAGGCGCCGATCACGCCGAGCGCGACCTCCACGCCCCAATGGAGTCGGCCGGGGCGGGCGGGGTCCTGCACGCCCACCCATGCCACGGCGCATGGGACCGACGTCACCGGTGGCGCCGTTTGATGGCGACTCCTGCGGGAGCGCCGTGGCGGAGCCCGTCGGTCAGGCCGGCACGGGCTCGGGGCTGCCGACGTGCTCGGTCGTGACGGCGCTCGCGCACAGGCCGAGGAACGCCCCGAGCGCGATGAGCTCGTCCGGCGTGCGCGGGGCGAACTCGGTGAGCACCGCCGAGCGGACGAGGAACGCGCAGTGCTGCCCGCGCGATACCGCCACGTTGAGGCGATGCCGGTCGAGGAGGAACCCCATGCCACGGGAGACGTCCGCGGGTGCGGATGCAGCCATCGACAGGATCGCCACCGGCGCCTCCTGGCCCTGGAACTTGTCGACGGTCCCCACGGCCACCCCGGTCAGGCCCGCGTCGTCGAGGCACCGGCGGAGCGTGCCGACCTGGGCGTTGTAGGGGGTGATGACGAGGACGTCGGTCTGGCCGAGTGGTCGAGGACCCACCGCCCTGCCGACGTCGTCCCGTTCCGACGGGTCATCCCACGTCCGGCCGAGCACGTCGTGGATCACGTCGAGCACGGCCTCCGCCTCCTCCGGCGACCACGTGGAGTTCTCGCGATGCTCGACGAGCCGCACGTGCAACCCCGGATCGACGCCGTCGAGGCGCCGGAGTGAGGTCACCGCCTCCTCGGACCGCAGCTGGCCGGCATACGACAGGCGCGACACGGGTGTGGTGAGCGCGGGGTGCATCCGCCAGGTCGTCTCGAGGAAGTACCCGAGCTCGGCCGGAAGCACCGGGTCGTCCCCGATGAGCCAGCCCAGGGCGGACGCGTCGACCGGGTCGGGGTGGGTGCCCTGGGACACCTGCGGAAGCTGCTGGGGGTCCCCGAGCAGGAGCAGTCGGGCACCGGCGACCGAACAGGCCAGCGTCTTGGCGAGCGAGAACTGTCCTGCCTCGTCGACGACGACGAGATCCAGCTGTCCGCGCTCGACGCGCTGGGTGTTGGTGAGGTCCCAGGCCGTGCCGCCGACGACGTACCCGTGGCCCGCGTCGCGGTGGCCGGCGGCGAAGGCGGCGAGGTCGTCGGCGTGGCGCAGCGACGTCCAGCAGGGGTCGACCGTGTCCTTGGTCGCCTTCCCCACCAGCTCGGGCGGTACTCCCGCTGCCACGACGGCCCGCAGGACGTTCTCGACCGCCTTGTGCCCCTGCGAGGTCACTCCGACACGCCACCCGTGATCGAGGACCAGGCGGGCGATGACGCGGGAGCCGACGTAGGTCTTCCCGGTCCCGGGTGGGCCCTGGACGGCGAGGTAGGAGTCGTCGCTCTCGAGGAGGGCGGTCGTGATCGCGTCGATGTGCCGGGTGGGCCCGGTTCCCACGACCGGGAGGGGGGCGCCGGTGCGCAGCCGCGGCGGGCGGCGGAGCAGGAGCTCGATCCCGGAGGTCCTGGGCAGGACGTGACCGCCGTCCACCACCTGCTGTGCCACCTCGGCCAGGGCGTTGTCGATCGGTCGGGTGCTGAGGACCCGGGACGGCACGAGGGCGGCGGGCAGGTCGAGGTGCCCGCCGCCGTCCTTCGGCTGCAGCTCCTCCACGAGCAGGCTCTGGTGGAGGCGGCCGTTCGGCGAGAGCCGGTCGGTGACCTCGACGATGGACACCGTTGCCGAGGACCTGGCATTGCAGTGCCCGGGCAGCGTCGTGACGCCGAGCGGCGGCGGGTCGCAGTAGACGACGCTCACCTCGTCGCCTGGCCCGGCCGGGACGCCGCGCATCGGCTCGCCGTGCAGCCTCAGGGTGCGACGCGGCCGCTGGCGCGGCGTGTCCTTGTGCCAGTCCTCCACGACCTCCCCGGACTCGACGAGGAAGACGCCCTCCGCCGACCGCCAGCTCCCGACCGGTGTCCGGAGCCGCTCGAAGTGGGCCTGCCACACCGGCTTGTCCTCTCGGGCGTGGAACAGCACGGAGGATGCGACGAGGGCCACAGCCTGCTGCTCGGCCGTGCGCTGGTGCGGCCTGACACCCCTGAGGCGCTCGCGCAGGAGGGACTCCAGACGCATGAGCGCGAGCCGCTGGTCAGAGGGCGTCTGGGCGGGCAGCGCCTCCACCGACGCCGGCGTCAGGGCGTCGGCAGCGATGGGCCGCGCCGCCGCACCCTGCTCGAGCAACCACTCGCGGAGCCGCCATGTCGAGATGCAGTCGTCGCGGTTGTAGGCGGCGATCTCGGCGAGCAGTTGCGCCGCATCGTCGGCCCGTTCGGCGACGCGGGCCGCCATGAACTGGTGGTAGACGACGATCGAGTCGGCGGCGTTGGTCACGGCAGCGTCGCGAGCCGCCATGTACAGGGGCTCCAGCTTCTTGATCGAGTAGGAGCGCTGGGAGACCCGGACCGCGGATCGGACGACCGCGTAGAGGTCGACGAACACCCCGTCCCGCAGCAGCTGGTCCACCTCGTCCTCGCAGACGCCGTGGCGTGCGGCCAGCCGGAGGACTGCAGACGTCTCGTAGGGCGCGTAGTGGTAGACGTGCAGATCGGGCCAGCGCCGTCGCCGAGCCTCGAGCCAGGCGACGAAGTCGACAAGCGCCTGGCGCTCCTCGTCACGGCCATGCGCCCAGAAGGTGCGGAACACCGGCTCCCCGGTGTCGACCTCGACGATGCCGAAGAGGTATTCCAGGCCCCAGGTGCTCGAGCCGCGCTCGTGCCACAGGGGGTCGCCCTCGAAGTCGAAGAAGACGTCACCGGCGCTCCTCCGCGGAAGCCGGAGGAGAGGGTCGGCGTCGACGACCTCGGACCGCACGACACCGTCCGCCTCCTGCTCGAGCTGGAGGCGCGCCTGCTCCCGCAGGCGGGTGAGGGTCGCCTCGCGCACGTCGGGCACCGGGTCGGTGCGCAGGGCGAGCTGCTCCACCGTCCCGACGCCCACGTCGAGCAGCCGGCGGCGCGTCGGCCCACGCATCCCGGCGACGAGGAGGAGGTCGCCGGCGGCCTCGACCTCGGGCTCGCACGCCTCACACCGCCCGCAGGCCAGCCAGCGGGGGTCGCCCCACGTCGCCGCTTCCACGGACCGTCCGTGGTCGGCGAGGAGGTCGTCGAGTCGCGCCCGGCGCGACCAGTAGACCGGCAGGATGTCGTCGAGCGCGTAGTCACGAGCGTCGCCGCTGCCGACGACGAGGCGTGCCACCGGGGCGGTGGGGACTCCCGCGGACCTCAACAGCGCGGCATACGCGGCGATCTGGAGCAGGGCAGGAACGCTCGCGGTGCGCGCGAGCTTGGTGTCGCTGACGAGCCAGCCCTCCGCGGTGCGCTCGAGGAAGTCGGCGTGACCGACGAAGCCGCCGTCGAAGAACGTCGCCTGGTAGACCACCTCGGCGTCGGAGTGCAGCGCGTCGAGGGTCTCGGCGTGGGCTCGTTCAAGCTCGAGGCGGCTGTACCCCGGCCGGCCGAACTGCACGACGCGACCACGGTGCTCCGCGACGAGCCGGCGCAGCTCGGCCTGCTCGTGCTCGTTGCCCAGCTCGATGACCCGGGCCGCCATGGGGTCGTCCGGCACCTCCAGGCGCGACGCCCGACCGAGGGCGACGTCGAGCTCGCGAACGAGCGCGAACTCGCAGCCTGCGGCCGTGCGCAGGTCGCTCGCGCTCAGAACGAGGCGACGGTCGTCGCCGAGGAGGAACATGACCGGAAACCTACCGACGCCCACCGACAGCGCTGGGCGCCCCGCCGTGGCGGGCCCACAGCTCAGATCCAGCTCGGGAACCACATCCGCCAGCGCCACTGGTCGTAGGGGATGGTCTCGGCGACGTAGACAGGGTGGAAGAACGCGAAGAGCGCCAGGGTCAGCAGGAGGTACCCCCCCACGACGAGCCATCGGCGTCGCCACCTCTCCGGGTCGTTCTCGCGACGGCCCACCCAGAGCCCGAGGACGAAGGTGACGGCCAGCACGACCCACGGCTCGAACGCGACCGCGTAGAAGGTGAAGATCGTGCGGTCCTGGTACACGAACCAGGGGAGGTACCCGCCGACGAGGCCGGCCGCGATGGCACCTGCGCGCCAGTCGCGGCGCACCAGCCACCACCAGGCGACGACGAGCAGCGCGAGCACGGCCACCCACCACAGCGTGACCGTGCCGATGGGGTTGATCGCCTGGGAGCACTGGTCGACGGTGCAACCGTCCTCGCCCCGGGCCACCCCCTCGTAGTAGAAGGACGTGGGCCGGGTCTGCACGAGCCAGGACCACGGGTTCGACTCGTAGGGATGCGGCGTCTGGAGCGTGGTGTTGAACCGGTACGCGTCCTGGTGGTAGACGACCCAGTTGCGCAGGACCGCAGGCAGCCACTGGACCCCCTCCCCGGGATGGAAGGTGTGCCACCGGCGGTGGTAGCCGATGTCCGTGAGGAACCAGCCCGTCCACGACAGGACGTAGACGACAACGGTGGTCCCCACGAGGGCGAGCGCGGCCCAGGGGCCGTCCATGAGGAGGCTCCCCTGCCCCCAGCGCCGGATGCCGGCCGCCCGCCGGGCCCCCATGTCCCACCAGACCGTCAGCAGGCCGAACGCCGCGACGAAGAACAGCCCCGACCACTTGGTCCCGGTGCACAGCCCCAGCGAGAGACCAGCCGCCCAGCGCCACGGCCGCCAGCCGAGCCAGGGTCCGCCCCCCTGGGGCCACGTGCCACGGGGCAGGGCCCCGACCTTTCCGGCGAGGATCTCCCGGCTCCGGTCGCGGTCGACGAGCAGCGCCGCGAACCCGCACAGGGCGAAGAACATGACGACGATGTCGAGGATCCCCGTGCGCGACATGACAAAGTGCGAGCCCTCGAAGGCGATGAGGAACGCCGCCACGCACCCGAGCGCCGTGGACCCGAACATCCGCCTGGCCGCTCGGCCCACGACGAGGATGGAGAGGGTGCCGAGAAGGGCGACCGAGAACCGCCAGCCCCAGCCGGAGCCGACGCCGAGCAGGCCCTCCCCGGCGGCGATCACCCACTTGCCGACGGGCGGATGGACGACCATGTCGCCGTTGACCGTGGAGAAGACGTTCGGGTTGCCACCGGTGAAGGCGTCGTCGGGCTTCTTCAGCGAGTCCAACACCCGCATCTCGACCCCGAAGCGGAGCAGCGAGTACCCCTGCTTGACGTAGTACGTCTCGTCGAAGACCAGGGCGTGCGGCCGATCCAGGTTCCAGAACCGGAGCACGCCACCGACGACGGCGATGGCAGCCGGGCCCACCCACCCCCACAGCCGGTCCGTCGGCCGGTGCCCGAGCAGGCGTGCACGCAGCTCGTCGGTCCGGGTCACCGGGTCATCCTAGGTCGGTGACCGGGGCCGATCCCCGGCCCGGGGTGCGTGCGAGGATCGGCGCATGAGCGGCGGCGTCCTCGTCCTGGCAGCGACCCCGATCGGCGACTCCCGCGACGCGGCCCCGCGCCTCGCGGACGAGCTGCGCACCGCCGACGTCGTCGCGGCCGAGGACACCCGCCGGCTGCGCCGCCTCTGCCGGGACCTCGACGTCACCCCGAGCGGCCGCGTCCTCTCGTTCCACGAGCACAACGAGGCCGAGCGAATACCCGAGCTGGTCGAACGACTGCGCGCGGGGGACCGGGTCCTCGTCGTGACGGATGCCGGGATGCCGTCGGTCTCCGACCCCGGCTACCGCCTCGTGCGCGCGGCGGTCGCTGTCGACATCCGGGTCACCGGCGTGCCGGGGCCCTCGGCGGTCCTCCTGGCCCTGGCCGTGTCCGGCCTCCCGGTCGACCGGTTCTGCTTCGAGGGATTCCTGCCGCGTCGTTCCGGTGAGCGGTCCGGTGCCCTCGGTGCGCTGGTGGGCGAGCCCCGCACGATGGTGTTCTTCGAGGCACCCCACCGGCTGGCGCGCACGTTGGAGTCCATGGTGCAGGTGTTCGGCGCCGACCGGCAGGGCGCGGTGTGCCGCGAGCTCACGAAGACGTACGAGGAGGTCCGTCGGGGCACCCTCCACGAGCTGCTCGACTGGACGTCGGACGGGGTGCGCGGAGAGGTCACCCTCGTCGTCGGGGGTGCCTCCGCGCCGGCCGCCGACGTCGACGGCGAGGTGGCCGGGATCCGCGAGAGGGTCGCGGCGGGCGAGCGGCTCAAGGACGTGACCGCCGAGGTCGCGGCGGCGACCGGGTTGTCGAGGAAGGCGCTGTACGACGCCGTGGTCTCCCGGCCTCGTAGCCGACCCGAGCGGACGTGAGGCCGACCGGCACACCCGCAGGTAACGGGGCGAATCTCACATTGCACAGCGGTGGTCGCGGCCTCGCCCCGGTGGGTGGCCGCGACTACCCTGCCTTTCGTGGCCACAACGACTGCTCCCTCCCGTCCGGCGTCGGCCCGCCGCACCACCATCGCCCTGAAGGTCCTCATGGCGGTGACGGGGCTGGTGTTCGTCGGCTACCTGCTGTTGCACATGTACGGCAACCTCAAGGCGCTCAGCGGCGAGCAGGCGTTCAACGTCTACGCCGAGCACCTGCGGACCTTCGGGGAGCCGATCCTCCCCTACGGCGGGCTGCTCTGGATCGTGAGGGTGGTGCTCATCGTCAGTCTTGTCGGTCACGGCCACGCGGCGTTCGCGCTGTGGGCGCGTGCCGGCAACGCGCGCCGCACGAAGTATGCCGCCGGCAAGGCCGCGCTGCGCACCGCCTGGATGCGGTGGGGTGGGGTCTTCCTGCTGCTCTTCCTCGTCTGGCACCTCCTGCACTTCACGGTGGTCAAGATCTCGCCCAACCCCGACGCCACCGGCCCCGACGTGGTGAACAACCCCCACCGGCTGCTCGTCGCGAGCTTCCAGGTGTGGTGGATGACCCTGATCTACGTCCTCGCGATGATCGCCCTCGCCCTCCACCTCTCCCACGGCGTCTTCAGCGCCATGCAGACGCTCGGCTGGACCAACAGCGCGGCCTCCTACCGCCGGGCGAAGCTGCTCGGTCACGCGTCCGCCGTCGTCATCGCCGGTGGGTTCCTCATCCCGCCGCTCGCCATCGTTTTCGGTCTGATCCAGTGAAGGCAGTGTGACCATGTTCGGGAAGACCGAGAACGCCGGTGTCGTCCACGGCCTCTACACCGATGGCGAGCCGATCGCCGACACCAAGGCGCCTGCCGGACCGATCGCCGACATGTGGAGGACCCGCCAGTTCGAGGCCGCACTGGTCAACCCGTCGAACCGGCGCAAGCTCGACGTCATCATGGTGGGCACCGGTCTCGCGGGCGCCTCGGGGGCGGCGACGCTCGGCGAGGCGGGGTACAACGTCAAGGTCTTCTGCTACCAGGACAGCCCGCGACGCGCGCACTCCATCGCGGCACAGGGGGGCATCAACGCCGCGAAGAACTACAAGGAGGACGGCGACTCCGTGTACCGCCTCTTCTACGACACCGTCAAGGGAGGCGACTACCGCGCTCGGGAGTCGAACGTGTACCGGCTCGCGGAGGTGAGCGCCAACATCATCGACCAGTGCGTGGCGCAGGGGGTGCCGTTCGCCCGCGAGTACGGGGGCCTCCTCGACAACCGTTCGTTCGGTGGTGTGCAGGTGTCACGCACCTTCTACGCGCGCGGCCAGACGGGGCAGCAGCTCCTCATCGGCGCGTACCAGGCGCTGGAGCGGCAGGTCGCCGAGGGCACCGTGCAGCAGTTCAGCCGGCACGAGATGCTCGAGCTCATCGTCGTCGACGGGAGGGCTCGCGGCATCATCGCCCGCGACCTCGTCACCGGCGCGATCGAGACCCACGTCGCCGACGCCGTCGTGCTCGCCAGCGGCGGCTACGGCAACGTCTTCTTCCTCTCGACGAACGCCATGGGCTCCAACGTCACCGCGACCTGGCGGGCCCACCGCAAGGGTGCCTACATGGCCAACCCGTGCTACACCCAGATCCACCCGACCTGCATCCCCGTGTCCGGCGAGCACCAGAGCAAGCTGACCCTGATGTCGGAGTCGCTGCGCAACGACGGCCGGATCTGGGTGCCGAAGAACCGCGAGGACTGCGACAAGGACCCCCGGGACATCCCCGAGGAGGACCGCGACTACTACCTGGAGCGGATCTACCCGAGCTTCGGCAACCTCGTGCCCCGGGACATCGCGTCTCGGCAGGCGAAGAACGTGTGCGACGACGGGCGGGGGGTCGGTCCCCTGGTGGGTGACTTCCGACGGGGGGTCTACCTCGACTTCTCCGACGCCATCCAGCGCCTCGGCGCCGCGGCCGTGGAGGCGAAGTACGGCAACCTCTTCGACATGTACGCCCGGATCACGGGCGAGAACCCCTACCAGGTCCCCATGCGGATCTACCCGGCGGTGCACTACGTCATGGGCGGCCTGTGGGTGGACTACGACCTCCAGTCCACGATCCCCGGGCTCTTCGTCACGGGGGAGGCCAACTTCTCGGACCACGGCGCCAACCGGCTCGGCGCCTCGGCGCTCATGCAGGGTCTGGCCGACGGCTACTTCGTCCTGCCCAACACGATCCGCGACTACCTCGCCAAGGGTCCGTTCACGCCTCTCGCGGCCGACGACCCGGCCGTGGCCGAGGCGCGGGGCTCCGTCGAGCGCCGCACGGCGCGCCTCCTGGAGATCAACGGTGAGCGCAGTGTCGACTCCTTCCACAAGGAGCTCGGCATGATCATGTGGGAGTACTGCGGGATGGAGCGCACCGAGGAGGGGCTGCTCAAGGCCGTCGACCTCATTCGCGGTCTGCGCGAGGAGTTCTGGCGCAACGTCCGTGTGCTCGGGTCGGCCGACACCCTCAACCAGAGCCTCGAGAAGGCCGGCCGCGTCGCCGACTTCCTCGAGCTCGGGGAGCTCATGTGCATCGACGCCCTGCACCGGCGGGAGTCGTGCGGCGGTCACTTCCGGGCGGAGTCACAGACCGAGGACGGGGAGGCCATGCGCAACGACGACGACTTCCTCTACGTCGCGGCGTGGGAGTTCCACGGTGGGGACGGGGACGGCGAGATGGGGACGCCGGTCCTGCACAAGGAGGACCTCGTCTACGAGGCCATCGAGCTGAAGCAGCGGAGCTACAAGTGACACGCGGGCGGCTCCGCCCTCCGCGCCCCCACGACGGTCGACGACCGTCCACGACGCAAGGATTGAGCGCATGAACCTCACGCTGAGGATCTGGCGGCAGGCCGGTCCTCGCCACCAGGGCGAGCTGAGAACGTACAAGGTCAAGGACATCAGCCCCGACATGAGCTTCCTCGAGATGCTCGACGTGCTCAACGAGCAGCTCAATGCTGCCGGTGAGGAGCCCATCGCCTTCGACTCAGACTGTCGTGAGGGCATCTGCGGCACCTGTGGGCTGATGATCTCCGGCGAGGCCCACGGGCCGGAGAAGACGACGACCTGCCAGCTGCACATGCGCAGCTTCTCCGACGGGGAGGTCATCACGATCGAGCCGTGGCGCGCGAACGCCTTCCCCGTCATCAAGGACCTCGTCGTCGACCGCGGCGCGTTCGACCGGATCATCCAGGCCGGCGGTTACATCTCCGTGAACACCGGGTCCGCTCCTGACGCCCACGCGACCCCCGTGCCCAAGCGGAACGCCGACCGTGCGTTCCAGGCGGCCGAGTGCATCCAGTGCGGCGCCTGCGTGGCCGCCTGTCCCAACGCCAGCGCCATGCTCTTCCTCGGCTCGAAGGTCACCCACCTCGCCGAGCTGCCCCAGGGCCAGCCGGAGCGGATGGCGAGGGTCGTCAAGATGGTCGACCAGCACGACGCCGAGGGCTTCGGTGGGTGCACGAACGTCGGAGCGTGCTCGCAGGCATGCCCCAAGGGCATCCCGCAGGACGTCATCTCCACGCTGAACTTCGACCTGCGTACCGCGCTCCGCGGCAACCGCTGATCGCCCACCGGCCCGGTCCGCTCACAGCCAGGCGAGCCGGTCCCTGAGCAGCGCGTAGCCGACGAAGGCGACGACGTCGAGGACGGTGTGGGCGACGACGAGCGGCATGACGCGTCGGGTGCGTGTGTACACCCACCCGAAGACGAGCCCCATGACGAGGTTGCCGAGGAACCCGCCGAACCCCTGGTACAGGTGGTAGCAGCCGCGGACCACGGCGCTGGTGATGATGACCTGCCAGGTGCCCCAACCCGCCTGACCCCACCGGCGGAAGAGGTAGCCCACCATGACCACCTCCTCGAGCACGGCGTTCTGGGCCGCTGCGAGCACCAGCACCGGCACGGTCCACCACGCCTCGGTGAGGTTGCTCGCCGCTACCGTCGTGTTGAGGTCGAGGGCCTTGGCCAGTGCGTAGAGGCCGAGACCCGGGATGCCGATCGCCGCGGCGAGGAGTGCACCGCGAAGAAGGTCCTGGCCCGGTCGGCGGAGGTCGAAGCCCATCCGGTGTCGGGCCTCGGGATCGCCGCGCTGCAGGAGGTGCAGGGCGAGCACCACGGGCACGAGGGCGAGGACGATGCCGGTGAGCTGGTAGGCGAGGTCGAGCCAGGGTCGGTCGGGGGTGACCGACGTGTTCAACGCGGATGTCTGACGAGCGAGCGACTCGGCTCGGGTCAGCCGGTCGACGATCCGCAGCAGGGACCAGATCGCCGAGGCGCCCAAGGAGACCCCGAGAACCAGCAGGGTCTCGGTGAGGTGCTGGCGCCGCATGCCCGACAGGGTATGCCGCTGCTCCACCTCGCCCGCCGGGTCCAGCGACGCGCCGCCGCGCGTCCACCTTGCCCGCCCGGGCCGGGCGGTGGGCCATTCATCGCCACGCGTGGTGGCCGTCACCTCCACGGCTGGCGGGGCGCCGCGACCTACGATGTCGGTCGGGTGGAAGCGAGGGAGAGGGCCGAACGATGACCGCGTGCCGACGGGCCGCTGCACTGACCGCGCTCCTGGCGTGCATCGCGGTGTCGGGCTGCTCCGGGGACGACGAGCCGGCGGAGGCGTCGACCCGCCCGACGGGGGCCGACTCGACGGGCACGTCCGGGACGCCGAGCGCGTCGGCGGCACCCACCGAGCCCGTGGGTCCGACGGTGGCGGAGGTGTTCCGAACGGCCCGGGCGGCGGCACTGTCCGCGGCGTCCGGACGCGTGACGGGCACCGTGCGCTATGAGGGCGAGCCGCTGAAGATCGACGTCGAGGGGGTCGCCGACGGCGCCAACCAGACGGTGTTCATCACGACCGAGGCAGGCGGCACGTCGGAGGTCGTCATGGTCGACGGCCGCTACTGGCTCGGGGGTGACGAGGCGTTCTGGGCGCACCAGACCGGGGACCCGACCGCCGGCCGCGCCATGGTGGGCAAGTACGTCCCCATCGCGGAGTCCGACGCGACCGAGCTCGGGGCGTACACGCTGCGGGGCATCCTCACCGACTACTTCCAGCGCCCGGAGGTGACCGCCCTGGAGTCGGACGCGACCGAGGCGGTGGAGACGGACCTCGACGGCCGGGCGGCATACCTCCTGGGTTATGACGGCGGGCCGCGCCTGTGGGTTGCGGCCGACGGGAACGGCACGGTGCTCCGGGCGGTGGGGCCGAGGAGTGCGCCCTCGGACCTCGCATTCCGGAGCTGGGGACGCGCGAGGACCTTCACGCCGCCGCCGGCGTCGGTGGTCGTGGAGGGCTGACTCCTGCGGAATCGCCCCGACCCGCGACGACGGCCTGCGCCGACCGCCGACTACGTGGGGCTGTACGCCTGCTCGCGGCGTCGGCGCCATCGCCTGACCCGCAGCCACATCCAGATGAGGACCCACGCGAGGAGGGCCAGCGCGACGATGACGAGGAGCGGCGCGAGGATCGCGATGAGGGACAGGCCGATCGATGCGCCGTCCTCCACGGTCGAGACGACGGGCGCGCCCGCGCCGACCGTCCCCGCGTTGATGACCGGGCGGGCAGCCATCTTCCCGGTGTGGACCAGCCCGGAGACGATCACCCCGAGCACGACGGAGAACCACGCGTTCTCCTCCATCCACGCCGAGTTGTCGAGCTCGGACGCGGCTGTCGACGCCGCGAAGATGAGACCGCCCACGGCGGGCCGGATGAAGGTCTGGATGGTGTCGTTCACGGTGTCGACGGCGGGGATCTTGTCGAGGACCACCTCGGTGGCGAGAAGGACGGAGCAGATGGCGATGGCCCAGTTGCTCTCGATCCACTCGTAGCCGGTCGGCAGCACGATGTAGTCCGTGAAGCGGGCGACGAGCGCCACGAGGAGGAACGGGATGTAGGCGTTGAGGCCGGCCGCGGCGGACAGGCCCATCCCGGTGAGCGCAGCGAGCACGGCGATGACTCCTTCCACCGACGACGAGGCGATGCGGTCGTGCCGACGTGACGGGCGGCCCCCCGAGCGTAGTCCGGCCCGTCGGTCCCCGGGTGCGTCCGAGCAGGGTTCCGCGCCACCTAGGATCAGGGGCCATGAAGGTCCTCTCCGCCGTCGCGTGGCCCTATGCCAACGGGCCGCGCCACCTCGGTCACGTCGCCGGCTTCGGCGTCCCGTCCGACGTCTTCAGCCGCTACATGCGGATGGCGGGCCACGACGTGCTCATGGTCAGCGGCTCCGACGAGCACGGCACGCCGATCCTCGTCCTCGCCGACCAGGCCCAGGTCTCCCCGCGGGAGTTCGTCGACACGAACCACGCCGTCATCGCCGGCGAGCTCACCGACCTCGGCTGCTCCTACGACCTCTACACGCGGACCACGACCGCCAACCACTACGGCGTCGCGCAGGAGCTCTTCACGCAGGTCTGGCGCAACGGTTACATGGTCGAGCAGACGACGCAGGGCGCCATCTCGCCGTCCACCGGGCGCACTCTTCCCGACCGCTACATCGAGGGCATGTGTCCGATCTGTGGTTACGGCGAGGCGCGGGGCGACCAGTGCGACAACTGCGGGAACCAGCTCGACCCGACCGACCTCATCGACCCGCGCAGCCGGATCAACGGCGAGACACCGGAGTTCGTCGAGACCCAGCACTTCCTCCTCGACCTGCCCGCCCTCGCGGATGCGCTGCGCGAGTGGCTCGAGGAGCGTGAGGCGTCAGGCACCTGGCGCCCCAACGTCATCCGGTTCAGCCTCAACATCCTCGACGACATCCGGCCGCGCGCGATGACCCGGGACATCGACTGGGGCATCCCCGTGCCGCTCGACGGCTGGCGGGACAACCCGGCCAAGCGCCTCTACGTGTGGTTCGACGCCGTCGTCGGTTACCTGTCCGCCTCGATCGAGTGGGCCCGTCGCACCGGCGACGCCGACCGCTGGCGGGAGTGGTGGAACGACCCACAGGCCCTCTCCTACTACTTCATGGGCAAGGACAACATCACCTTCCACTCCCAGATCTGGCCGGCCGAGCTGCTCGGGTATGCCGGGAAGGGCAGCAAGGGTGGTCAGCCGGGCGACTACGGCGAGCTCAACCTGCCCACCGAGGTCGTCTCCAGCGAGTACCTGACGATGGAGGGCAGGCAGTTCTCCACCTCCCGTGGTTACACCATCCTCGTGCGTGACGTCCTGGACCGTTACGGCCCGGACGGCATCCGGTACTTCATCTGTGCTGCCGGGCCGGAGAGCCAGGACGCGAACTTCACGTGGAAGGAGTTCGTGCAGCGCAACAACTCCGAGCTCGTGGCGGGCTGGGGCAACCTCGTGTCCAGGACGGCTGCCATGGTCGCGAGGAGCTTCGGGGAGATCCCGGCGCCGGGGACGCTCGAGCCGGTCGACGAGGAGGTCCGGGCCGCGGTGCTCCGTGGTTTCCGCAGCGTGGGCGACCTCCTCGAACGTCACCGGCAGAAGGCCGCCGTTGCCGAGGCGATGCGGGTGGTCGCGGAGGTCAACGCCTACGTGTCGCGCACGGAGCCCTTCAAGCTCAAGGGCGACGAGCAGCGGGAGCGCCTCGCCACGGTGCTCCACACGCTCATGCAGTGCGTGTCGGACCTCAACACGATGCTCGCGCCGTTCCTCCCGCACGCCTCCAACCGCGTGCACACCGTGCTGGGGGGTGCTGGTGAGCTCAGCCCTATGCCGCGCCTCGAGACGGTGAGTGGACTCGACGACGGCGACGAGGGTCGCACCTACCCGGTCATCACGGGTGACTACTCGAGGACACCACGATGGGAGTCACGTCCCGTCGTGGTCGGCACCCCCATCAGCAAGCCGCTGCCCGTCTTCACCAAGCTCGACGAGTCGGTGGTCGACGAGGAGCTCGCCCGGGCGGCAGGTCTGTGAGCCGGTGACCTCGCAGCCGAGCCGACGTGGCGCCCCGGAACCGCCCGACCCCCTGCCGATTCCCGTGGTGGACAACCACACCCATCTCGACATCAGCCGGAACGGCGTGGACGTCGGAGTAGAGGACCTCCGTCCGGTCCTCGCGGAGGCGGCATCCGTCGGCGTCGACCGCGTCGTCCAGATCGGGTGCGACCTCTCCGGTGCCGAGTTCGCCGTCGCCGCGTCGGAACGGTATGCCGGTGTGGTCGCCGGCGTCGCACTGCACCCCAACGAGGTGCCGGCCCTCGCCGACAGCGGACGGCTCGACGCGGCATACGGCGAGATCGAGCGGCTCGCGGGTCACCCGCGGGTGCGGGTGGTGGGGGAGACCGGACTGGACTACTTCAGGACCGGTCCGGAGGGCGTACCGGCGCAGCAGGAGTCCTTCCGCTGGCACATCGCCCTCGCGAAGCGGCTGGACAAGGTCCTGCAGGTCCATGATCGCGACAGCCATGACGACGTGCTGCGAGTGCTCGCGGAGGAGGGGGCGCCTGCGAGCACGGTCCTCCACTGCTTCAGCGGCGGTCCCGAGATGGCACGCCAGTGCGTCGAGCGGGGGTACCACCTCTCCTTCAGCGGCACGGTGACGTTCAAGGGCGCCACGTCGCTGCGCGACGCACTCGCCGTCACGCCGCTCGAGCTGCTCCTCGTCGAGACCGATGCGCCGTACCTCACGCCCCACCCGTGGCGCGGCGCCCCCAACGCTCCCGCCCTCGTGCCGTTGACCGTGCGGGCAATGGCCTCCGTCCTGGGGGTGGCCGTGCCGACGCTGTGCGAGGCGCTGAGCGGGAACGCGGAGCGTCTCTACGGCCCGTGGTGAGGTCCTGCCGCCCCGGGGTGACGTACCTCTCGTTCCTGGTGCGGCTGGTGGTGCAGGAGGGGCCGATGCGGCGCTTTCGGCTCGGACGCACCGTTCCGGAGATTTGATCCGGGCAGTGCGCTCATGCACAGTGGAGGGAATGGCCGGGGCCGGTTTCGCCTCGGACGACACGTGTGACCGCCCTGCGCCACAGCCGCCGCGGGGGGACCGGTTCGCACGCAGGAGCATCCGTGATGCCCTGGCCGTGCATGATGGCTGCGTTCGACGCTGGTGCCCGGAGAGCACGACCCAGGAGCATGTGTGCAGTTCTCCCTTCCCCTTCGTCATGCCGCCCAAGGCCTGGCCGCGCTCGTCGTGGCCGCCGGGTCGGTCGGCGTGGCCCACTACGACAAGGCCGTCGAGGTCTCGGTCGACGGAAAGCCCACCTCGGTCCACGTCTTCGGGTCGACCGTCGCCGACGTCCTCGACAAGCAGGACATCGCGGTCGGCGAGCACGACGTCGTCGTCCCCTCTCTTTCCTCACCGGTCGCCGACGGTGACCGCGTCTCCGTCAGGTACGGCCGCCAGCTGACGGTCAACGTCGACGGCGCGACCCGGACCTACTGGACGACCGCGCTCACCGTCGACGAGGCGCTCACCGACCTCGGCATCCGAGCCGACGGGGCCGTCCTCTCCGCCTCGCGGTCCCAGCGGCTGGGCCGCCAGGGGCTCGCCGTCTCGCTGACGACGCCGAAGAAGGTGACCGTCGTCGCCGACGGCAGGTCTCGCACGGTGACCTCCATCAACCCCAAGGTCTCCGGCGTCCTGGCCGAGCTCGACCTCAGCCGTAGCGCCCGGGACATCGTCAGCCCGTCCCTCGACGCCCCGCTCACCGAGGGAATGAAGATCGTCGTCAAGCGGGTCGTCGTCAAGAAGGAGACGGCCACCGAGGCGATCCCCTACGCGACGACGAAGCAGAAGGACTCCTCTCTCTACGAGGGGCAGACCACGGTCGTCACCCCCGGCAAGGCCGGCAAGAAGACCGTCGTCCGCGAGGTGACCTACGTCGACGGCAAGAAGACGACGGCGAAGGTCCTGTCCTCCACGACGCTCTCCCGGCCGACCGCTGCGGTCGTCAGGGTCGGCACCAGGGAGCGTCCGGCTGCGACCTCGGCGGGCGACACCTCCGGCGCGGGCATCAACCTCGCGAACGCCGCGATGTGGGACCGGATCGCCGAGTGCGAGTCGGGTGGCAACTGGAGCATCAACACCGGCAACGGCTACTACGGCGGGTTGCAGTTCGCGACCGCGTCCTGGCTGGCCAACGGTGGTGACGACTTCGCCCCGCGCGCCGACCTCGCGTCGCGCGCCGAGCAGATCACCGTCGCGAACCGGTACTACGCCAAGGCAGGGCTCTCACCCTGGGGCTGCGCGCACGCAGCCTGACGCGCTCCGAGCACCGAGGCCCCGGACCGCAAGGTCCGGGGCCTCGCGGCGTCGGAGGCGACGTCGTCGTCGTCGTTATGGTGAGCGCATGACCGAAGGCTCCGACGCCTCGCTCCTCGGAGCCGCGGAGGTCCGGGAGCTCGCCGCGCGGCACGGCATCCGGCCGACCAAGACCTGGGGGCAGAACTTCGTCGTCGACGGCAACACCGTTCGGCGCATCGTCCGGGTGGCCGGTGTGGGCGCCGGCGACACCGTCGTCGAGGTGGGCCCGGGACTGGGATCGCTGACGCTCGCCCTCCTCCCGGTCGTCGAGCGCGTCGTGGCGATCGAGGTGGACCCGACCCTCGCCCGCGCCCTGCCGGGGACCGTGGCCGCGCACGCGCGGTCGCTCGCCGACCGTCTCGAGGTCGTGCAGGCGGATGCGCTCGCCGTGTCCAGCCTTCCGGGGCCGGCACCCACCGCGCTCGTCGCGAACCTCCCCTACAACGTGTCCGTGCCGGTCGTCCTGCGCTTCCTCGAGCACTTCCCGACGCTGCGGACGCTTCTGGTCATGGTCCAGATGGAGGTCGCCGAGCGCCTCGCGGCTCCACCCGGCTCCCGGACCTACGGCGTCCCCAGTGTCAAGGCCGCCTGGTACGCCGACGTCCGGCTCGCCGGTTCGGTCTCGCGCAGCGTGTTCTGGCCGGTGCCCAACGTGGACTCCGGCCTCGTGGCCCTGCGCCGGCGTCCGCCCCCCCGCACCACGGCCAGCCGGGAGCAGGTGTTCGCCTGCGTCGACGCGGCGTTCGCCCAGCGGCGCAAGACCCTGCGCGCAGCTCTCGCCACGTGGGCGGGGTCGCCGGCACGGGCGGAGACCGCCCTGCTGGCGGCGGGGATCGACCCGCGCACGCGCGGCGAGCAGCTCGACGTCGCGGCGTTCGCAGCCGTGGCGGCGGCCCGGTTCCAGCCGGCGTCGGGGTCCCCGGCGGCTGGCTAGTGTGGGCGCATGACCGCCGCCCCTCTCGCGCCCGGCCCCGTCACGGTGCGCGTCCCGGCGAAGGTCAACCTCGAGCTGCTCGTCGGACCTCGCCGCGAGGACGGCTACCACGCGTTGTCGACGGTCTTCCACGCGGTGGGCCTCTACGACGACGTGACCGTCTCCGTCGCCGACGGCTGGGGCATCAGCGTCTCGGGCCTCCTGGCCGACGCCGTGCCCACCGACGGCAACAACCTCGCGATGCGCGCGGCCCGGCTGGTCGAGAGCCGCTTCGACGTCGAGCCCGTGCACATCAGCATCCGCAAGGGCATTCCGGTGAGTGGCGGGATGGCGGGCGGATCCGCCGACGCGGCAGCGACGCTCGTGGGTCTCGACCACCTGTGGGACCTCGACCTCGACCGCGAGGCCATCGAGGAGCTGGGGGCGGAGCTGGGAAGTGACGTTCCGTTCCTCGTCGCCGGGGGGACGGCGATGGGTAGCGGACGTGGCGAGCTGCTCGCCCCCGTGCTGGCACGGGGGACGTACCACTGGGTCTTCGCACTCTCCGACGACGGCTTGTCCACCCCCGCGGTGTATGCCGAGTGCGACCGTCTGCGAGGGAGTGCCCCGGTGCCCGAGCCGGTGCCGAACCCCGCCCTCATGAGCGCCCTGCGCAGCGGCGACCCGCACGAGCTGGCCCCACAGCTCGCGAACGACCTCCAGGAGGCGGCGCTGTCCCTGCGCCCGGACCTGGGCGAGGTGCTCTCGGCGGGGATGGAGTACGGCGCACTGGGGGGGATGGTGTCCGGCTCGGGGCCGACCCTCGCCTTCCTCGTCGAGGACAACGAGGCCGGGATCGACCTCGCCGTGGCGCTGACGGCGAGCGGTGTGGTCCGCGACGTCCGCCGGGCCAACGGTCCCGTGCACGGTGCCCATGTCATCCACCACCGGGTCGACTAGTGGCCAACCTCGTCTCCGTCGAGCGCGCGTCCGTGGCGCTCGGCATCGCCCAGGTGCTCGACGCCGTGTCACTCGGAGTCGGCGGCGGTGACCGCATCGGCGTGGTGGGCCGCAACGGCGGCGGCAAGACCACCCTGCTCCGCGTCCTGGCCGGGGACCTGCCGGTCGACTCGGGCAGGGTCGCTCGCGTGGGCGGCCTGACGGCGGGAATGCTCACCCAGGACGACGAGCTGGACGCGTCCGCCTCGGTGAGGACGACGGTGCTCGGTGAGCTGCCGGAGCACGTCTGGGCCTCGGACCCTCGGGTCCGTGACGTGCTCACCGGTCTCCTCGGTGGCACCGACGCCTCGGCCGTCGGCGGCCTGTCCGCGCCCGTGGGTCCCCTCTCCGGTGGTGAGCGGCGCCGTGTCGCCCTCGCAGCCCTGCTCGTCGCGTCTCCCACCTTGCTCCTCCTCGACGAGCCCACGAACCACCTCGACGTCGAGGGCGTCGCGTGGCTGGCCGAGCACCTCGTCATCCGCTACGGCCGTCCGGACAACGCGGTGGTCGCGATCACGCACGACCGGTGGTTCCTCGATGCGATCGCGACGCAGACGTGGGAGGTCGGGTCGGGGGGCGTCCACGCCTACGACGGCGGGTACGCCGCCTACGTGCTCGCGAAGGCGGAACGCGAGCGGATGGCCGGACTGACCTCGGAACGCCGGGACAACCTGCTGCGCAAGGAGCTCGCGTGGTTGCGCCGCGGTCCGCCCGCTCGCACGACCAAGCCCAAGTTCAGGATCGACGCGGCCAACGCGCTCATCGCCGACGAGCCGCCGCCCCGCGACGACGTCGAGCTCGTGCGCTTCGCCACGACGAGGCTCGGCAAGGACGTCGTCGACCTGGTCGACGTTCGCGTGGTGGCGGGCGAGCGCGTGCTCCTCGACCGCGTCACGTGGCGCCTGGCACCCGGGGAGCGCACCGGCGTCATCGGCGTCAACGGCTCGGGCAAGTCGACACTCCTGCGGGCGATCGCCGGGGAGGTCCCGCTCGCAGCCGGAAAGCGGAAGGTCGGGGTCACCGTCCGGCTGGCCATGCTCTCCCAGGAGGTCCGTGAGCTGGAGGCCTGGGGGGAGCGCCGGGTCATCGAGGCGGTCGAGGGCGTCCGCTCGGTGGTGCGGCTCGGGAGGAAGGAGCTCACGGCATCCCAGCTCGCGCAGCGGCTGGGGTTCTCCGGCTCGCGGCAGCAGACCCGCGTGGGTGACCTCTCCGGTGGCGAGCGGCGGCGGCTCCAGCTCACCAGGCTCCTCATGGACGAGCCGAACGTCCTCCTTCTCGACGAGCCCACGAACGACCTGGACATCGAGACGCTCACCTCCCTCGAGGACCTCCTCGACGGCTGGGCCGGGACCCTCGTGGTCGTCTCGCACGACCGTTACCTGCTCGAGCGGGTCTGTGACCGGCAGGTCGCCCTCCTCGGCGACGGACGGCTGCGCGAGCTGCCCGGCGGGGTCGCCGAGTACCTTCGCCTGCGGGCCACCCCGGAACACCGGGACGGGGGGCGGTATGCCGGTGCTGCGCCGTTCGATGCCGCCGCGTCCGCTGCGGGGGCCGAGGGCGCGCCCGGATCGGCATCCGAGGTCGAGGGCCGGACACCGGCCGAGGCCAGGGACGCGCGCAAGACGATGGCGCGCGTCGAGAAGCAGCTCGCTCGGCTCGCCGAGCGCGAGGAGCGCCTCCACGCGGCCATGCTCGCGGCGGCGACGGACCACGCACGGGTGCTGGGCCTCAACCGCGAGCTCCGCGAGATCGTCGACGAGCGAGAGGCGCTCGAGCTCCAGTGGCTGGAGGCCGCCGAGCTCGCCGGCTGACCACCCTGGGCGGCTGCGGGTGGTCGGGGGCCCGATCGCCCCCGTGCTGCGATTGTCGAGGGACGACCGCTCCTCCGCCCCGTTACCGGATCTTCGCCAGGAGGGGCTCCGGACTGACTGGGTGGGTCCCGGTGCGCCGAGCCGCCAAGCGGGCAGCCTGGGCCCGCACGAGGGCGGGACCACGAGTCCACGCGAGCCAGTACGCGATCCCCACCACCAGACCCGCGGCGAAGGCGAACCAGGGGGTCGCGCTCATCGCCGGGACGACCTGCCAGTGCGCGACGTAGACGTAGAGCGAGCTGGCGGCGAGCACGTGCAGCGCCGGGACGGCGGCGCGGGGCACCCGCAGGGTCGGCACCCAGAGGACGAGGAGCACCGCCGCGAGGGTCAGCAGGTCGCGCCGTGGGTTCCCGGAGAAGGTGCCCACGGTGGGCACGGCGACGAGAGTGACGAGAAGCCGTTGTCGAACGTCCCCGGCCTTCGCGGCGGCCCAGCCGAGGCAGAAGAGCCACGAGACGACGAGCGCGGAGCCCTGCATGTGGGGCACCGGCGGATGCACGAGGCCTTGCCACGACAGCATCCCGAGCCCCGCCAGCCCGAGCGGCAGGAGCACGGGAGCTCTCCTCTCCAGGGCGTCGCCCCACGGCGTCGCCACGACGAGGGTGACGACCAGCAGCACGAAGACCGCTGACTCGATGAACCAGAAGCGCCAGTCAGGGCCGAGCCGTTCCTCCCCGAAGACCCAGTTGACCAGGCCCAGCGTGGAGATCGCGTACTGCCCGAGCAGCACGTGGGCACCCACGATGACGACGAGAGCCGGCGCGGCGACGCGGCGCACCGCGACGAGCAGTCCGCGAACCCGCTCCGGTCGTGGGGCTTCCGTCAGCCGGAACCTCGCCAGGTTCCAGCCGACGAGGACGAGCAGCGCATGGGCCGTTCCCTGGAGGCGGAACGCGTGGGCGTGCGTCCCGACGATGAGGAGGATCGCCACCGCGCGCAGCACGACGCTGGTCTCCACGGACCGGGTCAGCACGCGCCCCGCGAACCATGAGCGGTGGCGCGGCCCGGGGTCGTCTTCTGCTGCTCCGGCGAGCGCCTCGAGGCGAGCGACGCTGTGGAGGTGCCAGTCGGCCGGAAGGTGGCCCAGCCGCTCCTCGACGTGGAGGGAGACCTCGACGTACGAGAGGGAGTCACCCCCGAGCGAGGTGAACGAGTCCTCCGGTGCCACGGCGTCGCGACCGAGCAGCACGGCGTACCGCTCGGCCAGCCCGCCGGTGACGGGCGCCTGAGGCGACGCCAGTGGGGAGTCCACGGCCAGCAGGTGGGCCAGAGCGGCGTAGTCGACCTTGCCGCTCGCCAGCCGAGGCAGCTGGGAGAGCCCGAGGTCCCGCACGTGGAGGACGCGCACGCAACGGTGGGGGAGACCGGCGAGACGTGCCGCAGTGGCCGACAGGTCGCCGGCGGGCGGGATGCCGTCCGTGCAGACGACCAGCGCCCTCCCCCCGTCGACGCACCGCACGTCGTGTCCTCGGGCCCGGAGGCCGCGCTCGACGTGGTCGAGGTCGACCCGGTGGCCGAGCACCTTGGCGACCCGGGACCGGCGGCCGGTGACCTCGAGCAGGCCGGCCTCGGTCCAGCGGCCGAGGTCGCCGGTGTGCAGGCGGTCGACGGTGCGTCCGAGGGCGAGGTCGGCCGGCTCGTCGGCGTAGCCGAGCATGACGTTCGGGCCGGAGTAGACGATCTCCCCGTCGACGATGTCGACGTGGCCTCCCGGCACCGGGACGCCGACCGTGCCGGGGTGCTCGGCGGCACGGTCCGGGGGAAGGTAGGTCATCCGCGCCGTCGCCTCGGTCTGGCCGTACATGACGAACAGGTCCCATCCCCGGCGACGACCCAGCTCGGCGAGGGCGACCACGCGGTGCGGGTCGACGCGCCCCCCGGCCTGGGTGACGGTGCGAAGGTGCGGGAGGTCGAGGTCGGCGAACCCCGTCCGCTCGAGGAGGTCGAAGGAGTGCGGCACGCCGGCGAGGGTGGTCACCCCGGACCGACGGGCCAGGTCCCAGAAGCACGGGTCCGCGACGGAGAGGTCGGTGAGCACGACCGAGGCACCGGCGAGCAGGTGACTGTGGACGACGCTCAGGCCGTAGCAGTAGTGCAGGGGGAGGCTCGTCACCGCACGGTCCGTGGGGCGGACGGCGAGGTAGTCCGCGATCGCCCGGGCGTTGCTCGCGAGGTTGTCCCAGGAGAGGCGGACCAGGCGGGGTGACCCGCTGGAGCCGCTCGTGCTCATGAGCAGCGCGAGGTCGGGGTGCAGCGGATGCCGTGCGTCGTGGCGTCGCACCTCGACCCGACCGGCCGGGTCGATGACGACATCCGGGTCCCAGGCGGCGGCGATGGCGTCCGCTGCGGGCCCCGGCCCGGGGGTGAGGAGCACCGGATGTCCTGCGCTGTGGGCGGCCAGGTACCCGACGAGGGTTCCGAGGCCGTTGGCGCCCTGGACCTGGACGAGCCGCCGCTCGCCCGCGAGCTGCGTCGCTGTGTCGGCAACGAAGTCGGCCAGCTCCGCCCGGCTGAGGGTTCGCAGCTCCCCGTCCTGGATCACGTGGACGGCAGGCCCCCCGGCGTCGCCGCGGAGGTCGCCCAGCCAGCCGCCGACCCAGGTGGTCGACGTCGGGGCGGTCAGGGCGGGGGGCACCCGTCGAGACTAGAAGTAAGGGTCACCTAACTTCAAGCCCGAGGCGCGTGATCCCGCCGACAGCCCGGGTCGCGTCCCGGTCAACCCTCGGTCTCGAACGGTCGCAGCAGCCGCCGGAGCAGGTTCGCCAGCTCCTCCCGCTCCTGTGCCGCGAGGTCGGCGAGCAGCGCCCACTCGTGGCTCAGCAGGTCGGCGAGCGCGTCGTCGACCACCGCCACACCGGCGGGGGTGAGCCGGACGAGGACGCCCCGACGGTCCCCGGGGTCGGGGTGCCGTTCCACGAACCCGCGCGTCGCAAGCCGGTCGACGCGGTTGGTCATGGTGCCGCTCGTGACGAGCGTCTCGGTGACGAGCTGACCGGGGCTCAGCTCGTAGGGGTGTCCGGCGCGACGCAGTGCGGCGAGGACGTCGAACTCCCAGCCGTCCAGGCCATGGTCGGCGAAGGCGGTGCCACGGGCCAGGTCGAGGCGGCGCGCGAGCCGAGAGACGCGGGACAACACCTCGAGGGGCTCGACGTCCAGGTCGGGTCGCTCACGCCGCCACGCGGAGACGATACGGTCGACATCGTCAGCGGGCACGGACCGACTCTACTGCTCGTCAAGTTTCTCGACGTCGAGGAAAGCTGTGGTCGCTCGGCCCGCTGGACGTGGTGGCGGGGCCTGCCTCGAGCCCGCCACGAGGAGCCACCCGGCATCCGGAGGCGCCGGCCCGACCAGGAGGACGAGATGACCGAACACGCGACCTGGGACCCGACGGCATACGCGAGGTTCTCGGCCGAGCGCAGTCGACCGCTGGCCGACCTCGTCGCCCAGGTGCGCACCGACGACCCGGCCCTCGTGGTCGACCTCGGCTGCGGGCACGGCCCCGCGACGATGATGCTGGCCGAGCTGTGGCCGAAGGCCCGGATCGTCGGTGTCGACGCGTCCGAGGCGATGCTCGAGGCGGCCCGCGAGCGGGACGGGCACGGCCGGGTGGAGTGGGTGCAGTCGGACCTGCGGGAGTGGGACCCGGCCTCGCTCGGCCAGGCGCCCGACGTGATCGTGACGAGCTCGACCCTCCAGTGGGTGCCCGGTCACCTGGACCTGCTCGACGCGTGGGTCACCTCGCTCGGCGACGGGGGCTGGCTCGCCCTCCAGGTGCCGGGGAACTTCGACGCGCCGAGCCACCGGCTCATGCGAGAGACGGCGGAGCGCCACGAGCGAGCCGGCGAGCTCACCGCCGCGCTCGACCTCCCAGCCGTGGGAGAGCCGGCCACCTACCTGCGCTACCTGGCGCGACTGGGGTGCGAGGTGGACGCGTGGGAGACGACGTACCTCCATGTCCTCGACCCCGCCGGGGAGGACGAGAATCCGGTGCTGAGCTGGGTCACGGCTACGGCCCTGCGTCCCGTGCTCGACATCCTCACCGACCCCGAAGAGCGGGCCTCGTTCGTCACGCCGTATGCCGAGCAGCTCGCGGAGGCCTACCCGCGCACCCCGGTCGGGGTGCTCTTCCCGTTCCGCCGCGTCTTCGCGGTGGCGCGCAAGGCAGCGCCGCGCGGGGCCGCGTGACCTGCTCCGTTCGCACGCAGCTGAGCTCGCCACGCCGTCGGGGGAGGAGTCTGCGGTTCAGCGCTTGTCGGTGGTGAGCGTCGGCTTCGCCTCGAGACCGGTGAGCCCGTTCCAGGCGAGGTTGACGACGTGCGCCGCCACCTCGTGCTTCTTGAACTTGCGGGAGTCGAGCCACCACTGACCGGTGAGGGCGATCATCCCCACGAGCATCTGGGCGTACATCGGGGCGGCCTTCGGGTCCAGCCTGTGGTTCTTGAACTCCGCCGCCAGGATGTGCTCGACCTGGCTGGCGATGTCGCTCATGAGGCTCGCGAAGGACCCGGTCGCCTGGCCGGCGGGGCTGTCGCGCACGAGGATCCGGAACCCGTCGGTCGAGGTCTCGACGTAGTCGAGCAACGCGAGGGCCGCGCGCTCGATCGTCTCCCGGGAGCCGCCGCCAGACGTGAGCGCTCCCTGCACCGCGTTGAGCAGCCCCTCGATCTCGCGGTCGACGACGACGGCGTAGAGGCCCTCCTTGCCGCCGAAGTGCTCGTACACCACGGGTTTCGAGACACCCGCCGACGCCGCGATCTCCTCGATGGTGGCGCCCTCGAAACCCCGGTCGGCGAAGTGCTTCCGGCCGATGCCGATGAGCTGCTCCCGTCGCTCGCGGCCGGTCATCCGGGAACGCGCTGCACGGGACGGCTTGACGGTCGAGGCGTCGGTCACCCCGCCATTGTGCCCGTGGGTCACCCCGACCGGCCCCGCGGAGGCGGGGTCAGGGCACCTCGCTCGCCGTGCGCGTCCACTACCCTCGCCGGTATGCCGTCCCGTGCTGGCGGCGGTCCCCGGTTGGTCTGCTGGCAGGGCCCGCCTGACTTTGAATCAGGACTAGCGACGTAGGTTCGATTCCTACCCGGGGAGCCCGCGGTGGCGGGCACCCGGACACGGAGAGGGCGGTCATGGTCACTGAGGGATCCAGGACGTGCGGCAGCCGTCGGAGCGCGGATGCCGTCCGGGTGCATCGAGCTCGGGAGGGCCAGGTCAGGGCCGGCGCGCACCCACTGAGCCGCGGTCGATGAGCCGCCCTGCCGTGACCACGTCGCCGCACAGCGACCTCGGGGTCCAGGTGGGCCTCGTCGTGGCAGCGGCAGAGGTGCCGGGCACCTTCGCCCCCGGCCTCACGCCCCGCAGCGATGTCGACCAGGGCCTGGTCACCGGGCTGGCGACAGGGCTCCACTACGTCCTCGCCCTCGGCACCCAGGACGTCCTCCAGGCGCTCGCCGCGGAACTGGCACGCACGCGCGTGGCGTCCCGGTGGTCGGACGTCACGACGCGCCAACGGGTCCTCGTGCTGGCCGCGGACCTGGCTGCCGTGCCGCTCGGCCTCACGGTCCAGCGGGCACTCCCCACCCGTCCGGGAGAGGCGATGGTGCGCGGCATGGCCCGGCAGACCGGTTGGCGAACCGCGTCGACCGGCGTGGCTGCACTGTCGCTGGAGGCGGTCAGGGCGGGGTTGCGGCTCGTCGACGACCGGCTGGATGCCGGGGGTCGCGTCTCGAGGGTGCCCGTCGCCGTGCCCCTTGGGCTCACGATCGCGGTGCTGCTCGACCGGTCCCGGAGGGTACCGGCGGAGGACGGCACCGAGGGGACGGAGGACGGCACAGAGGGGCCGGAGTCGCCGCCGCTGGCTCGCTCGCTCCTCGTGGCCGGAGGCGTCCAGGGCGGCCTGGCGGCCGTGGCGTACGTCGAGCACCTCATGGCCGGCGCTGCCGGGCGACGGCTCGCCACCGTGCTCCCGGGCGGCCCACTGGTCTGGCGGCTGGCGACGCACGCGACGTCGCTCGGCGCCCTCGTAGGGGGAACGTCGCTGGTCTGGACCCGGGCGATGCGCTCGGTCGAGGCCGGTGCAGCAGCCGACGAGCCGGTGCTCGGCGACGACGTGGCCACCCGCTGGCTCGGGCCCACCCTGAGCGGTGGCCCGGACAGCCTCGTGCCCTGGACCACGCTCGGCAAAGAGGGGCGGCGCCACATGGTGACCCACGTGCGCCCCGCTCCGCTGGCCGAGCGACCGCCCGGCGTGCCCGACCTCTCCATCGAGACCGTCATGGGTGCACCGGCGGTCGCAGCACCGGTCCAGGTGTTCGTGGGGCTGGACAGCGCGCCGACGCCGCAGGAGCGGGTCGACCTCGCCCTCGCCGAGATGGAGCGCACCGGTGCGTTCGACCGGTCCCTGCTCGTCCTCGTCTCGCCGACCGGGCTGGGCTATGTCAACTACGTGGCCATGGCCGCCGCCCAGTACCTCACCCGGGGCGACGTCGCATCGGTCACCCTGCAGTACTCCAACCGGCCGTCCCCGCTGTCGCTCGGCCGGGTGGCACGGGCTCGCGAGCAGAACCGGTTGCTCTGGCTCCGGGTGCTGGAGCGCCTGCACCACCGGGAGGGCCCGCGCCCTCGGGTCGTCCTGTTCGGAGAGAGCCTCGGGGCGCACACCAGCCAGGACGTCTTCCTGCACTGGGGCACCTTGGGCCTGGAGGCGCTCGGCATCGACCGGGCCCTGTGGATCGGCACCCCCCACGGCAGCGGGTGGATGCACGAGGTGACCGGTCCCGACCGCCTCGACGTCGACCGGCGGAGCATCGCCGTCGTCAACGACCTCGAACAGCTGCACGCGGTTCGGGACGAGCGTGGGGTGCGCCCGCGGTACGTCCTGCTGAGCCACGACAACGACGGCGTGACCCGTTTCGGCGTCGACCTGCTGACGACCGCCCCCGCCTGGCTGGGCGCCGGCCGCCCCCGGGTCGAGCCCGGCCCGCCCGGTGCGAGTCCTCGCGGCATCCCGGCCCACCTCAGATGGCGCCCCGTCACCTCGTTCTTCCAGACCCTCGTCGACATGAAGAACGCCCAGCGCCCCGCGACCTGGGGCGCCTGGGGGCACGACTACCGCCCTGACCTGCCCGGGTTCGTCAACGAGGTCTACGGCCTGCGCGCGACCGAGGAGCAGCTCGAGCGGGTCAGCGCCGCGGTGCACCAGCGGGAGACCGTGCGGTGGGAGCTGTACCAGGAGGACTGAGCGGCTTGCCCCTCAGCCCCGGCGGGCCCTCCACGCCCAGGCGGCCGCAAGGATGCCCAGCCCGTTGGTCGCCCAGTGCAGGAGGAAGGGCGCGATCAGGCTCCCGCTCCGCTGGCGCAGCAGGGCGAACACGAGCCCGGCAACGGTCGTGAACACGACGGTGCCAGCCACCTGGCGGATGAGGGCGCCCCGTGCCATCGGCTCATCGCGGTCGCTGGTGGCGCGGACCCCGTCGACGGCGGGAAGCACGTGCCACGCGCCGAAGAGCACGGAGCTGACCGCCGACGCCCAGGCCGCCCCGTGCTCCACCTCGAGCAGCCCCCACAGCACCCCACGGAAGGCCACCTCCTCGAGGACGACGACTCCGAGCGGCACCACGAGCAGGGCGCGACGGGCAGCGCGTACAGGCCCCACCCGGTGCCGGACGTCGAGGAACAGACGACGGCTCGCCGGAACTGCCAGCCCCACGGCATACGCACCTGCGACGAGCCCCACGGCACCAGCGCCCCAGACCAGTCCGGCCACGAGCGTCTCTCTCCCGAGCCCGAGCTGCTCCCACGACAGGCCGGCCGAGCGGGCCAGCAGGAGCAGGAGCAGCGCGATGAGCGGCCCGGCGACCGGCTGCCAGCGCGACGGCCCGTAGTGCACCCAGACGTTGACCGCCACCAGGACGGCGACGGTCGCGACCAGGGTGGCGGTGGCCGTCACCGGGGGCCCATCCCGGACGCGATCTGCTGGGCCACGCCGCTCAGGCTCCCACGCCGCCCGGACGCCGTGGGCGAGCCGACGCCGAGGCGGTCACGCCATATCTCCGGTTGCGTCCTCCCCGACTTCGTCTGTGAAGGTGCGGCGACACGCGGGGCGTGGCGACACGGCCACAGACGAAGTCGGGGAGGACGAGGGACCCGGGGGTCAGGATCCCGGGGTGACGACCGGTACGGCCACGTCGCTGCCGCCCTCGTGGGTCAGCCGTTCGCGCATCGTGGCCCGCATGGGAACCGGTGCGAACCCTCCGGCGAGCAGCGCCTCCCCCTGGAGGAAGCCCGTCGACGCCCGCAGCATCTCCTGCGGTGCGAAGCCGAAGACCCGGCCGAGCTCGGCGATGTCGTCGGGGCTGTTCATCCGCATGAGCATGAGGTTGTCGCACTGGCTGAGGATCTGCGGGTGGATCTTGGACGGTCGCTGCGACGACAGGAGGAGCCAGAGCCCGTACTTCCGCCCCTCCGCCGCGATCTGGATGAGCCGGTCGAGGAGCAGCTGTGCGACGGGGTTGCCCGGATCCGTGCTGCAGAGGTTGTGCGCCTCGTCGATGACGAGGAGGGTCGGCACCCGCCGGTCGCGCTGCGCCCACAGCTCATCGACGACCTCGAGGCAGACGGCGAGCGGCTCCGCCGGGTCGCCGAACCCGCCGAGGTCCATGACGGTGACGCCCTGCGCCCCGGTGACGACATCCGCCGCCGACGGGAGGTCGAACGCCCACACCTCCCACAGCGGAAGGCCGAGGTTCTCGATGCGGCGGGCGAGTCGCTGCTCGGCCGCAGTTCCCTCCTTCATGCTGCCGAGCAGGATGCCGAGATCCACGTCCCCGAGCTGCGCGAGCAGGGTGATGAACGCGTTGTACTCGTCCTGGTCGCGCACCGGGTCGAGCTGCGCGACCGCGGCCTGGGCCTTCCGCGTCATGGCCCGGAAGCGCATCCGCAACGGCTCCGCGCCCTCGGTGCGCGTGGAGTTGGAGCGGAGCACCCGGATCCGCTCGGCGAGACGCGCGGCCTCCGTGCCGGGGGTGCCGTCCTTGGTCTCCCCGAGGCGCACGAAGTCGGCATTGGGGTCCATCACGACGACCCGGAGGTCCGTGCCGAGGATGAGCCGCTCGAGCAGGACGCCGAGGGCGTAGGTCTTCCCCGAGCCGCTCTGGCCACACAGGAACGTGTGCCGGTTGAAGCCGCCCGCCCGCAGGTCGGCGGTCGTCCGGTCGCCGGCGGTGTGCCACGTGCCGACGGTGAGACCCGCCGCCGTGGACCTCTGCAGCCCCGCGAGCTCCTCCGGGCCCGCCGGAGTGAGGGGCGAGGAGGCGAAGGGGGGACGTGAGGCCCGGCGCAGGACCCCGTCCGCGTCGAGCGTGCCGATGACCATCCCGGTGCCCAATGTCGTCGCAGGATCGTCGGCAGAGGCTCCGGAGGACGGCGGCTCACCCACCTCGAGGACCTGCCCGAGCACCGTGACGTCCTCGGCGCGGACCACGACCATGTCACCCGGCCCGTAGCTCGGCCCGCCCGTCGCCCCGAAGGTGAAGGTCCGGCCGTCGCGTGACTGCGCGGTGACACGTGATGGCACGGTGGACTGGGACGTACTCGGGCACATGGGAACTCCTCTCCGAGGCCTGCGCCCCGGTGCCTCGGCCCTCCGCTGGTGGAGCACCGTCCCCCATGATGACGGATGCCGTGCCGCCTCCGCCGCCACCTGTCGAGGACCGCGTGCCGCGGGCCGGTCCTCACTCGCGAGGAGTGTCGTGGACGTGGGCAGTGAGGGGCCTCCCCACCGCACACCGGTAGCATGACGGCGTCCCGTGGCACCCGCAGCACACCCTGGAGTTCTCGCGCGTGAGCACCCCCCGCCCGGCCGCCGTTCTCGTCCTCGCCGCGGGTGAAGGGACCCGGATGAGGTCCACCACCCCGAAGGTCCTGCACCAGATCGGGGGGGTCCCACTTGTCGGCCATGCCATCCGAGCCGCCCGCGCGACGGGCGCGCAGCACGTCGGTGTCGTCGTCCGGCACCACCGGGACCGCGTCGCCGAGCTCTGCACCACGCTCGACGACCGCCTCGTCATCGCCGACCAGGACGAGGTCAAGGGGACCGCTCGGGCTGTCGAGTGTGGCCTCGGAGCGCTCCCCGCGGACCTCTCCGGCACGGTCCTCGTCACCTACGGGGACGTGCCGCTTCTCACGGGCGACACACTGCTGGAGCTCACGGCCGCTCATCTCGAGACCGGCAGTGCGGTCTCCGTGGTCACCGCCCGCTCCGCCGACCCGACCGGCTACGGCCGGGTCGTTCGGGACGAGAACGGCCGGGTCGAGCAGATCGTCGAGCACAAGGACGCGACCGAGGCGCAACGGGCGATCACCGAGATCAACTCCGGCATCTACGCCTTCGACATCTCGGTGCTCCGCGAGGCACTCGCCGCGGTCGGTACGGACAACGCGCAGGGGGAGAAGTACCTCACCGACGTGGTGGCGCTGGCCCGGGCCGCCGGCCGGCCGGTGCGAGCACACGTCCTCGACGACCTGTGGCAGACCGAGGGCGTCAACGACCGGGTCCAGCTCGCGGCCCTCGGACGAGAGCTGAACCGGCGCATCTGCGAGGGACACATGCGCGCCGGCGTGACGATCGTCGACCCGGAGACGACGTGGATCGACGTCGACGTGACCATCGGCCAGGACACCACCGTGCTCCCGGGGACCCAGCTGCTGGGGGCCACCTCGGTCGGCGCCGACGCGCTCATCGGCCCGGAGGTGACGCTGACGGACACCGAGGTCGGGAACAGCGCCAAGGTCAGCCGGGCGGTCGCCAACCTGGCTGTCATCGGCCCCGGCGCCACGGTCGGCCCCTACTCCTACCTGAGGCCGGGGACCCGGCTCGGGGCCCGCGGCAAGATCGGCGGGTTCGTCGAGACCAAGAACGCGGAGATCGGCGAGGGCGCCAAGGTGCCCCACCTCTCGTATGCCGGCGACGTCACGATCGGCGAGGGGGCCAACATCGGCGCTGGGACGATCTTCGCGAACTACGACGGCGTCGCCAAGCACCACTCCACGGTCGGCAAGCACTCCTTCATCGGGTCCAACGCCGTCGTCGTGAGCCCGGTCCATCTCGGCGACGGGACGTACGTCGCCGCCGGCTCGGCCGTCATCTCCGACGTCGACCCCGGCCAGATCGCCGTCGCCCGCGGCCGCCAGCGCAACGTCGACGGCTGGGTGGCGCGCGCCCGGCCCGGCACCGCGACCGCCGCGGCCGCCGCGGCCGCCGCGGCCGCGGAGCAGGCGCGCTCACGGCATCCCGGCTCGGACCCGACGACCCCCCCGGAGGGGACCGAGCAGTGAGCAACCACCGACCGCCCTCGGCGAACATCCGCAAGCGCCCCAAGAAGCAGCTCATGGTCTTCTCGGGTCGCGCGAACCCCGGTCTCGCCCAGGAGGTCGCCGCGCAGCTCGGCACCGAGCTCGTCCCGACGAGCGCCTACGACTTCGCCAACGGCGAGATCTACGTGCGCTTCGAGGAGTCGGTGCGCGGCTCGGACGCCTTCGTCATCCAGAGCCACACCAGCCCGATCAACGAGTGCATCATGGAGCACCTGCTCATGGTCGACGCCCTGAAGCGGGCCAGCGCCAAGCGGATCACGGTCGTCATGCCGTTCTACGGCTACGCCCGCCAGGACAAGAAGCACCGCGGTCGTGAGCCCATCAGCGCGCGGCTCATGGCCGACATGTTCCGCACCGCCGGCGCGGACCGGCTCATCTGCGTGGACCTGCACGCCGACCAGGTCCAGGGGTTCTTCGACGGCCCGGTCGACCACCTCATGGCGATCCCCATCCTCAGCGAGTACGTCGCCCGCAAGTACGGCGACCAGGACCTCGCCGTCGTCTCACCCGACGCCGGACGGATCAAGGTGGCGGAGCAGTGGTCCAAGCGCCTCGGCGGGGCCCCGCTGGCCTTCATCCACAAGACCCGTGACATCAACCGGCCCAACGAGATGGTGGCGAACCGGGTCGTCGGTGACGTCCGGGACCGGGTCTGCGTCCTCGTGGACGACATGATCGACACCGGCGGCACGATCACCAAGGCAGCCGACGCCCTCATCGCCGACGGGGCCCGGGCGGTCGTCATCGCCGCCACGCACGCGATCCTCAGCGAGCCGGCGGCTCAGCGGCTGCGCGACTGCGCCGCGGAGGAGGTCATCGTCACCAACACGCTGCCCATCCCCGCCGAGAAGGAGGTCGCGTGCCTCACGGTGCTGTCCATCGCGCCGCTCATCAGCGCCGCGGTGAAGGAGGTCTTCGAGGACGGCTCGGTGACGAGCCTGTTCACCGGCAGCACCTGAGCGGGGCAGGGGCGAGCAGAGGGCCGCTCGTGGCGGGTGGCGTCCAAGGGTCTGCAGGCGTGGCCATCACGCCGTGGTCGTCGCCGCCCGGCGGGCTCGGTATGCCGCGACGTTGGCCCGGGTGCCGCAGGTCCCGTCACAGAACTTGCGAGACCGGTTGCGACTGAGGTCCACGAGGAGGTCGCCGCAGTCCTCGCCGGCGCAGACCTTGAGCCGGTCCGTCTCCCCGAGTCGCACGACGTCCACGAACGCCATGCCCACCTCCACCGCCACCCTGCGGTCGAGCGGAGCGTCGTCGGAGGTGGCGTGGACGTGCCAGCCGAAGGGCGGATGCCGCACGAGCCGGGGGAGGGCCGCTCCCTCCTCGAGGAGGGCGTTGGCCGCCTCGGCCAGCCGGTCGACCGGGAGCGCCCACACGGCGCGCAGCCGTGGGCGCAGGGCGCGGACCGCCTCGACCTCTGCGTCCGTCGTCGGCCGTCGACCGGTCCACTCCCACCGGTCCATCCAGGCGAGCAGGGACGGGAGGTCCGGCAGCTCCTCCCGCTCCGGGCTCCCGAGGCCCGGACCGGTGTTCGCCAGCGCTGCAGCATGGCTGAGCGTCACGTCAGTGTCATAGGTGAAAATCATCTTGACTCCTGACATCGAGTGCCGATAGCGTCATGGGCAACAGCATACTTTGCTCCTGACATTGCCGGCGACCGGCCCGACCAGGAGCCCCATGAAGGAGGCCACGGTGGTCGAGGCGATGAGGCGGCACCTGGGACTCGGCCTCGTGGCGATGCTCATGTCGTGCGCGGCCTTCGGCACCTCGGGCCCCTTCGCCAAGGCGCTCATGACGGCCGGCTGGTCGCCGGGTGCCGTGGTGCTCCTCCGCATCTCCGGGGCGGCGCTCGTGCTCCTGCCGTTCACCGCGTGGGCGCTGCGGGGCCGCTGGGGCTCGGTGGCCCGCGAGCTGCCCCGGGCCGGCCTCTACGGGACGCTCGCCGTCGCCGCCGCGCAGCTCGGCTACTTCCAGGCCGTCGCCCGGATGGACGTGGCGGTCGCCCTCCTCATCGAGTACCTCGGCATCGTCCTCGTCGTGCTGTGGGTGTGGGCACTGACCCGACGGACTCCCCACCGCCTCACCGGCCTCGGGATCGTCCTGGCGCTCGCCGGCCTCGCCCTCGTGCTCGATGTCACCGGCCGGGCGACCCCTGACCTCGTCGGGGTCCTCTGGGGCCTTCTCGCCGCCACCGGCCTGGCCGGCCACTACGTCCTCGCGGCGCGCAGGACCACCATCCCCGCCGCGGCGTTCGCCGGGCTGGGGCTGGCCTCCGGTGCGCTCGTGCTGGCGCTCAGCGGGCTCGTCGGCATCCTGCCGATGGAGGCCGGGGACCCGTCGGTCGTCGTCGCCGGGACCGACATCCCGGCCTGGCTGGCGCTCCTCGAGCTGGTCCTCGTCGCGGCGGCCCTGGCCTACGTGCTGGGGATCCTCGGAGCACGGCACCTGGGCTCCACCCTCGCGTCGTTCGTCGGCCTCACCGAGGTGCTGTTCGCGGTGCTCTTCGCGTGGCTGCTCCTCGGCGAGCTGCCGCGGCCCCTCCAGCTCCTGGGTGGCGTGGTGCTGCTCGCCGGGGTCGTCGCCGTCCGGCTGGGTCAGCGTGACGACGATCGTCGGGAGGCGGTCGCCACCGCCGAGACGGCGGATTTCGACGTGGCCTCTCCCGTCGCCTAGACTCGGGGGGTTGCCTCGGCGAGGGACGTCGCACCGGCCAGAGCTGTCCGGTTGACCGCCACGAGCGGTCGACGCATCCGTGATCGACGCTGGCGGTACGCAGATCCGGTGGATCCGCGGGCCGTTCGCGCGCCGGTCGTTCGGTGCCACGTCCCGCGTCGAGGACCGACTGCCCGTTCCCTCTCCCACGTCCCAGGAGCACCCGTGTCCGACACCAAGCTCGTCGCCGAGGCCCGCACCCAGTTCGGCAAGGGTGCGGCCCGCCGTATCCGCCGCGACCACAAGATCCCCGCCGTCATGTACGGCCACGGGACCGCCCCCGTCCACATCACCCTGCCCGGTCACGACACCATGCTGGCGCTGAAGCAGAGCAACGCCCTCCTCACGATCGTCCTCGACGGTGACGAGCAGCTCGCGCTCGCGAAGGACATCCAGCGCGACCCCATCAAGCCCGTCATCGAGCACGTCGACCTCGTCATCGTCCGGCGGGGCGAGAGGGTCGTCGTCGACGTCCCGGTCCACGTCGAGGGCGAGGCAGCGCCGGAGACGATCGTCACGACGGACCACACGAGCCTGCAGCTCGAGGTGGAGGCGACCCACATCCCCGACAGCATCAGCGTCTCGGTGGACGGCGCGGAGGCAGGGACCCAGGTCCTCGCCGGCCAGATCCAGCTGCCGGAGGGCTCCACGCTCGTCACCGACCCGGAGGCTCTCGTCGTCAACGTCACGGCGCAGGTGTCGGAGGAGGCCCTCGAGGCCGAGCTCGCGGACGCCGAGGCCGAGGCCGGCATCGAGCGCGAGGAGCACGACGAGGCCACCGACGAGCCGGCGGCCGCGGCCGAGGGCGAGGCCGCCTCGGGCGACGCCGAGCAGCCCGCCGACGAGGCCTGACGGCCTCACCCACGCAGGAGTACCTCGGGGCCTGGTCCGACGCGGACCGGGCCCCGACCTGTGCCCGGCCGAGCGGCATACGCTGTCCTCGTGACCGACAGCGGCCCCTGGCTCGTCGTCGGGCTGGGAAATCCCGGTCCGGCGTATGCCGGCAACCGCCACAACGTGGGCGCCATGGTCGTCGACGAGCTGGCCCGTCGCACGGGGTCGGCGCTGCTCTCCCACAAGGCTCGGGCGCACGCCGCCCAGGTTCGTCTGGGTAACGGACCCGGTGGGGTGCCGGGCCCCGCCGCCGTCATCGCGGTCCCGTCGGGCTACATGAACGACTCCGGTGGCCCGGTCTCGTCGTTGCTGCGGTTCTTCTCGGTTCCCGTGGAGCGGCTCGTCGTCGTCCACGACGAGCTGGACCTCGACGCCGGCACCGTTCGCCTGAAGCGCGGTGGCGGAGAGGGAGGACACAACGGCCTGCGGTCGATCAGCTCCTCGCTGGGGACTCGGGACTACCACCGTGTGCGGGTCGGCATCGGCCGCCCGCCGGGCCGGATGGATGCCGCTGACTTCGTCCTGCGCGACTTCTCGCCGGCCGAGCGCAGGGAGCTCCCGTTCCTCCTCGACGACGCCGCCGACGCGGTGGAGGAGCTCGTCACCGTAGGGCTGCTCGACGCCCAGCAGCGGGTGCACGCTCCTCGCTGAACGCGCTGCGGCCCCCGCGACCTGTACTTCCGTTGAGAATTCTCGGTTTCCCGTTCGGGCAGGGCTGCGTCCTGCTACGTTCCGAACGTCGGATTCCTCTGGTGGGACCGACGAGTGTGAACGGATTCGGCAGCAGGGGATTGATGTCGATGAGCAGCAGTACTGAGGCACTTTCGCGCGCCGGCTCACGGCCACGGGCTGCGGCCCACGTCGACCTCACGGTCCACGGGCATGCACCTGTGCATCACGGGCTGAGGTCCTGGCAGCGGCGCCATCGCCTCCGCACCCTCGTGGCCGACACCACCGCAGCGCTCCTCGGGCTGGTCGCTGGGCTGTGGGCCCGTGACGTCGTGCTCGGTGAGGACCCGTCCCTGTGGGGCTCCCCTGAGGCGACGCGTGCGACGTCCGTGGTGATCGCGGTGCTGTGGCTGCTCCTCCTCACGCGTAGCGGGGCGTATGCCCCGCAGTTCATCGGAGGCGGCAACGAGGAGTACCGCGCCGTCGGGCAGGCAGCCGGCACCCTGGTCGCCGTCGTCGCCGTCGCCTCGTTCGCGTTCAAGCTCGAGTTCTCCCGGGGGGTGCTCCTCGTCGCCGTGCCGACCATGCTCGCCGCCACGGTGAGTGCACGGCATCTGCTCCGCCGGCGCCTGGCGGCCGCCCGCGACCGCGGTCACTGCCTGCAGCCGGCGGTGCTCGTGGGCGACGCGCGGGCCGTCGTGGACCTGGCCGCCCGCATCCGGGCCGCCCCGCGGACGACGGGTCTGCGCGTCGAGGGCGTGTGCGTCACCGACCCGGGCAATCCGGTCATCCGCTCGGACGAGTTCGCCGACATCCCGGTGCTGGGTGCCGACGCGGACACCCTCGACGCCGTCGACCGGGTCGGTGCCGAAGTCGTGGCCGTCGTCACGGGCCCCAGCACGGCTGGGCATGCGTTGCGGCGACTGGGCTGGGCGCTGGAGCAGCGGGACGTCGATCTCCTCATCGACCCGGGCGTCATCGAGGTGGCGGGCCCACGTCTGTCGCTTCGCCAGGCGAGCGGCCTGCCGATGCTCCACGTGGAGCGACCCGTGTGCAGCGGCGTGCGGTATGCCGCGAAGCTCATCGTCGACCGCCTCCTGGCGCTCCTGCTGCTGGTGGTCATCGGGCCGGCGCTGCTCCTCGTCGGCCTCGTCGTCCGGCTCGACTCCCGAGGCCCGGCGCTCTTCCGCCAGGAGCGGGTCGGCGAGGGCGGGCGGACATTCACGCTGTTCAAGCTCCGCACCATGTGCACCGACGCGGACGCGCAGCTCGACGGGCTGCAGGACCGGCACGACGGCAACGAGACGTTGTTCAAGCTCCGTCAGGACCCACGCGTCACCCGCGTGGGTGCGCTGCTGCGCCGCTACTCGCTCGACGAGCTTCCCCAGCTGCTCAACGTCGTCCGCGGGGAGATGTCGCTCGTCGGCCCGCGGCCGCCGCTGCCCAGCGAGGTGGACCGGTACGAGAGCGATGCCGTGCGCCGCCTGCGCGTGCGACCGGGCATGACCGGCCTCTGGCAGGTCTCCGGTCGCAGCGACCTCTCCTGGGTCGAGTCCGTTCGCCTCGACCTCTGGTACGTCGACAACTGGTCGCTGTCGCTGGACGCCCAGATCCTCGTGCGCACGTTCAGCGCCGTGGTGACCGGCAAGGGGGCGTACTGATGGGGACACAACCGGTTCGGGCGACGCACACGGCCATCCCGGGAGTGGTGCTGTTCGAACCGACTCCGCACCGGGACCACCGAGGGTTCTTCACCCGGACGTTCGAGGCGTCCATGGCGCGAGCTGCCGGAGTCGACCCCGGCACCTTCGTCCAGGACAGCCTCTCGCGGTCCCGCCGCGGGGTGCTGCGAGGGCTGCACGTGAGAGTCGGGAGGGGCGAGGCGAAGCTCGTGCGCTGCTCCGCGGGGGCCGTGTTCGACGTCGTCGTCGACCTGCGACCGGACTCGCCCGAGTTCGGTCGTTGGCTCTCCTTCGACCTCGACGGCGACAGCCAGCGGTCGGTGTACATCCCCGCCGGCTGCGCCCACGGGTTCCAGGCCCTGACCGACCCGGCCGACACCTCCTACCGCATCGACCGTGAGCACGACCCGGCCGAGGACCTCACCATCGCCTACGACGACCCGACGCTGGCCATCCCCTGGCCGCTCGAGGTGACCGCAATGTCGGACGCCGACGCAGCGGCACAACCCCTCTCCGAGCTGCAGGCGCAGCTGCGGCGCATTCGGGCGGGCGATCCCACGACCCTGCCCCGTCCACCGGTCGCCATCCCAGCGGTGGCCCCCCAACCACCGGTACCCGCATCGGGCCACGGTCGATCCACCCCTCCTCCCGGCCCCGGACCACGTCCGCGGGGCGCGTTGGATTCCAACAGCGAGGTGCTCTCATGAAAGTTGCCATCTTCGGCCTCGGGTACGTCGGGACCGTCACGGCCGCCGGCCTGGCGTCGCAGGGGCACGACGTCATCGGTGTCGACGTCGAGAGGAGCAAGGTCGCCGCCATCAACGCCGGGCGGAGCCCCGTCGTGGAGCCGGGGGTGGACAAGATGGTCGCCCAGGCCGTCTGCGCGGGAAGGCTGCGGGCCAGCACGGACGTCCGTGACGCGATCGAGGGGGCCGAGGTCTCGTTGGTGTGTGTCGGGACGCCATCGATGCCCAGGGGCGACACGAACCTGTCCTACCTCGCGCGGGCGCTCGAGGATCTCCGGGAAGCCATGGCCGTCGTGGAACCCCCCGCGTCGGGGTTCCACTCGGTCGTCATCCGTTCAACTGTGCCACCAGGAACGGGGCGCTCGGTCGTCGAGCCGGCGTTCAGGGCCGAGCTGCTGCCCGACGGGTGGTCGGTGGGCACCGCCATGTGTCCGGAGTTCCTGCGCGAGGGGATCGGTGTCGAGGACTTCTTCGCCCCGCCGTTCGTCGTCGTGGGCACGGACGACCCGCGCACCAGGGAGAGCTGTGCGAACCTGTTCGACTTCCTCGACCAGGAGGTCCACCACGTCGACGTGCCCACCGCAGAGGCGCTGAAGTACGCATGCAACGCGTTCCACGCCGTCAAGGTGACCTTCGCCAACGAGGTGGGGCGCATCTTCGCCCAGTACGGCGTCGACTCGCGCGACGTCATGCAGCTCTTCTGCGAGGACCACAAGCTCAACATCTCGCCGGCCTACCTGCGGCCCGGGTTCGCCTTCGGCGGTTCGTGCCTGCCCAAGGACCTGCGGGCACTCCAGAGCATGGCCAGGGAGAGGGGCGTCGACGTGCCGCTCCTGAGCTCGACCCTGGTCAGCAACGACATCATCGTGCGCGCCCTCGTCGACCGCGTCCTCGAGACCGGCTACCGCCGCGTCGCGATCCTCGGGCTCAGCTTCAAGATGGACACCGACGACCTGCGCGAGAGCCCGAACCTCGAGCTCGCGGAGCGCTTCATCGGCAAGGGTCTCGAGGTCCGCATCTACGACCCGATCGTCAACCCCGCGAAGCTGGTCGGCGCCAACCTCGAGCACCTGCAGAGCAAGCTGTCGCACGTCAGCCGCCTGCTGGTCGACGAGCCGGAGCTGGCTCTCGAGGCGGCTGAGGTGGTCATCGTGGCCACCTCCGACCCGGCGTGCCTGGCTGCGCTCCCTGGCGCGCACGCCCAGCTCGTTCTCGACATCAACGGACGACTCGGCGAACAGGTCGAGCACATCCACGGCTACGAAGGGGTGAGCTGGTGAGCGCGCGAAGCCGCCCCCCTGGGAAGCGGCCCCGGGTGGTCATCGTCGTTCAGAACCTGCCGGTGCCCTTCGACCGGAGGGTGTGGCTGGAGTGCCAGTCCCTCATCGCCAACGGGTACGACGTCACGGTCGTCTGCCCGCAGGGGGAGGGCACCGGCCCGTCCCAGGTCGTCGACGGCGTGCGCATCCTCGCGTACCCCGGTTACGCCCCCGGTGGGGGTCCACTGGGTTACCTCGCCGAGTTCGCCTGGTCGTTCCTGGCGACCGCGCGGCTCGTCGCCCGCGCTCGCCGGGACGGTCCCTTCGACGCGATGCAGGCCTGCAACCCTCCGGACATCTTCTGGCCGCTCGCGCGGTGGCTGCGCGCTCGCGACGGCACGCGGTTCGTCTTCGACCACCACGACCTCTGCCCCGAGCTCTACGTCTCCCGCTTCGAGGGCAGCCAGGGAACCCCCTACAAGGGGCTGATCTTCCTCGAGAGGCAGACGTTCCTCGCCGCCGACCGCGTCACGTCGACGAACGAGTCGTATGCCGCCATCGCCACGACCCGTGGGCGCAAGCCCGCCGACCACGTCACCGTCGTGCGGACCGGCCCGGACCCTGAGCGGCTCCGACGGCGCGATGCCGTCCCGGCGCACCGCCGCGGTCGCCGGCACCTCGTCGCCTACCTCGGCGTCATGGGACCGCAGGACGGCGTCGACCTCGCCCTCGAGGCGGCCCACGTCGTCGTCAACGAGATGGGGCGCGACGACATCGCGTTCACCTTCATGGGGTCGGGTGACTGCTGGGACGGCCTCGTCCGTCGGCGCGACGCGCTGGGACTGACCGAGGCGGTCGCGCTCCCGGGTCGTGTCCCCGACGACCTCGTGGTCGAGGTCCTGTCCACCGCCGACCTGGGGCTGTGTCCTGACCCGCTCAACCCGCTCAACGACGTCTCGACGATGAACAAGACGATGGAGTACATGGCCTTCGGGCTCCCGGTCGTCGCGTTCGACCTCCGGGAGACCCGGGTGTCGGCCGCCGACGCGGCCCAGTACGTGCGCCCCAACGACGTACACGAGTTCGCCCGCGCCGTCGTCGAGCTCGTCGACGACCCAGCGAGGCGTGCGGAGATGGGTCGGAGGGGCCGTGAACGCGTCGAGCAGCGCCTCTCCTGGGAGCACCAGCAGCACGGCTACGTGCGGGTGTTCGACGAGCTCGTGGGTCGCGGCGCCCGCGCCGACGTGCCGCTGGCCGGAGCGGAGGCCTGACGGTGTGTGGTGTCGCCGGGGCCTACCAGCAGCCCGACGGCAAGGTGCTCGTCGCGGCGATGGTCGACCGGATCGCCCACCGGGGACCGGATGCCGGTGCAGTCGTGGAGCTGGTCGACCCGGACACCGCGGTCGTCCTCGCCCACCGACGCCTGTCGATCATCGACCTGTCGAGCGCCGCCGACCAGCCGTTCGCCAAGGGTGGCCTCACCCTCACCTACAACGGTGAGCTCTACAACTACCGCGAGCTGAGGCACGAGCTGGAGTCGCTCGGCGCCCGCTTCGCCACGGCCTCCGACACCGAGGTCGTCCTCGAGGCGTGGCGCGCCTGGGGGACCGCGGCCCTGCGGCGGTTCCGCGGGATGTACGCCTTCGCGATCCACGACGAACGCACGGGTGACCTCACCCTCGCAAGGGACCCGTTCGGTATCAAGCCGCTCTACGTCATGCCGCGGGGTGACGGCATCCTCTTCGCCTCCGAGCTCAAGGCGATCGTCTCCGCCGTCGGCCCCGAGCTCGTGATCGACCCGGCCGCGATGGTCGCGTCGACGCTCTACTACTGGCTCCCGCAGGAGTTCGACGCCGTCCGGGGCGTGCACCGCCACCCCGCCGGCACCTGGTCCGTGTACCACCGGGACGGTTCGGTCGGCTCGGGGCGCTTCTGGGACACCGCGACCGAGGCTGCGCTGGCCGCGCACGGCCCACGCGCCGACATCGGGGAGGTCGTGGCGACCTCCGTCCAGGCCCACCTCGTCGCCGACGCGCCCGTGGCGTCGTTCCTCAGTGGTGGCCTCGACTCGAGCATCGTCACCGCCCTCGCGCATCGCAGCGACCCGTCGATCGAGGCGTACACCATCGTCTTCCGGCCCGAGGACCAGCGGCTCGAGTCCATGCCCGACGACGCCCGCTACGCCCGGCGCCTCGCCGACCACCTCGGGATCCGGCTGCACGAGATCGAGATCCACCCGGACATCGTCGACATGCTCCCCCGGATGGTGGACATCCTCGACGAGCCGGTCGGGGACCCCGCCGCGATCAACACCCTGCTCATGTGCAACGCGGCTCGCGACGCCGGCGTCAAGGTGCTGCTGTCCGGGATGGGGGCCGACGAGCTCTTCGGGGGCTATCGCAAGCACCTGGCGATGCTCGTGGCCGAGCGCTACCGAAGGATGCCGGGAGCCGTCCGGGCAGCGGTCGCGCCGACCGTGCGTGCGCTGCCCGTCGCGGTCGGCGGTCGGGGTCTCCGAACTGTCCGCTGGGCCCAGCGCTTCCTGTCCTTCGCCGAGCTGCCCGAGCAGGAGGCCTTCCGTCGCAGCTACACCCTCTATGACCCCGACGAGCTCGCCGGCCTGCTCGACCCCGCCCTGTCCGGTCACGTCGACACCGTCCTGGACCGACACCGCGAGGTCTACGACGACAACGACCTCGACGGTGTCGTGAGCCGGATGTGCCTGGCGGACACGAGGATGTTCATGCCTGGCCTGAACCTCACCTACACCGACCGCGCCAGCATGGCGGCCTCGACCGAGGTCCGCGTGCCGTTCGTCGATCCCCGTGTCATGGCGGCGGCGTTCTCGCTGCCCGATACGGAGAAGATCCGGGGCCGGCAGCAGAAGGCCGCGCTCAAGGACGCCGCCCGGGCCTGGGTGCCCGACGAGATCGTCGATCGCCCGAAGGCGAGCTTCGGTGCGCCACTGCGCGCCTGGGTCACCAACGACCTCCGGGAGCTCGTCGACGACGTCCTCGTGCGCGGCGAGCTGGTCGGCAGCGGGTTCCTGCGCGGCCCAGCCCTCCAGCGCATCGTCGACGACCAGCGCAGCGGGCGTCGCGACGAAGCCAAGCAGGTGTGGCAGCTGCTGAGCCTCGAGCTCTGGTACCGCAACGCCACGGCGGCGGGGGTGCAGTCCCCATGACGGGCACGGCATCTCCGGCACCCGCACCAGCGGGCGGCCCGGGCCGAACCGCCACCCCACGACCGAGGAGCACGCGATGAAGCAGGTGGGCCAGAACTACCGGTCCGGTGAGCTCGCCGTGCTCGACGTCCCCCAGCCGGCGTGCAGGCCCGGGGGAGTGCTGGTGCGCTCCCTGTACTCCCTGATCTCCACCGGTACGGAGATGATGAAGGTCTCCGAGGCCCGTCTGTCGCTCCTCGGCAAGGCACGGGCCCGGCCTGACCAGGTCCGCAAGGTGCTCGACTCGATGGCCCAGCAGGGCCCCGTCGCCACCTACAAGAAGGCCATGGACAAGCTCGACACGTACACCCCGCTGGGGTACTCACTGTGCGGTGTCGTCGTCGAGGTCGGCGCCGGTGCGGAGGAGTTCGCGGTCGGTGACCTCGTCGCCGCCGCCGGCAACGAGTTCGCCCTCCACGCCGAGGTCAACTGGGTGCCGGTGAACCTCTGTGTGCCGGTTCCCGAGGGCGTCGAGCCCCAGCACGCGGCGTTCGCGACCGTCGGGGCGATCGCCATGCACGGCGTCCGCCGTGGAGAGCCCCAGCTCGGTGAGATGGCCTGCGTCATCGGCCTCGGCCTCGTCGGGCAGCTCGTGGTCCGGCTGCTCGTCGCGGCAGGTGTGCGCGTCGTCGGCATCGACACCGTCGAGGAGCGCTGCCGCCTGGGCGAGGCGGGCGGAGCCGTCAGCTGCGCCTCACCGGACGACGAGGGTGCCGCCTACATCGAGCAGGTCATCCGCACCGCCACCGGGGGCCTCGGCGCCGACCATGTCTTTCTCGCGGCCGGTGGCGAGACCAACGGCCCCGTGGAGCTCGCCGCACGACTCGTACGCGACCGGGCCCGCGTCGTCGACATCGGCAAGACCCGGCTCGACCTGCCGTGGAACGCGTACTACGAGAAGGAGCTCGACGTCCGGTTCTCGCGCTCCTACGGCCCTGGTCGCTACGACGACCGGTACGAGCTCGACGGCATCGACTACCCCGCCGGCTACGTCCGCTGGACCGAGCGGCGCAACCTCGGCTGCTTCCTCGACCTCCTGTCGGGTGGGTCCGTCGACGTCGGCTCGCTGGTCTCCGCCACGCGGCCCATCGAGGACGCCGCGGCGGTGTACGAGGACCTGCGCAACGGGTCCCTGCGCGGGGTGGGCTTCCTCTTCGAGTACCCCGGTGAGGAGGCCGCCGAGGGCACGGGCCGGGAACCGGCTCGGAGCAGTGGCCGCGCCGTGCCGGCGCTCGCCCGCCGGCCGGGCCGCGCGGCGGCGCCGACCGTGCGGCTGGGCTTCGTCGGCGCGGGCAGCTACGCGTCCTCGATGCTGCTGCCACACCTCGCGAAGCACCCTGGAGCCACGCTGTCTCGAGTGGCGACGACCCGGTCCCTGTCGGCGGTCAACGCTCAGCGCAAGTTCGCCTTCGAGTCGATCACGACCGACGCCGACGAGGTGCTCGCCGACCCCGCGATCGACGCCGTCTTCGTCGTGACGCGACACCACTCGCACGCGGCTTTCGTCAGCCGGGCGCTCGAACACGGCAAGGCGGTCTTCGTCGAGAAGCCCCTTGCGCTGACCCGGGGCGAGGTCGACGGCATCCTCGACGTCGTCGAGCGCACGGGGAACGACCGAATCATGGTGGGTTTCAACCGGCGCTTCGCGCCCCTGCTCCTCGCGATGCGGCGCCGCTTCGGCACCGCAGGCGCCCCCGTGACGGCGCGCTATCTGGTCAACGCCGGGCGAATGGCGTCAGGCAGCTGGTACCTCGACGAGCAGCTCGAAGGGTCCAGGTTCCTCGGCGAGGGTGGCCACTTCGTCGACACCTTGGGCTGGTGGATCGGTGACGACCCCGTCGAGGTCAGCGCCACGGGGACGCCCGAAGGGGGAGGGCTGCAGGCCACGCTCCGCTACCCCGATGGCTCACTGGCCACGATCACCTACTGCACCGACGGCCACCCTCGGGTTCCCAAGGAGACCTTCGACGTCTCCGGTGGCGGTCGCAACGCCCGGCTCGACAACTTCGCCCGCGCGACGGTCTGGGCGGGCGGAGCGCGCGACACCCGCCGCTCCTACACCGGACAGGACAAGGGCCAGCGAGCGCAGCTCGAGGCCTTTCTCGACGCGGTCCGGCTCGGCGCCGCCATGCCGATCGGTCTGGCGTCGCTCGTCGCGACGACGCGCGCGACGATCGCGGTCGGCGAGAGCCTCGTCTCCGGCCGGCCGGAGGCTCCGTGAGCCGGCCTGCCCGCTGGTACGTGCGACGGCTCCTGCGGATGTCCCCGCAGGAGCTTCTCTACCGGGTCGGTGACCGGGCGCGACAGGTTCGGTGGGCCCGGAGGCAGGTTCGGGCGGGGGAGGGCTTGCCGCCCCTGCCGGGGCTGCTCCCGGCACGGACCTTCCGCAGCCCGCTCCCGCCGGGCGTCCGGGCGCAGGTCCCGCCGGAGGCGAGGCGCCGGGCCGTCGCGGCCGCCGACGGGCTGCTGGCCGGCGACTGGGAGGTCCTGGGCACACCACGACCCGACGTCGTGGACCCGGACTGGTTCCGCGACCCGGTCACCGGCAGGCGAGCGCCGGACGGCACGCTGGCGTTCCGCATCGACCACCGTGACGAGGCCCTGACGGGGAACGTCAAGTCCGTGTGGGAACTGTCCCGCCACCACCACCTTACGGTGCTCGCGGCCGCCTGGTGGCTCACCGGCGAGGACCGCTACGCCGAGCCGGTCGCCGCCCAGCTGCGCTCCTGGTGGGCCGGCAACCCGTTCCTCTCCGGCATCCACTGGACCAGCGGGATCGAGCTCGGCGTGCGACTGACGAGCTGGGTGTGGGTCCGCCGCCTGCTCGACGACTGGCCGGGCGTCCACGAGCTGTTCGAGGAGAACCCGCAGGCCCTGGCCCAGATCCGTTGGCACCAGGAGTACCTGGCGGCGTTTCGCAGC
>JAQSWG010000059.1 GCA_029266735.1 Ornithinibacter sp.
CGGCGTCGACGTCGTAGACGTCGAGGTCGCCGAGGTGCGGAGCCTGGTGCGGCGCGGGGATGGCGCCGGGGATGGGGTCCTCGCTCAGCCAGCGGGCCTCGTCGTTCGACGCGGTCACCGAGCCGCCGAGCGGCTCGTAGTGCCAGGTCGCCGTGCGCTCCCGTCCGCCGGCGAGAAAGGCCAGGGTCACGGACCACATCCCCTCCTCGTCCCGCGCCGAGTCCCACTGGACCGCCCCCCGGTCGACGCCGCGGTCCCGCAGGCGCTCGGCCACGCGTTCGGCAAGGGTGACCGGACCGGTGCCGCGGCTGCCCACGGCACACTGCTGGGCCCGGCTCGCGACGTGCTCGCGCTCCGCGAGGACCGGCCCCTCGAAACGGCGCACCTTCTCCACCGTCCACCCCGCACGGTCCGCCACCTCCTCCGTGGACAGCCCGCTGCGGACGAGCGCCTGGACGTCACGGGGGCGAAGGCCGCCCTCGATCTCGATCTGGAGCTGGCCGAGGCGCGGACGGTCACGGCGTGCGGCAGCGCGGAGGGCGTCGTCGAGGGTGAGGCGGTACCGGCCGCCGGCGGTATCGGCGAGAAGCAGGTGCTGGCCGTCCTCGTGGACGCCGATCAGGCGAAGGTCCTGCATGTCGGGCTCCCGAGTGTGCTCGTCGTCCCCTCGACTGTGCCACCCATCCCGGGCCGGATCCCGCAGCCCACGCCGGAGCGGTGAGGATTGCCCGGTTACCGTGTGCGCATGCCAGACGACGGTGCACTCGCTCCCTACGACGTCGTGCTCCTCGGCTCCTTCGGCGGTCCCGAAGCACCCGACGAGGTCATGCCGTTCCTCCGGCGGGTGACGGCGGGTCGCGGTGTCCCCGACGAGCGGCTCGCCACCGTGGCGGAGCACTACGTCGCCGTGGGTGGGCGCAGCCCCATCAACGACCTCAACCGCGCCCTTCTCGAGCGGCTGAGGGCCGAGCTGGCCCGGCGGGGCATCGACGTGCCCGTGGTCTGGGGCAACCGCAACTCCGAGCCGTTCTTCGCGGACGCCTTCCGTGAGGCGCTGGCGCTGGGGGCCATGCGGGTCCTCACCCTCACGACGAGCGCCTACTCGTGCTACTCGTCCTGCCGCCAGTACCGCGAGGACCTCGCCGCCGCGGTGGCCGAGGTGGGCCTGGCGGCGGACGGCCTCGTCGTCGACAAGGTGCGCCCGTATGCCGTTCACCCCGGCGTCGGCCGCGCCTGGCTCCGCGCGCTCGTCGACGCGTTGGGCACGGTGGGCGACCCCGCGACCGCGCGCCTCCTCTACGTGACCCACTCGATCCCCCAGGCGATGGACGACACCTCCGGGCCGGGCGACGGCGAGGGCAACCTCTACGTCGACCAGCACCTGCGCCTCGCCCGTCGGCTCACGGACGACGTCAACCGCGAGCTCGGGCTGTCGCTCGCCGGTGAGCTCGTCTTCTGCTCGCGGTCGGGTCCGCCGAGCCAGCCCTGGCTGGAGCCCGACGTCAACGACCGCATCGAGCAGCTGGCGCGCGAGGGGAACGGCCCGGTGGTCGTGGCGCCGATCGGCTTCATCTCCGACCACATGGAGGTCGTCCACGACCTCGACACCGAGGCCGCCGCGACCGCCACGCGGGCGGGTGTCCCGTTCCTCCGGGTGGCGACACCCGACACCGACGAGGTGTTCGTCGGGGGGCTCGTCGACCTGCTCCTCGAGCGCGCGGCCGAGGCGCGCGGTGAGGTCGTGGCCCTGGAGAGCTGGCTTCCGGGCGACGTCCGCCCTTCGGTCTGCGCACCCGGGTGCTGCCCGAACCTGCGGGCCGCCAAGCCGGCCCTGTGCGGCAGCGACTGATGGGTCACGCCGTTCCCCTGCCCACAGGGACCGACCCTGCCGGCCTCGAGGACGTCGCGTGCGCGGTGGTGCGGGCAGCGGGCCGCCTCGTCGTCGAGGAGCGCCCCGCACAGCTGGCCGTCTCCGCCAAGTCCACCCTCACCGACCCGGTGACCGTCATGGACCAGCGCAGCCAGGAGCTGCTGATGACGCTGCTCGGCGAACGACGCCCGGACGACGGGTTCCTCGGCGAGGAGCACGGGGGCACCACGGGGAGCAGTGGCCTGACCTGGGTCGTCGACCCCATCGACGGGACGGTCAACTACCTCTACGACATCCCTGCGTATGCCGTCTCGGTCGCCGCCGTGACCGGTGACCCCTCTCGGGCCGGGGACTGGCAGGCCGTCGCGGGGGCCGTGCTGAACCCCGTCGCGGGAGAGCTGTTCCATGCGCATCGAGGCGGCGGTGCCCGGCTGACGACCGCGGCGGGGACACGGACGCTGCGGGCCACCGCTGCCACCGACCTCGCCATGGCCCTCGTCGGCACCGGGTTCGGCTACGACCCCGAGCTCCGCCGTCGTCAGGCGGCGGCCCTGCTGGAGCTCCTGCCGCGAGTGCGGGACATCCGGCGCCACGGCAGCGCCGCGCTCGACCTGTGCGGGGTCGCGTGCGCGAGGCTCGACGGCTACTACGAGACCGGACTCAACGCCTGGGACCGGGCCGCGGGTGAGCTCGTCGCCGTCGAGGCGGGGGCGGTCGTCGGTGGACCGGACGGGAACGTCCCCGACCGTGACCTCACCTGGGCCGCCGCGTCCGGGCTCGCGGAGGACTTCGCGGCGCTCGTCCGCGACCTCACGGCCCGGCACGTCCGCGGTCCCGACTGAGCGTCATCTCCCCCGTCCGCCACCCGCCCGGCGGGGGGATCGGACGGGCGAGGTGGACCCGGCGTGGTGTTGTGGGCCTCGATGGTGCACAATCACCGCGCACGGCGAGTTCCCGGGCACAAAAGCGGCGATCCGTGTGTTGTCAGGGCCGGGTTACACGACGAAGGGTGGACATCAGCAATGGCAACCGACTACGACGCACCGCGCAAGACCGACGACGAGCTGTCCGAGGACTCCATCGAGGAGCTCAAGAGCCGTCGCGTCGACAAGCGCGCGTCGAGCGTCGACGTCGACGAGACGGAGCAGGCCGAGGGCTTCGAGCTGCCCGGGGCGGACCTGTCCGGCGAGGAGCTCTCGGTGCGGGTCCTCCCGCGGCAGGCCGACGAGTTCACGTGCTCACGGTGCTTTCTCGTGCACCACCGCAGCCAGCTGGCGAGCGAGAAGTCCGGCGTGCTCATCTGCCGGGAGTGCGCCGCCTGAGCGGGGGCCCGAGCGGGTCTGGGGGACCACCGGCCCGCGTTCCCGTCGGCGTGCTGCGGCTCGACCCCGAGGCGCGGGTGCCCGCGTACAGCACGGACGGTGACGCCGGCGCCGACCTGACCAGCGTCGCCGAGGTGACGCTCGCGCCGGGGGAACGCGCCCTCGTGCCGACGGGCCTGGCCCTGGCTCTACCGCCGGGGACGGTGGGTCTGGTGCACCCGCGCTCCGGGCTCGCGGCCCGACACGGCGTCACGGTCGTCAACGCGCCGGGCACGCTGGACTCCGGCTACCGAGGCGAGGTTCTCGTCAACCTCGTGAACCTCGACCCGGCCGAGCCGTTCACCATCCGGGTCGGGGACCGGATCGCGCAGCTCGTCGTGCAGCGCTACCTCCATGCGGACTTCGGCGTGACGGATTCGCTTCCGGCGAGCGACCGGGGGGAGACTGGACACGGCTCGACCGGAGGGTTCGGAGCCCCGGACCAGCGGTGGAGCCGCCGACGACACCACACCGAGGACGACAGCACGTGAGCATCTTCAAGAGATCCAAGGACTCCGCGGGCGGGGACGCCGTCGCCGGGGTTGACGGGCCAGCCGACGCCGCCCAGGCTCCCGATGTTTCCGGCAGCCCGCGCTCCGACGGACCGTGGGACGTCGCCGAGGTGGATGGCCGTGATGGCCGCGTGGACCTGGGCGCGCTGTGGGTGCGCGGCGTGCCCGGGATGGAGCTGCGGCTCGAGGTCGACCAGAGCACTCAGCAGGTCAATGCGGCGACCGCCGTCCTCGGGGAGTCCGCACTGCAGATGCAGGCGTTCGCCGCCCCGCGCTCCGGTGGGCTCTGGGACGAGATCCGGGCGGAGATCGCCGCCGCGGTCGAAGGGCAGGGCGGCACGGTCGAAGAGCACGAGGGCGAGCTGGGGACCCTCCTCCGCACCCGGATGCCGTCGCAGGGCCCGGACGGTCGCACCGTCTTCGCGCCCGCGACCTTCGTCGGGGTGGACGGGCCGCGCTGGTTCCTCCGGGCGGTCCTCTCCGGCCGAGCCGCGATCGACGAGGGCGCCGCGGCGCCTCTTGTCGAGGTTCTCAAGGCGGCGGTGGTCGTGCGTGGCGGCGAGCCGATGGCGCCGCGCGAGCTGCTGCCCCTGTCGTTGCCACGAGAGGTCGAGGCGCCCTCCGAGCAGCCGGAGCCCGAGGCGGACGGCACCTCCCTCGACCCGTTCGAGCGCGGCCCCGAGATCACGGAGGTGAGGTGAGCATGACGCTGCGCGAGCGGCTGCGTGACCTCGCGAAGTCCCCCGTCGAGCAGCAGGCGGACGCCCTGCGCGCCCAGTCGGAGACGGCCGGAGGCGACGACCTCACCTCGCTCGCGCCCCGTCACCCGGCGTGCGTCTGTGGGACGGTCCGCACCGTGACACTGCCGCCCCGGCGCAGCGTGCCGGCGCTCGTCGCCGAGGTCTGGGACGGCAAGGGCGCCATCAACCTCGTGTGGATCGGGCGGCGGCGGATCGCCGGCATCGAGCCCGGGGTCTTCCTGCGCGCGCGCGGCCGGGTGACCCTCGTCCGTGGCGCGCCGACCATCTTCAACCCGGCCTACGAGATCGTGCCTCAGCAGTGACGGGGGACGCCCCGCGGGCCGTGACGGCTGATGCCGAGACGGTCGAGGCGCTCATCCGGCACCGCCTGGGGGCGGCCCTCGGGGGCTGGCGCGGCTCGGTGGAGACCGCCCTTCCCACGGTCGTCTTCGTGGCGTTGTGGAGCTGGCGAAAGGATGTCGGCCTGGCGGCCGGTGCTGCCCTCGCCGTCGCGCTGGTCCTCGCCGTCGTCCGCATCGTCCAGCGCTCGTCTCTCAGCCACGTGGCCGGTGCGGTCTTCGCGACGGCCATCGCCGCCTTCTTCGCGGTGCGGTCCGGCCGAGCGGAGGCGGCCTTCCTGCCCGGCATCCTCACCAATGCCGGCTTTCTCGCGGCGACCCTGGTCTCGATCGCGACGCGGTGGCCCGCAGTGGGGTTCCTCGTGGGGGCCGGCGACCCGCGCGCGCAGGAGGATCCGTTCGCCTGGCGCCGGGACCGGGGGATGGTCCGGGTGTGCAGCCGACTCACCTGGGTCCTCGTCGGGACGTACGCCGTCCGTCTCGCCGTCATGGTTCCGCTCTACCTCGCCGCCGAGGTCGCCTGGCTGGGCGCGGCGAAGATCGCGCTCGGGTGGCCGTTGTGGGTCGCCTCCATCGCGCTCATGGGCTGGCTCCTGCTGGCAGGCCACACCCCCCTGGAGCCGGGGGAGGGGCCGGGCGCCGAGCACGACGCCTGAGAAACGCGCGCATTCCCTGGTCGGCGCCCGCTCGGCGCAAAGGCTGTACATCATCGGCGCAGCCGGGCGGGCGACCGAGCCAGAGGGCACACTGGGCTCGTGGACTGGTACCTCGAGCGGACGGACCAGCTGGCCGACCTGCGTCACGAGCTGGTCGCCTACCTCGCTCGGCACGCGGCACCTGGGGGAGAGGCCGGGATCGACGACGCTGAGCTCCTCCTCTCCGAGGCTGTCGGCAACGCCCTGCGCCACACCGGCGGCCCGGTGTGGGTGAGCCTGACCTGGTCGTCCGAGCTGCCGGCGCTGCGGGTCTACGACCTGGGCGAGGGTTTCGACCTCATGGAGTACGTGACGGCCTCCTCGAGCTGGGAGGGGAGCGAGCCGACCGCACCCGGAGCCCACGACTGGGAGCGCCTGATGGAGGAGTCGGGGCGCGGGCTGATGCTCATCCGGGCGCTCGCCTCGACCGCGAGCGCGAGGCTTCGCTCGGCCGCAGGCGTGGTCGTCTCCCTGACCCTGCCGGTCCCCCGTGCCCCCACGACGAGCCAGGACCCGCCGCGCCGACATGCCGCCTCGCTCCCGTCACTGCACGAGGCCCGCCCGGAGGGCGGCTTCGGCAAGGAGGCGTTCCTGCGCGCCCTCGTCGTGGAGATGTCGCGCACGGTGGAGGCCCACCACGGTCCCGACGCGGCCGAGGCGGTCATCGCCCAGGTCGGCACCGACGTGGGTGGTCAGATGGAGGCCGAGTTCCGCGTGGCCACCGAGGTCGTCGGGCGGATGACCCCCGACCAGCTCGGCGAGTGCTACGTGCGGCTCAAGCACGCCATCGACGGTCAGTTCAGCGTCGTGGAGGCGACGCCGGACCGGATCGTGCTGGAGAACCGTCGGTGCCCGTTCGGCGAGGCGGTCCGCCACGCGCCCGCGCTCTGCCGGATGACGTCGAGCGTCTTCGGGGGCCTCGCCGCACGCAACCACCCGGAGGGCGCCACTGTGCTCCTCGAGGAACGCATCGCCGTCGGCGACCCCGGATGCCGCGTCGTCGTCTATCTCGGTCCGGCGCCGGCCGAGGTCGCGCCCTACGCCCACCGGTACCAGCCGCCAGCCTGAGCGAGCGTCAGCCCTCGTCGTCGTCGGCGTTCTCGGTGTCCCGCTTGTGCCTCTGGCCGGGGCTGAGGAGGGACTCGAGCTCCGCCTCGACGTCGGGCGTGGTGACGAACAGCAGCTCGTCGCCGGGCTCCAGGGCGTCGTCACGGCTGGGGGCGATCGGGTATCCCTCACGGATGATGCCGGTGAGCACGGTGTTCCCGGGGAAGGGGACGTCGCCCACCCTGGCACCGGCATACGGGCTGCCGACGGGCAGGGTCATCTCGACCATCATCGCCCGGCCCTGCTGGAACTCGAAGATCCGCACGAGGTCTCCGATGCTCACCGCCTCCTCCACGAGGGCTGTCATGAGCCGTGGTGTCGACACTGCGACGTCGACGCCCCAGGCCTCGTCGAACATCCACTCGTTCTTGGGGTTGTTCACCCGAGCCACCGTTCGCGGGACGCCGAACTCGGTCTTGGCGAGGAGCGAGAGGACCAGGTTGACCTTGTCGTCGCCGGTGGCGGCAACGACGACGTCGCACTCGGCGAGGCCGGCCTCGCCCAGTGCCTCGATCTCGCAGGCGTCCGCCTGGAGCCAGCTGGCGTCGGGGACCTTCTGCACCCGCTCACCGTCCGCCTCGCGGTCCACGAGGAGCACCTGGTGCCCGTTGCGGAGCAGCTCGCGCGCGATGGACCTGCCGACACTGCCGGCTCCGGCGATGACGACGCGCATGGCTGGGCCTTTCGGGGTCAGTGGGCGGGCGGTGCGGTGTCGAGGACCCGTTCCGCGGTGGCGAGGTCCTCGCGCCGCAGCGCCAGGTGGAGCAGGTCTCCGTCCTGGTACACCGTGTCCGGGCCCGGAAGCAGACCGTCGCCGAGGCGCGTGAGGTACGCGAGCCGCCCCCCGGTGGCGGCTTCGATGTCCTCCACCCGGTGTCCGATCCACCCCGTGGCGACCGGCATCTCGGCGATGACCACCTTCCCGGAGGGGTCGGTGAACTCCGGGACGTGGCCCGAGGGGAGCAGGCGCCGCATGATCTGGTCGCTCGTCCACTTCACGGTGGCCACGGTGGGGATGCCGAGCCGCTGGTAGATCTCGGCGCGACCCGGGTCGTAGATCCGGGCGACGACGTGCTCCACGCCGTACTTCTCCCGTGCGACGCGGGCGGCGAGGATGTTGGAGTTGTCACCGCTGGAGACGGCGGCGAAGGCGTACGCCTTGTCGATGCCGGCGGCCCTCAACGTGTTGCGGTCGAAGCCGACCCCTGTCACGGTGCGACCGTCGAAGCTCGCGCCCAGCCGCCGGAACGCGGCCTCGTCCTGGTCGATGACGGCGACCTCGTGACCGGCCCGTTCGATCGCGCGGGCGAGGGAGGCGCCGACCCGGCCGCAGCCCATGATGACGAAGTGCACGACGCCGACGCTACACCGACGTCTCGGCACCGGTGAGGGGTCCGTCGACGCTCCCGGCGCCCGTCTCCGGTGCCGCATACAGTGTCTGTCGTGTCTTCTCCTGGACGGCTCGTCAAGCGCGTGGTCCTCGGCCGAGCGATGCGCAGCGACCGACTCCCCGAGACCTTCCTCCCCAAGCGCATCGCGCTCCCGGTCTTCGCGAGCGACCCACTGTCGTCGGTCGCGTACGCGCCCGACGAGATCCTCCTGACCCTCGGTCTTGCGGGGGGTGCGGTCGCGCTGGCCTACTCGTGGCAGATCGCGCTCGTCGTGGTGGCGGTGCTCATCATCGTGGTCCTCAGCTACCGGCAGAACGTCCAGGCCTACCCATCCGGCGGTGGCGACTACGAGGTGGCGACGGTGAATCTCGGCCCGAAGGCCGGGCTCACCGTGGGAAGCGCCCTGTTGGTCGACTATGTGCTCACGGTTGCGGTGTCGGTGTCGGCGGGCGTCCAGAACGCAGGGTCGGCCTTCACCTTCGTGCGAGGGCACGAGGCGGTCATCGCCGTCCTCGTGATCTTCGGGCTGACGGCGATCAACCTTCGCGGGGTGCGTGAGTCGGGTATCGCCTTCGCCATACCGACGTACCTCTTCATGGCCACCGTCATCGGCATGGCCCTCTTCGGCTTCTACCGGGAGGCGATTGGGACGCTCCCGCTTGCCGAGAGCGCTCCTCTGGACCTGGCGCCGGAGCCGGGCTACGAGGCGCTGTCCGGGGTGGCGCTCGTCTTCCTGCTCCTCCGGGCCTTTTCCTCCGGTTGTGCCGCGCTCACGGGTGTGGAGGCGATCAGCAACGGGGTGCCGGCCTTCCGGAAGCCGAAGAGCAAGAACGCAGCGACCACGCTGCTGCTGATGGGCACCGTCTCCATCACGATGCTCCTGTCGATGGTGACTCTTGCCCGCTGGACCAACATCCACTACGCGGAGGACCCGGCGACCCAGCTGCTGCGCGACGGTGTCCCGGTCGGCGACGACTACGTCCAGGACACGGTGATGGGTCAGGTGTCCAAGGCCGTGTTCAGCGACCTCCCCGCGGGCGTCGTGCTCGTCTCGATCGTCACCGGGCTGATCCTCGTGCTGGCGGCGAACACCGCCTTCAACGGGTTTCCGGTGCTGGGCTCCATCCTCGCGCGCGACGGCTTCCTGCCCCGCCAGCTGCACACCCGGGGTGACCGCCTCGCCTACTCCAACGGCATCGTCATCCTCGCCGGAGCGGCGGCCTTCCTCGTCCTCGTGTACGACGCCGAGGTCACCCGCCTGATCCAGCTCTACATCGTCGGGGTCTTCGTCTCGTTCACCCTCAGCCAGACCGGCATGGTGCGGCACTGGAACCGTCACCTCCGCCTCGAACGCAACCCTGCGATGCGGACGCGGATGCTGCGCAGCCGGGTCATCAACGCCGTCGGCGCCTTGATGTCCGGCACGGTCCTCCTCGTCGTCCTCGTGACGAAGTTCATCCATGGCGCCGGCTTCGCCATCGCCGCGATGGCGGTCCTGTACGTTGTCATGACCCGCATCCGTCGCCACTACGACGCGGTGCGTGACGAGCTCGCGGTGAGCGAGGGCGACACCAAGCACCAGCTGCTGCCCTCCCGGGTGCACGCCATCGTCCTCGTCGCCAAGATCCACAAGCCGACCCTGCGGGCCCTCGCCTACGCCCGAGCGACCCGGCCGTCGATCCTCGAGGCGCTCACCGTCGACGTGGACCCGGACGAGACGCGCGCCCTCCAGGCGGAGTGGGACCGCCGGGACCTCCCGGTTCCGCTGAAGGCCCTGGACAGCCCCTTCCGTGAGATCACCCGTCCGGTCGTCGACTACGTCAAGTCGATCCGCTCCGGCAGCCCCCGGGACCTCGTCGTCGTGTACATCCCGCAGTACGTGGTCGGCCACTGGTGGGAGCAGGTGCTCCACAACCAGAGCGCACTGCGCCTGCGGACCCGGCTGCTCTTCACGCCGGGAGTGATGGTCTCCTCGGTGCCGTGGCAGCTGGCCTCCTCCGAAGGTGCCGAGGACCGGATGGACGGGCCTGTGGCCGGCGACGTGCGCCGCGGCGAGGGCTGATGCCGGTCCCGCACCACGTGGGCCTCGCCGTCGGCGACGAGGTCGCGGTCGAGGTCACGGCGGTCGCCCACGGGGGTCACTGCGTGGCTCGCCACGAGGGCCAGGTGCTGTTCGTCCGTCACACGATCCCCGGCGAGCGGGTGCTCGCCCGGGTGACCGAGAGCGGCGCCGGGGAGCGGTTCGTGCGGGCGGACGCCGTCGAGGTCCTGTCCGCATCGCCGGACCGGGTCGACCCGCCGTGCCCGTGGGCCCGGCCCGGCCTGTGCGGTGGCTGCGACCTCCAGCACGTCGCCCTGCACCGACAGCGCCGGCTCAAGGCGGATGTCGTCCGCGAGCAGATGGCCCGGCTGGCGCGTCTCGAGGTGGACGTCGAGGTGGAGCCCGTCCCGGGGGACAGCGCGGGCCTCGGGTGGCGCACCCGGGTCGAGCATGCCGTCGACGGGCAGGGGCGCGCGGGCCTGCGGCGGCACCGGTCGCACGAGGTCGTGCCCATCGACTGGTGCCGCATCGCCTCGCCCGAGGTGACGTCCCTCGACGTGCCGAGCCGGCCGTGGCCGGGGGTCGAGCTCGTGGATGCTGTCGCGCCCTCCGTCGGTGAGCCGCTCACCGTGGTCGTGCCTGGGGGCCCGCCTCCCGTGGTCCGGGAGCGCGTCGTCGCCGCGTGGCCGGGTCCCGACGGCGAGGAGCACCGCCTGGACCGGCACTACGAGCTCTCCGCCCGGGGCTTCTGGCAGGTCCACCGTGGGGCCGCCCAGACCTTCCTCACCGCCGTCATGGCGGCCGCCGCACCGCGACCCGGGGAGCGAGCACTTGACCTGTATGCCGGGGTCGGGCTGTTCTCGGCCGCCCTCGCCGGGGCGGTGGGTGGCTCGGGGCAGGTGCTCGCCGTCGAGTCCGACGTCGAGGCGAGCGCTCACGCACGAGCCAACCTCGCGGCACACGGAAACGTCGTCGTCGTGCCCTCACGGGTCGACGACGCCTTCGGGGTGGCGCGTCCCTCCCGCCGGGGGAGCGCCCGCCAGAGGGGCAGCAGGCCACGCAAGCCGAGGCGATCCGTGCTCCTCCCCGCGTCGGCGGACGTCGTCGTCCTCGACCCGCCGCGCACGGGGGCCGGGCGAGGCGTCTCGACCGAGGTCGCGGCCCTGCGTCCGCGAGTCATCGTGTACGTCGCGTGCGACCCGGCCGCGCTGGCGCGGGACACGGCATACCTCGGCGAGGCCGGCTACCGGCTCGAGGGCCTGCGGGCGTTCGACGCCTTTCCGATGACCCATCACGTCGAGTGCGTGGCGCGCTTCGTCCCTCGCGCCGCGGAGGACCCCCACGCCCGGGAGCCACGCAGGTCGGACGGCGCGGCATAGGCTCGACGGGAACCGACCCGGTGTGGTTAGATATCTTGACGTCAAGATATCTAACCCGAATCGCGCGACGACGCACGACCGAAAGGGAGCCACGGTGGCCAGCACGAACAGCTTCGACGCCCACGGCACGCTCGAGGTGGGCGAGCAGTCCTACGAGATCTACCGGCTCCGCGCGGTCGAGGGGAGCGACACCCTCCCCTACAGCCTCAAGGTCCTCCTGGAGAACCTCCTGCGGACCGAGGACGGCGCCAACATCACGGCCGACCATGTCCGCGCCGTCGGTGGGTGGGACGCCGACGCCGAGCCCGACACCGAGATCCAGTTCACCCCCGCACGGGTGATCATGCAGGACTTCACCGGTGTCCCCTGCATCGTCGACCTCGCCACGATGCGCGAGGCCGTCGCAGAGCTGGGCGGCGACCCCGCCAAGATCAACCCCCTCGCCCCGGCCGAGCTCGTCATCGACCACTCGGTCATCATCGACGTCTTCGGCCGCGCCGATGCGTTCGAGCGCAACGTCGCCATCGAGTACGAGCGCAACGAGGAGCGCTACAAGTTCCTGCGCTGGGGGCAGACGGCCTTCGACGACTTCAAGGTCGTCCCGCCGGGCACCGGCATCGTCCACCAGGTCAACATCGAGCACCTCGCCCGCACGGTGATGGTCCGCAACGGTGTCGCCTACCCCGACACCTGCGTCGGCACCGACAGCCACACGACGATGGTCAACGGCCTGGGAGTGCTCGGCTGGGGCGTCGGAGGCATCGAGGCGGAGGCGGCCATGCTCGGCCAGCCGGTGTCGATGCTCATCCCGCGGGTGGTCGGGTTCAAGCTCTCCGGGTCCATCCCGCCAGGGGCGACCGCCACCGACGTCGTGCTGACGATCACCGAGATGCTCCGCAAGCACGGTGTCGTGGGGAAGTTCGTCGAGTTCTACGGCGAAGGCGTGTCCGCGGTGCCGCTGGCCAACCGCGCCACGATCGGCAACATGAGCCCGGAGTTCGGCTCCACCTGCGCGATCTTCCCGATCGACGACGTCACCCTCGAGTACCTGCGCCTCACCGGCCGGTCGGCGGAGTCCGTCGCGCTCGTCGAGGCGTACGCCAAGGAGCAGGGCATGTGGCTGCAGTCGGGCCCCGACCAGCCGGAGGCGCGGTACAGCGAGTACCTGGAGCTGGACCTGTCCACGGTCGTCCCGTCCATCGCCGGCCCGAAGCGGCCACAGGACCGCATCGCGCTGACCGAGGCCAAGACCGCCTTCCGGAAGGTTCTCCCGACCTACGTCGCGCACCACGAAGGCGACCGCGGGCCGGGGGCGAGCTTCCCCGCGAGCGACCCGACGGCCACGAGCGGGATGGGGGTCGACCGCGACAATGGCGGGGACAAGCCGGCCGACGAGGGGACCGGTGACGACCGGCCGCGTCAGCCGGTCACGGTGACGACGCCGGAGGGGGCCAGCTTCGAGATCGACCACGGCATCGTGTCCATTGCCTCGATCACGAGCTGCACGAACACCTCGAACCCCTCGGTGATGATGGCCGCGGCGATGCTCGCGAAGAACGCCGTCGAGCGGGGGCTCTCCGTGCCGCCCTGGGTGAAGACGTCGATGGCCCCGGGGTCGAAGGTGGTGACCGGGTACTACGACAAGGCCGGCATGTGGCCCTACCTCGAGAAGCTCGGCTTCCACCTCGTGGGCTACGGCTGCACCACGTGCATCGGGAACTCCGGTCCGCTCAACGAGGAGATCTCCCAGGCGGTGAACGAGCACGACCTCGCCGTGGTGTCGGTGCTGTCGGGCAACCGGAACTTCGAGGGTCGGATCAACCCCGACGTCAAGATGAACTACCTCGCCAGCCCGCCGCTCGTCATCGCCTACGCGCTCGCCGGCACGATGGACTTCGACTTCGAGACCGAGCCACTGGGTCGCGACACCGACGGGAACGACGTCTTCCTCCGAGACCTGTGGCCCGCCCCCGCGGACGTCGAGCGAACCATCGCGGAGAGCATCAACAAGGACATGTTCACCTCCGACTACGCCGACGTCTTCGCAGGTGACGAGCGGTGGCAGTCGCTGCCGACGCCCGAGGGGGACACCTTCGCCTGGGACCCGGACTCCACCTACGTCCGCAAGCCTCCGTACTTCGACGGAATGCGCTCGGAGACGACGCCGGTCACGGACATCCGCGGGGCTCGGGTGCTCGCTCGGCTCGGCGACTCGGTGACGACCGACCACATCAGCCCTGCCGGGTCGATCAAGGCCGACTCGCCGGCCGGCCGCTACCTCGCCGACCACGGCATCGAGCGCAAGGACTTCAACTCCTACGGCTCGCGCCGCGGCAACCACGAGGTGATGATCCGGGGCACGTTCGCCAACATCCGGCTCAAGAACCTGCTCCTCGACGGCGTCGAAGGCGGCTTCACGCGGAACTTCCTCGCCGGCGGCGAGCAGACGACGATCTTCGACGCATCGGCGGCCTACCAGGCTGCGGGGGTGCCGCTCGTGGTCCTCGCCGGCAAGGAGTACGGATCCGGTTCCTCGCGGGACTGGGCCGCCAAGGGGACCGCCCTCCTCGGCGTCCGGGCGGTCATCGCCGAGTCCTACGAGCGGATCCACCGGTCGAACCTCATCGGGATGGGTGTCCTCCCGCTCCAGTTCCCCCAGGGCCAGGACGCCGAGACCCTCGGCCTGACGGGCACCGAGACGTTCTCGATCTCCGGTGTCGAGGAGCTGAACGAGGGCCGGACGCCGAAGGCGGTCACGGTCTCCGTCACCCGGGAGGACGGTGCGGAGTCCAGCTTCGAGGCGCTCGTGCGGATCGACACCCCCGGCGAGGCGGACTACTACCGCAACGGCGGCATTCTGCAGTACGTCCTGCGGTCGCTCACCGCCTGACGCGCTCAGCCGTCCGGCCCGCCGTCGGGTGCGGCCGGATGCCGGTGCCGAGACGGCCCGGGCAGGGCGGCGCTCAGAGGTGGGCGACCTCGAGCGGCTGAGGATGGTCAGGGCTGAGGCGCGCCACGGGGCACGACCCGGGACGCCCGGCGGCGACGAGGGCTTCGGCCGACCGGGCGAGTCGCCCCACTCCCATGAGCAGCACGACGGTGTGGTCCGTGCCGTTCGGCACGGCCGGGAGCTCGTCGTGGCCCGTGACGATGGTGACGCCGCGAGCCACCCCGCGGTGGGTGACCGGGATACCGGCCGCGGCGGGCACCGCGACCGCGCTCGTCACCCCCGGAACCACCTCGACGGGGATGCCGTGAGCCTCGCACGCCTGTCGCTCCTCTCCGCCCCTCCCGAGGACGTAGGGGTCGCCTCCCTTGAGCCTCACCACCGCCCGTCCGGCGAGGGCCTCCTCGACCAGGAGCGCGTTGATCTCGTCCTGCGGGATCGTGTGGCGCCCTGGAGCCTTGCCGACGTCGACCACCCGCACGTTCGCGGGTAGCCGGTCGACGACTCCTTGCGGCGCCAGCCGGTCGACGACGACGACGTCGGCGACGGAGAGCAGCTCTCGGCCCCGGGTGGTCAGCAGGCCGTCGGCGCCGGGGCCTCCACCGACCAGGGCCACCCAGCCGGACCCCGGACGCGGCGTGCGCCGGCGCAGGTCGAGCGACCCGCTCGCGAGGACCGCACCGACCTGCCGGACGACGGCCGTGGCGAGCGCGGGGTCGAAGCCCGTGTGTGCGGCGACGGTCAGGGTGACGTCACCGGCCGCCACCGACGTCGTGGCCGGGAGATGGGCCGTCGAATCGGCCGCCGTCGCGGCGAGGCACCACACCCGGAGGTCGAGGGCGTCGGCCCGGACCGCGTCGTCGACCTCTCGGTCGCCGGAGGCAGTGTGCACGAGCCAGGCGCCGTCGAGGTCATGACGGCCCTCGTAGTCCCTGGGCGCCCAGGCGACCTCACCCGACGCCACGAGGACTGCGAGCTCCTCGCACACATAGGGCGCCACGACCTCCACGAGGGCGCCGGCGGCGAGGAGGGTCGAGACACCGGAGGCGGACGCCGGCCCGCCCCCGACGACGACGACGCGCCGCCCGGTGACGTCGAGCCCGACGGGGAGTGTCATCCGGGGTGCTCCCCGGGAGCCAGGGCTCCGGCCATGACCGCGGCGAGTGTTCGGCCGTCGTCCGGGTCGACGAGGAGGAAGGCACCACCGCGTCGTGAGGACGAGTAGTCCTCGACCGGGAGGGAGGAGGCGAACCGGACCGTCACGCGGCCGATGTCGTTGAGCTGCAAGCGATCTGCGGGCGTCAGCCGCATCGCGTCGAGGTCGAGGCGGCCGTCGACCGAGCGCACCATCGCCAGCACCGTGCGGGACCCGTGCTTGACGAGCAGCCGCGCCCCCGGATGCAGTGGCTCGTCTCCCAGCCAGCAGGCGAGCGCCTGGACCTCCTGGCGCAGCGGGACGGGATCGGACGCCGTGCACAGGAGGTCGCCGCGGCTCACGTCGACGTCGTCGGTGAGGCGGATGGTCACGGACTGGGGTGCAACGGCGACGTCCAGCGACCGTTCACCGAGGTCGATACCTGACACGGTGGTGCGGGTGCCGGACGGCAGGACGACGACCTCGTCGCCCACCCGCACCCAACCGGATGCCAGCTGACCGGCATATCCCCGGTACTCGACGTGCTCGGGGGACCGCGCGGCGCCCTGCGGACGAACGACCACCTGCACCGGCATCCGGAACGACTCGTGGGCCGGGTCGGTGTCCGGAGGAAGGGCCTCGAGGAGCTCGAGGAGCGAAGGCCCTCCGTACCAGGGTGTGTTCGTCGAGCGGTCGACGACGTTGTCGCCGACGAGGGCTGACACGGGGACGGCGTGCGCGTCCGGGATGCCGAGCTCGACCGCGAGGGAGCGGACGTCGGCGGCGACGCTCCGGAAGACGTCCTCGCTGTGGTCGACGAGGTCGATCTTGTTGACCGCGACGACGACGTGCGGCACGCGCATGAGCGCCGCCACGGCAAGGTGCCGCCGCGTCTGCTCGAGGACCCCCTTGCGGGCGTCGACGAGGAGGACGACGGCGTCCGCGGTCGAGGAACCGGTCACGGTGTTGCGGGTGTACTGGACGTGCCCGGGGCAGTCCGCGAGGACGAACGAACGGTGCGCCGTCGCGAAGTAGCGGTACGCGACGTCGATGGTGATGCCCTGCTCTCGCTCGGCCCGCAGTCCGTCGGTGAGGAGCGCCAGGTCGGCCGAGGTGAGCCCGCGGTCCCGGCTGACCCGCTCCACCGCGTCCAGCTGGTCGGCGAGGACCGACTTGCTGTCGTGGAGCAGGCGGCCGACGAGGGTCGACTTCCCGTCGTCCACCGACCCGGCGGTGGCGAGCCGCAGGAGGGTGCTCATCGCGGGGCCCCCGTGAAGTATCGGAGGCGGGTCCCACGCTTCGCGTGGGCGGAACGAACGCGGGTCCCACGCTCTGCGTGGGCGAACTTCATGGGGTGCATCAGAAGTACCCCTCCTTCTTCCGGTCCTCCATGGCGGCCTCGGAGATGCGGTCGTCGGCCCGCGTGGCCCCGCGCTCGGTGAGCGTCGAGGCGGCGACCTCGGCGACGACGTCCGCGACCGAGACGGCCTCACTCTCGACGGCGCCGGTGCACGACATGTCGCCGACCGTGCGGTAGCGCACCCGGCGCCGGGTGACCGTCTCGTCGGCGCGCGGACGAGACCACGGGCCCACGGCGAGGAGCATGCCGTCCCGGGCGTAGACCTCGCGCTCGTGCGTGTAGTAGAGCGCCGGCAGGTCGATGCCCTCGCGCTCGACATACCGCCACACGTCCAGCTCGGTCCAGTTCGACAACGGGAACACGCGGACGTGCTCACCGGGGCGGTGCCGGGGGTTGAAGAGGTTCCACAGCTCGGGCCGCTGGTTCTTGGGGTCCCACTGGCCGAAGTCGTC
>JAQSWG010000060.1 GCA_029266735.1 Ornithinibacter sp.
CATGCGCAGGGCCGCCACCCGGCGAGCGGGATGGGGGTGAGCACATGCCCGGAGGCGAGCCGGGACGCCGTCAGGACCTCAGGGCGGCGAGCAGGGCCTCCGGCGTGGTGACGGGCCGGTCGCACACGAACCCACGGCATACGTAGGCCGCCGGGCCCCCGTCGACGAGCGGGCGGTCGGCCAGCAGCGGGATGCCGGGCGTGTCCGGCATCCCGTGGACGAGGACGAGGCCGGGTGAGCTGGACGCCCGGACCACTCGCACGAGCTCGTCCGCGACAGGTCCCTCGCCGACGACCGCGACCTGGAGCGGCCCGGCGAGCGCCGCCTCCGCCACGGCGAGCGACCACCCCGCGAAGCGCGGGTCCTGCGCCGCAACCGCACCGCACGCGGCCAGCACGTCCGTCGCCGCAGTGCGGTGTCGGGTCGACCCGGTGAGCGCGGATGCCGTCAGCAGGGCGCCGGCGAGCGCGGCGGCGCCTGACGGCTCGGCGTTGTCCGACCTGCCGGCGGGGCGGGAGAAGAGGGCTGGGGCGTCGTTCGCCGTGTCGTGCACGACCCCGTTCCCATCGACGAACCGCTCGAGCGAGCGGTCCAGCAGGGTGACGGCGGCCTCGGCCCAGTGGGCGTCGCCCGTCGCCTGGTGCAACGCCAGGAGCCCCTCGGCAAGGTCGCCGTGGTCGTCGAGCACCGCAGGGGACGAACCCACGACGCCGCCCCGGGAGGTGCGGCGCAACGTCCCCTCGACGTCTTGGGTGCGCAGGACGAAGGCGGCGGTCGTGGCGGCCGCCTCGACGAGGTCGACACGCTGCAGGATCGCACCGGCATCCGCGAGGGCGGCGACGGCGAGGCCGTTCCATGCGGTGACGACCTTGTCGTCGCGACTCGGCTGTGGCCGCTCCTCGCGGGCGGTCAGGAGGCGCTCGCGCACGGCGCCCCACCACTGGGGGTCGTCCGGGTCGCGGCGCAGCTGAAGGGTCGACGAGCCGTGCTCGAAGGTTCCTTCGTCGGTGACCTCCAGCAGCGCTGCAGCTCGGGAGCCGTCCTCCGGGCCGAGCACCTCGTCGAGCTGGGCGGGGGTCCAGGCATAGGTGAGGCCTTCGTGCGAGTGGCCGTCGACGACGGTGTCCGCGTCCAGCGCCGAGGCAAAGCCGCCCTCGGGGGTGCGCAGGTCGCGAAGGAGGAAGTCGGCTGTCTCCTCCGCGACCCGCCGCGCGAGGGCGTCGCCGGTGGTCCGCCACAGATGGGCGTAGACCCGCAGCAGCAGAGCGTTGTCGTAGAGCATCTTCTCGAAGTGCGGCACCACCCAGTCGGCGTCGACGGAGTACCGGGCGAAGCCCCCGCCGAGCTGGTCGTACATCCCGCCGCGGCCCATGGCCTCGCACGTCCCCCGCACCATGGCCAGGGCATCGGACGAGCCGGTGCGGGCGTGGTGGCGGAGCAGGAACTCCAGCACCATGGATGGCGGGAACTTCGGCGCCCCGCCGAAGCCGCCGCGCGCGTCGTCGTACGCGGCGCGGAGGCGCCGGGCGGCGGTGTCGCAGGCGGCGGCATCCACGGCGGCCGGCGCAGGGGGGCCGGTGACCTCCCGGAGCCGTGCGGCGACGTGCGCGCCCGACTCCAGCACCCGTTCCCGCTGGGTGCGCCACACCTCGGATGCCGAGTCGAGGAGCGAGAGGAGCTGCGCCCTGGGAAGGTAGGTGCCCGCGAAGAACGGGTCACCGTCCGGGGTCAGCAGGCACGTCATCGGCCAGCCGCCGTGGCCGGTCAGGGCCGTCGTCGCAGCCATGTAGACGGCGTCGACGTCCGGCCGTTCCTCCCGGTCGACCTTGACGGCGACGTACCGGGGGTTCACCGCCGCCGCGACCTCCTCGTCCTCGAACGACTCGTGCGCCATGACGTGGCACCAGTGGCAGGCGGCGTAGCCCACCGACAGCAGCAGCGGCACGTCCCGGCGGCGCGCTTCCTCGAACGCCTCGTCACCCCACTCCCACCAGTCGACGGGGTTGTCGGCGTGCTGGAGCAGGTAGGGGCTGAGGGAGTCCGCGAGCCGGTTCGCCATCGTTCCACCGTATGCCGGGACGTTCCTTGGGGCGGTCCGGTCTGCCGCAACAAGAGTGGAGGTTGCAGGCGAGCACGGCGCACGTCGGCCGGCTCAGTCGTCCAAGGCCTTGGCGAGCGTGATGCTGAAGGACACCTCGTCCGGGTTGTCGTCGTCGAGCGCCCAGACGGCCTCGATGCCGCACCGGACGATCGTCCAGAGCCGGGCCAGGTCGACGTCGATGCCGGCCGCCTCGCAGACCAGCTCCACGCGTCGTCGGACCGACCAGCGGAAGGCCGGTCCCGTTCCCAGCTCCTCCTTGCGGTTGCGCAGCACGGCGTGCAGCTCGAACCCAGGGTGACCGGCGATGGGCTGGGGGTCGATGGCCAGCCACGGCTCACGCTCTCCCGCAAGGACGTTCTCGAAGTGGAGGTCCCCATGGAGCAGGGCCGCCTCACTGTCCGGTAGCGACATCAGCTCACGGTGCAGCCCGACAGCGCGGGAGACGAAACGGCGCGGCAGTGACTCCCTCCGCCGCAGCTCGTCCAGCCACCCCTCGGACCACGGTCCCAGCCGTCGGAGGGCGGGCGGCGCGGGCCGGTGGAGCCTGCCCAGCAGCGTGCCGATGATCGTGCAGGCCTCGTCGATGTCGGCGCCCAGGAGGTCTCGGGAGGCGTCGAGCCGCTCGAGGAGCAAGGCGCCGCGGGACGGTTCGGCGGCGACGAGCCGAACGGCCCCGTTCCCCGCCCAGTGCCGGAGCGCCAACGGCTCCGCATCGGTGTCCACGCACGGCCAGACGAGCTTGAGCACCAGCCGTTCCCCGTCCCGGACCACGGGAGCCACCACCGCGGTCCACCCGGTGCGGAGCGGACCGTCGGGCTCGAGGTCCCACCGGGCGAACTGCTCACGCATCAGTCGCTGGGCCTGGCCGGCCCACTCTGCGCCGGACGGACCCCCTTCCGGTGGAAGGCGCGACATGAAGGCCAGCCACTCGGCCGGGATGACCGGGATGTCCGGCACGCCTACTCCAGACCCGGGAACGGCCGGAGGCCGAGGCCCCACCGGTGCGCCTCGACCTCCACGGTCCCCAGCCATCGGGTCAGCGCCGCCATCCCGTCGGCGCCGCTCTCGGCCACGACGGGCTCGAGGCGCCCGCCATATCCCGCCCTCAGCGCCTCGAGCACCTGGCGGGCGAGCCGCGTGGTGTCGGCGGCAGTCCGAACCTCGAAGGGGAGAGGGTGGCCTAGCGCATCCTCGGGCCGTGACCCACCCGCCACCTGGTCGGCGAGCAGACCCTGCAGCGCCCGAAGCGTGGTGTCCGAGCGCGTCCGCTGCCCTCCGCGCGACCGGGCGCTGACCACCTCGAACATCCAGATGGCGGCAGCGGTCTCCGCGGCGAGCGCGCGGACCGGCTCCCCGCTCACCGCATCGTGGGGGACCGTCGGCGGGCGGCCCGACAGCACTGTGGCCGCGGCATACCGTTGGGCGTGCAGGGCCGCGACCGTGGCCCGCAGGTCCTGCCCGACCCCGGCGAGGTCGCCGGCCGATGCCGCGGCGGCGCCCTCGGCGGCGGCCAGGGCCGCGCGCCCGTCGATCGTCGGTCGAGCCGTGCCCGAGGGTCCCGGAGGAGCTGTCGTCGCTGCTGGCGTGGGGCCCGGTGGACCCGTGCTCCGCGGCGCAGGCGTGGTCGTCGGCTGGGCCGCCAACGCATCCATGGGCACCTGCTGACGCACGAGCGTGGTGGTCAGGACCGTGTGCTGGCGACGGTGCAGGGTCGCCAGGGTGTTCCCGAGGGTGCCGCCGAGCGCGGCGGCTGCGTCGGCCAGCGCGGCCGTGTCCTGCGTGAGGGCCACGAGTTCCGCTTCGGCGGGAACCGGCGTGCGGGTCGGCACCAGGGGCAGCCGCGGCGCGTCGTCCTCGAGCCGGATGCCGCACCCGGCAGTGGGGAACGCGAAGGCGCCCAGAGCGGTCCAGATGACGGCGCGTCGAGCGACCGTCCCGCCTGGTCCCAGCGCCATCCGCGCATCATTCCACGCGCGCCACGCGCCTCCAGAGGTGTCCTACAGTGGTGGTCGGCGGCCACCGGCCGGCGGCTAACTGCAGAGAGGGAGGGCCAGATGACCACCGCAGAGCACATCACGCCCGACCTCGAGCAGGCCCTCGCAGGCACCGGACTGGTTCTCGAGGACGTCACCGTCACCCCCGCCGGGAAGCGTCGCGTCGTCAAGGTGCTCCTCGACCGGGACCTCGGTGACGTCGAGTCGGCCACCGAACGCATCGAGCCGCTCTCCCTCGACGAGGTCGCCGACGCCGCCCGCCTCGTCGGCGGGGCGCTCGACCGCTCGGGCGCACTGGGGGAGCAGCCCTACACCTTGGAGGTCTCCTCACCCGGAGTCGGTCGGCCCCTCACCGAGCCTCGCCACTTCCGTCGCAACGTCGGCCGGCTCGTCACGGCCCGACACGACGGCGTCGACGTCACCGGCCGGGTCACCGCTGCGGACGCGACCACGGTGACGCTGGACCTGCCAGCCACGCGCACGACCCCCGCTCGCCGGGAGACGCTGCCGTATGCCGGCATCGAGCGCGCGGTGGTGGAGGTCGAGTTCGCCCGTCCCGACGAGAGCAGGGAGAGCTGACCATGGACATCGACCTCTCCGCCCTGCGCGCTCTCGAGCGTGAGCGCGGGATCTCCCTGGACGTGCTCATCCCGGCCATCGAGCAGGCGCTCCTTCTCGCGTACCAGCGCACCGAGGGCCACTACCGTCACGCCCGCGCGGAGCTGGACCGCAAGACGGGGCACGTCGTCGTGTGGGCCCGCGAAGAGCTCGAGGTGCCGGCGCTCGAGGGTGAGCTCGACGAGGAGGGCAACCCTGCTCACGCACGGCGGGAACTGGGCCCGGAGTTCGACGACACCCCCACCGGGTTCGGCCGTGTGGCTGCGGCCACGGCGCGGCAGGTCATCGTGCAGCGGCTACGGGACATCGAGGACGAGGCGATCCTCGGTGACTTCAAGGGTCGAGAGGGCGACATCGTCGCCGGGATCATCCAGCAGAGCCCCGACCCCCGGCACGTGACCGTCGACTTCGGGAGCGTCGAGGGGATCCTTCCGCTTGCCGAGCAGGTGCCCGGGGAGTCCTACGTGCACGGCCAGCGCCTTCGCTGTTTCGTCGTGTCCGTCAAGCGAGGCCTCCGCGGCCCGCAGATCGGGCTGTCCCGCACCCACCCGAACCTCGTCCGCAAGCTGTTCGCCCTCGAGGTGCCCGAGATCGCGGACGGCAGCGTGGAGATCGCCGCGCTCGCTCGCGAGGCCGGGCACCGCACGAAGATCGCGGTGCACTCGACCGTTCCAGGGCTCAACGCCAAGGGGGCCTGCATCGGCCCGATGGGTGCCAGGGTGCGGGCCGTCATGAGCGAGCTGCACGGCGAGAAGATCGACATCGTCGACTGGTCCGAGGATCCCGCGACGTTCGTCGCTGCGGCGCTGTCACCCGCCCGGGTGTCGTCGGTCGAGATCGTCGACCGCCAGCTGCGGTCCGCACGCGTCGTCGTCCCCGACTACCAGCTGTCGCTCGCCATCGGGCGCGAGGGGCAGAACGCCCGCCTCGCCGCCAAGCTCACCGGGTGGCGCATCGACATCCGACCCGACACCGGCGGGGCGGTCCCGGCGGGGCAGCGCACTGGTGACGCGCCCGACCGCGGGTAGGCGGTAGAGTGGTTCAGACCGACCGGACTGGACTCCGGCCCGGCCACCCGGTGCGCACCTGCATCGGGTGTCGTGGGGCGGATAGCCGGTCGGCACTCCTGCGAGTGGTCCTCGGGCCCGGTGCGGCCGGCATCCCCGTCGTCGTCCCGGACCCCGAGCGCCGTCGTCCGGGGCGTGGCGCATGGCTGCACCCGGTCGTCTCGTGCCTCGACCTGGCCGTCCGCCGTCGGGCGTTCGGGCGCGCGCTGCGCAGCAGCACGCCACCGGACCACACAGCGGTCGACGACTGGGTCAGGGCCCACACGCAGGGCCAACCGTCCAAGAGCAAGAACCGAGAGCGGGTTTGACGCTGATGAGCACCCGATGAGTACTCAGCGATGAGCACCCCCCAGCTGTAACGACGGTCCGTGCGCAGTGCCCGGACCTGGACAGGAGAAACGTGTCTAAAGTCCGTGTGAGCGCACTTGCCAAGGAGCTCGGAGTGACCAGCAAGGTCCTCCTCGAGCGCCTCAACGGCATGGGCGAGTACGTCAAGAGCGCCAGCTCGACCATCGAGCCCCCCGTGGTGCGGCGCTACCGGGAGAAGTTCCCAGAAGCCGCACCCAAGGCCGCCGCCCCTGCGAAGAAGGCCGCCGGCGCGACCCCGGCTAAGGCGGCAGCTGCTCCGGCCGCTGCCGAGTCCGCACCATCGGCGCCGGCATCCCCGGCACCGGCGGCGGCCCCTGCGGCGGCAGCCTCCCCGGCCCCGGCGACCACTGCACCGGCTGCCGGTCCGGCCCCCGCGTCTCGTCCTGCAGCGCCTGCGGCCCCGGCGGCATCAGCGCCGCCAGCGCCGTCCGCGCCGGCTCCCGCCGAGACCGCTCCTGCCGCGCCGGCCCCCTCGGGGCCTGCCCCGTCAGCGCCGGCCCCCTCGGGGCCTGCCCCGGCAGCGCCGGTGGCGCCCGCCGCTCGTGAGGCCGGCCAGGGCGCTCCTCGTCCGGCACCCCGCCCGGGCAGCAGCCCCCGCCCGGGCAACAACCCGTTCGCCCCGAGCCAGGGGATGGGCCGCACCCGCGAGCCGTCGCCGCGGCCGGGCAACAACCCCTTCGCGGCCAGCCAAGGTATGCCCCGACCCCAGAGCCGGCCCGGCGGTCCCCGCCCGGGTGGCCCTCCGGGCGCGGCGGGCCCACGCCCCGGCGGCGTCCGCCCGAGTCCCGGCATGATGCCCGACCGCAGCGCGGTGGCCCGTCCCGGCGACCGTTCGACCCGCGGCGGTGCGCGCACCGGTGCTCCCGGAGCGCGTCCCGGCGGTGGTGGCGCCGGCTTCGGCGGCCGACCCGGTGGCGGTCCCGGAGGTGGCGGTTTCCGCGGTGGCCCCGGAGGTCGTGGCGGCACGCAGGGCGCCTTCGGCCGAGGTGGAGGTCGCCCCGGCCGGGCGCGCAAGTCCAAGCGCGCGAAGCGCCTCGAGTTCGAGGAGATGCAGGCACCGTCGATCGGTGGCGTCAGCGTCCCCCGTGGTGACGGCACGACCGTCATCCAGATCCGCCAGGGCGCCAGCCTGTCCGACTTCGCCGACAAGATCGACGCGAACCCGGGCGCGCTCGTCACCGTGCTGTTCCACCTCGGTGAGATGGCCACGGCGACGCAGAGCCTCGACGAGGACACCTTCCGGCTGCTCGGTGGCGAGCTCGGCTACGACATCCGCATGGTCTCGCCCGAGGAGGAGGAGCGCGAGCTCTTCGACTCCTTCAACATCGACCTCGAGATCGGGGTCGACACCGAGGAGGAGGACGACCTCGAGGCCTGCTCGACGCGATCCGCAACGCCGAGGTCGCCGCCGGTGAGGCGGGTGGCATCACGCAGCACATCGGCGCCTACCAGATCCACAAGGAGCACGAGGGCGTGGAGCGGGCCATCACCTTCATCGACACCCCGGGCCACGAGGCGTTCACCGCCATGCGTGCCCGTGGTGCCAAGGTCACGGACATCGCGATCCTCGTCGTGGCCGCCGACGACGGCGTCATGCCGCAGACCATCGAGGCGCTCAACCACGCCCAGGCCGCGGACGTCCCGATCGTCGTCGCCGTCAACAAGATCGACGTCGAAGGGGCCAACCCGGCCAAGATCCGCCAGCAGCTCACCGAGTACAACCTCGTCGCCGAGGAGTACGGCGGCGAGACGATGTTCGTCGACGTCTCCGCGAAGCAGGGACAGAACATCGACCAGCTGCTCGAGGCCGTGCTCCTCACGGCCGACGCGGCCCTCGACCTGCGGGCCAACCCCGAGCGCGACGCCCGGGGCATCGCGATCGAGGCGAACCTCGACAAGGGCCGCGGCGCCACGGCGACCGTCCTCATCCAGTCGGGCACGCTGCGCGTCGGTGACGCCATCGTCGCGGGCTCCTCGCACGGCCGCGTCCGAGCCATGCTCGACGAGCACGGCAACTCTGTCCCGGAGGCACTCCCGTCCCGTCCGGTCCAGGTTCTCGGCCTCTCCACCGTCCCGCGGGCCGGCGACACCTTCGTCGTCGCCCCCGACGACCGCACCGCGCGCCAGATCTCCGAGAAGCGCGAGGCGGCCGACCGCCAGGCGAGCCTGGCCAAGGCCCGCAAGCGCATCTCGCTCGAGGACCTCAACGAGGCCCTCGCGGCGGGCAAGGTCGACACCCTCAACCTCATCCTCAAGGGTGACGTGTCGGGTTCGGTCGAGGCGCTCGAGGACGCCCTGCTCCAGATCGACGTGGGCGAGGAGGTCGACCTGCGGATCATCGACCGCGGCGTCGGCGCGATCACGCTCAACAACATCAACCTCGCGATGGCGTCCGACGCCATCATCATCGGCTTCAACGTGCGGGCCGAGGGCCAGAACGCCGAGGTCGCCGAGCGCGAGGGCGTCGAGATCCGCTACTACTCGGTGATCTACCAGGCGATCGAGGAGATCGAGCAGGCGCTCAAGGGCATGCTCAAGCCGGAGTTCGAGGAGGTCGAGCTGGGCACGGCGGAGATCCGTGAGATCTTCCGGAGCAGCAAGTTCGGCAACATCGCCGGCTCGATCGTCCGCAGCGGCGAGATCCGGCGCGGCACCCGGGCGCGGATCACCCGCAACGGTGTCGTCGTGGCGGAGAACATCGAGATCGCGGGTCTGCGGCGGTTCAAGGACGACGTCACCGAGGTCCGCGAGGGCTTCGAGTGCGGCATCAACCTCGGGTCGTTCAACGACCTTCAGCTCGAGGATCTCATCAGCACCTACGAGATGCGCGAGAAGCCGAGAGCCTGACCCTGGTGGATCTCCCCTCACAGGTGGCCAGGCTGAGGGCGTGATCCGGTGGGTCACGCGCGAACCGTGGCCGCCTGTGGGCTGAGCGCTCCCGACCGAACCCTCACCTCGTCTGTCGCAGTGCCAGCGACCGCCGCTTCGGCGGCGTGTCGCCGGCACTGCGACAGACGAAGTCGGGGAGGTCGGTGCACCTCATCGGTGGTGCGGCGGCCCGGCCCGTGCCTGCCCGCCAGCCGCCCCCCTGACAGGGTCGCTCCCGCGGCCGGCGTCGTCCACCGCCGCCACGCCGGTCACTAGGCTGGAAGCCCCCGTCCCGACGAGCCAAGGAGGAGCCGTGGCCGACACCGCACGCGCCCAGAAGATCGCCGACCGCATCAAGACGGTGACCGCCGAGAACCTCGACGCCATCGTCAAGGACCCGGACCTCGGCTTCGTCACCGTCACGGACGTGCGGGTCACGGGAGACCTCCAGCACGCCTCGCTCTTCTACACCGTCTTCGGCGACGAGGCCCAGCGGTCGACGACCGCCCGGCTGCTCGAGGTGAACAAGGGCAAGCTCCGCTCGTTCGTCGGCAAGCAGCTCGGCATTCGCCTCACGCCGAGCCTGGAGTTCATCGCCGACGCGATCCCCGAGACCGCCGCGCACCTCGAGGACCTCCTCAAGGAGGCCAAGGAGCGTGACGCGGAGGTCGCCCGAGCCGCGGCCGGTGCCCGGTACGCCGGGGACGCCGATCCCTACCGCAGGGAGCGTGACGACGAGGATGCCGCGCCGGCCGTGCCCCCCAGCCCAGGCGGAGTGGGTGAGGCCGACACCCCGCCGGTGGAGCCCGGCCCCGGCCGCGCGGCGCCCGTGGGGGCCGACGGGTACGGGCCGACCCCCGAGGGCGGTGCCCGGGGAGCGGGGTGACCCACCCCGCGCAGCCCCGGTCCGCCGAGGCGACGCCGGACGGCATCCTCGTCGTCGACAAGCCGCAGGGGTGGACGAGCCACGACGTCGTCGCTCGGGCCCGCAGGCTGTGCGCCACCCGAAAGGTCGGCCACGCCGGCACCCTCGACCCCATGGCCACCGGGGTGCTCGTGCTGGGGGTCGGCCGGGCGACCCGCCTGCTCACCTTCCTCGTCGGGGCCGACAAGGACTACACCGCGACGATCCGCCTCGGGCAGAGCACCCTCACCGACGATGCCGAGGGCGACGTGACGTGGGCTCCGGGAGCTGATGGCCTGGACCGAGAGGACGTCGTGGCCGCTGCCCTCGCCTTGACGGGAGCCATCGACCAGGTGCCGAGCGCGGTGAGCGCCATCAAGGTCAAGGGGGAGCGGTCCTACCACCGCGCCCGTGCCGGGGAGGCGGTCGAGCTGTCGGCCAGGCCGGTCACGGTGTCGCGCTTCGTCGTCGGGGACGCCCGCCACGTCCGAGGCCCCGCCACCGACGGTCCGCCACTGCTCGACGTCGACGTGGAGGTCACGGTCTCCTCGGGCACCTACGTGCGCGCGCTGGCCCGCGACCTCGGTGCGGCGCTCGGTACCGGGGGGCACCTCACGGCCCTGCGACGCACTCGGGTGGGCGGACTGCGGCTCGAGCACGCCCACCCGCTCGCCGACCTCGAGGCTCAGCAGGGGCAGCGGATGCCGGTCATCCCGCTCGGCGAGGCGGCTCGAGCGGTCTTCCCGGTGCGTGAGCTCGACGAGGCGCAGGCCCGCACTCTCGGCTTCGGGCAGCGGCTGCCGTCGCTGGTCCCCGGACGCACCGACCCGGTCGCGGCGATCGCCCCGGACGGCACCCTCGTCGCGATGCTCGACGAATCGCGACCCACCGCCCGCAGCCTCGTCGTCTTCGCACCGGCGACTTCGTAGAGTGGGGCGCGTGCATCGCTGGACCGACCTGTCCCGGACCCCTGAGGCCCTGCGGCCCTGTGTCCTCACCCTCGGCAACTTCGACGGGGTCCACCGCGGGCACAAGGCGGTGTTCACCGCACTCGTCGAGGCCGGACACCGGCTCGGGCTGCCCAGTGTCGCGGTGACGTTCGACCCCCACCCTGCGCACGTGCTCCGGCCGCAGGAGGCGCTGGAGCTCATCTCGCCCGGAGAGGTGCGCGACGACCTCATCGCCGAGAGCGGGGTCGAGGGGCTCCTCGTCCTCGACTTCACGAAGGAGTTCGCGGCCCAGACGCCGGAGGACTTCGTCCGTGCGGTCTTCGTCCGAGGTCTCGACGCCCGGTCGGTCGTCGTCGGCATGGACACGCGCTTCGGTTACCGCAATGCCGGGGACGTCTCCACGCTGGCGGACCTCGGCGAGCACTTCGGCTTCGAGGTCATCGCCCTCGACGACGTCGGGGACGGCGAGCGCTTCTCCTCCACGGTGGCGCGCCGCAAGCTCAAGGACGGCGAGGTCGCGGAGGCGGCCCGGATCCTCGGCCGTCCGCACCGGGTTATCGGCACCGTGGTCCACGGCAACCACCGCGGTCGCGCCCTGGGGTACCCGACCGCCAACCTCTCCGCCGACTCCCTGGGCCTCGTGCCGCTGGAGGGCGTGTACGCCGGGTGGCTCACCCGGATGGACCTGGCACCGGGCGCTCCTGACCGCACCATGCCGGCAGCGATCAGCGTGGGCACGAATCCCACCTTCGCCACGGAGGACCGCCGGACCGTCGAGGCGTACGTCCTCGACCGCGACGACCTCGACCTCTACGACGAGAGGGTCATGGTGGAGTTCACCGCCCACATCCGGCCGACCCTGCGGTTCGACAGCGTCGAGCAGCTGACCGCTGCCATGGCCGAGGACGTCGAGCAGTGCCGCCAGCTGCTGAACAAGATCGTCCCCGCCTGACCCGGATGCGAGCATCCGGGTCAGAGCGTGGGCCCGCCGGCCTGACTCGCTGGGCCCGACACGACGTCGGGCTGTACGTCGCGGCGGCCGGTGCCTCCGTCGTCGGGGCGCTCCTCGTGTGGTCGGCCACGGCGCGCACCGACGGCACGGCCTACCTCGTCCGTCACCTGGTTGCGGCGGTCGTCGGCGTCGCCCTGGCGCTCCTCGTGAGCCGGGCCGGCCAGCACCGGATCCGGCTGTTGGCTCCCTGGGTGTATGCCGGGTCGCTCCTCGCGCTGCTGGCCGTCCTCACGCCGCTGGGGGTGACCGTCAACGGCTCCCGCTCCTGGATCCCCCTCTTCGCCGGCTTCACGGTGCAACCGGCCGAGGTCGCCAAGGTCGGCCTCTGCCTGGCGCTCGCAACCCTGCTGGCCGGCCGGGTCGACCGGGGACTGGCACCCGGAGGTCGCGAGCTGCTGACCTCGGCACTCCTCGTGGCGCTGCCGACCACCCTCGTCGTGCTGCAACCCGACCTCGGCTCGGCGGCGGTGGTCCTCGCCCTCGGTGCCGTCGTCGTCGCGGTGGCCGGTGCGCCGCGCCGCTGGCTGCTGGCAGCGACGGTCCTGGCCATGGCCACGGTCGTCGTCCTCCTCACGACACCGGTGCTGAGTGACTACCAGCGGGACCGCCTGACCTCGTTCACCGACCCGTCGGCGGACCCGCAGGGGAGCGGCTACCAGACCCGACAAGTGCGCCTCGCGATCGGGGCCGGCGGCATGTGGGGACAGGGGTTCATGGAGGGGCAGCGGACGCAAGGAGGTCTCGTGCCCTACCAGCTCAACGACTTCGTCTTCTCCGTCGCGGGTGAGGAGCTCGGATTCGTCGGGGCGGCTGGACTCCTCGTGCTCCTGGGGTTCGTCGTGCTGCGGGTCCTCGTCGTCGCGTCGCGGTCGGTGGACGCCTTCGGGCGCCTCGTGGGGGTGGGCGTCGCCACGTGGCTGGCAGTCCAGGTGGTGCAGAACGTCGGCATGAACCTCGGGCTCCTGCCGGTCACGGGTCTGCCCCTGCCGTTCGTGTCGTACGGCGGGTCCTCGATGGTCGTCTCATGGGTCGCCGTCGGGCTCGTCGACGCGGCCCACGTGGAGGCAACCCGCCGGTAACCACCCGTTCCCATGGGTGCCGCGGTGTGACAGGATTCCGGCACAACGCCCCCAATGACGAGGACGACGCTCGATGCTCACCGCTTCTCCCCAGATCCACGCCCCGACCGACGAGCCCGTCGACCAGTCCATTCTCGAGAACGAGGCGCAGAGCGTCGCGCACCTCTTCCGGGACCGCGTCGCGGCCACACCGGACCGGCCGGCATACATGCATGCCGTCGTCTCCGAGTCCGGCGACGAGTGGGTGACCGTCACCTGGTCGGAGCTCGACGAGGTCGTTCGGGAGATCGGTGCCGGCCTCATCGCCATCGGTGTGGAGTCCGAGGACCGGGTGGCCATCGCGTCGAGCACACGGTACGAGTGGGCCCTGGCCGACCTGGCCACGATGGTGGCGGGCGGGGCCACGACGACGATCTACCCCACGACGATGGCCGACGACGTCGCGTTCATCCTCGCCGACTCCGGCGCCAAGGTCGTCTTCGCCGAGAACGCCGAGCAGCTCGAGAAGCTCCGCTCCATCCGCGAGACGACGCCGTCGGTGACGCGCGTCGTCGTGTTCGACGGCGTGTCCGACACCGACGCGTGGACACTCACCCTCGAGGAGGTCCGCCAGCTGGGCCGGGAGTACCTCGCGGGGGACCCGGGGGCGATCGACGCGCGGATCGACGGCATCCGGCACGACCAGCTCGCGACGATCATCTACACCTCGGGAACGACCGGCCGCCCCAAGGGGGTCCGGCTGCGCCACAGCGCCTGGACCTACGAGGGCGCGGCTGTCGCTGCCACGAACATCCTCTCCGAGGACGACCTGCAGTACCTCTGGCTGCCCCTCGCCCACGTGTTCGGCAAGGTTCTGCTCACCCTGCCGCTGCAGATCGGCTTCCCCACGGCCATCGACGGGCGGATCGACAAGATCATCGACAACCTGGCCGTCGTGAAGCCGACGTTCATGGGCGCCGCCCCGCGCATCTTCGAGAAGGCCTACGGCCGGATCTCGACGATGATGGCGGAGGAGGGCGGCATCAAGCACAAGCTCTTCGTCTGGGCCGGCGGCGTCGGCCGCGAGGTCAGCGAGCTGCGCGAGCAGGGGAAGAACCCCACCGGCATGCTGGCCCGCAAGTACGCCATCGCCGACAAGGTCATCGGCACGAAGATCCGGGACCGCTTCGGCGGCCGGGTGCGCTTCTTCATCTCCGGCTCGGCGGCGCTGAACCACGACGTCGCCCGGTGGTTCGACGCCATGGGCATGCAGATCCTCGAGGGCTACGGCATGACGGAGACCGCGGCCGCCTCGTTCGTCAACCGGCCCAAGGCCTACCGCTACGGCAGCGTCGGATGGCCCCTCCCGACGACCGAGGTGCGCATCGCCGAGGACGGCGAGGTGCTCCTGCGTGGCCCCGGCAACATGGAGGGCTACCACAACAACCCCGACGCGACGGCCGAGACCATCGACGCCGAGGGGTGGCTGCACACCGGCGACATCGGCGAGCTCGACGACCGCGGGTTCCTCCGGATCACCGACCGCAAGAAGGACCTGTTCAAGACGAGCGGCGGCAAGTACGTCGCGCCGTCGATCATCGAGTCGACGTTCAAGGGCCTGTGCCCCTACGCCAGCCAGCTCGTCGTCCACGGCGCCGACCGCAACTTCGTCTCCGCGCTCGTCACGCTGGACCCCGACGCCATCCAGGGCTGGGCCGCCCACCACGGGATGGAGGGCGCCTCCTACGAGGAGATCGTCACCTCCGACGCGTGCCGTGAGATGGTCCAGGGCTACATCGACCAGCTCAACGCCGGACTCAACCGCTGGGAGACCATCAAGAAGTTCACCATCCTCGACCGCGACCTCACCGTCGAGAGCGGCGAGCTCACCCCCAGCCTCAAGCTCAAGCGCAAGGTGGTCGCCGACCGGTACAAGGACCGCCTCGACGCCCACTACGGGTCCTGACGCTGCCGGCGGTGTGCGTCGTCCCTGTCGCCCGGTGAGCCGCCCGCCCGGGGAACGCCGGCTCAGTCGGTGACCAGCGGCACGAACCGGTAGGCGCCGTGAGCGGTGATGCGGCGCCCCTCGGGGGCCGCGTCGTCACGCGCGACTCGCAGCATCCGCCCGTGGACCGGCGCCACGAGGATGCCGTTCGCCCCCAGCTGTGCGACGAGCTCCTCCGGCAGCTCACGCGCCATGGCCGAGACGAGGATCCGGTCGAACGGCGCCTCGTCCGGCGCACCGAGCACTCCCGGGGTGGCGGCCCGGATGCCGGCCCACGGCATCCCCTCGGCAGCCAGGGCGGCCGAGCCCGACAGCACGAGGTCGCGCACCCGTTCGACCCCGAGCACGGACCCGCCCGGTCCGACGAGCTCGGCGAGGACCGCCGTGGTCCAGCCGGAGCCGGACCCGACGTCGAGCACCCGGTGTCCCGGGTGGACGTCGAGCAGCTGGATCATCGCGTGGACCGTGCGCGGCTGGCTGTTGGTCTGGCCGTGCCCGATGTCCAGCGGGCCGTCGTAGCCCGCCTGGCGGCGGACCGCCCGCGGGAGGAACCGCTGGCGGGGATGGGCCGCCATCGCGGCCTCGACGCGGTCCCCGCCGGCCACGTTCAGTCCGCCAGGTCGGCCAGCGCCGTCTCCACGGCGCGGGTGAAGGTGGGGTATGCCAGCGGCATGGCCTGAAGCGTCGCCGTGGGGACCCGGGCGTGCACCGCGGTCGCGAGCATCGCCAGCACCTCGCCCCCCATCGGGCCGACGGACGTGGCCCCGACGAGGTGCCCGGCTCCGCGGTCCTCGACGAGCTTGACGAGGCCGTCTCCACCGGGCCCGTGGATCCACCCACGCGTCGAGGCCGACAACGCTGCGCACCCGACGGCGACGTCGAGGCCGGCCTGGCGCGCCCGCTCCTCGGTCATCCCCACCGAACCGACCTCGGGGTCGGTGTAGGTCACCCGAGGCACCGCGTGGTACTCCGCTGGATGGCCGTCCTGGCCGAGGATGTCGCGCAGGGCGACGTCGGCCTGGTACATCGACATGTGGGTGAACGCCCCCTTGCCGGTGATGTCGCCGATCGCCCACAGCCGCTCGCCGGCCCGCATCCGCTCGTCGGTGTCGACCGCAGGGGCGCCCGGGTCCAGCCCGACCGTGTCCAGCCCCATGTCCGTGATGTTGGGCCGACGCCCGGCGGCGACGAGCACCCGGTCCACCCGGAGCTCGACCCTGGTGCCGACAGCGTCGGTGACGGCCAGGGCGAACTGGCCCTCAGCGTGCCGCACCCGGTCGAGCGACGCCCCGGCCAGGAGCTGGATGCCGTCGGCGGTGAGGGCATCGGCGACCACGTCCGCGGCTTCGGGCTCCTCGGCCGCGAGGATGCGGGGTGCCGCCTCGACGAGGCTCACTTTCGTGCCGAACCGAGCGAAGACCTGCGCCAGCTCGACGCCGATCGCGCCGCCGCCGACGACGACCATGGAGGCCGGGAGCTGCGCCGTGGCGAGGGCGTCCCTGTTGGTCCAGTAGGGGCTGTCCGCGAGACCGTCGACGGGCGGTGCCGTGGGGGTGGTACCGGTGTTGAGCACGACCCCGCGCGCGGCGGCATACCGCGTTCCGGCGACCTCGACGACGCCCGGGCCCGCGAGCCGGCCGTGGCCACGCACGAAGTGCACCCCGGCCTTCTCCAGGCGCTCCACGGCGACGCGGTCGTCCCAGTCGTCGGTCGCCTCGTCGCGGATGCGCGTGAAGACGGTGCCCCAGTCCGGGGCCACCTCGGCCGCGCCGGCGAGCGTGCCGACCCGGCGCGCCTCGGCGAGGGTGTTCGCGGCGCGGATCGCCATCTTCGACGGGATGCATCCGTAGTAGGGGCACTCGCCGCCGACCAGCCGCTCGTCGACCCCGACGACCGAGAGCCCGGCCTTCGCCGCCTCGGTCGCGAGGTGCTCACCTCCGGGCCCGAGCCCGATGACGACGAGGTCGACGCTGATGTCGCGGCTCATGGGCCTAGCCAAACACGTGGCCACCCCTTCCGTCTGCCCGCTGCCCACGAACCCTGCGGCGGCCCCCTGCTCCACGGGCGAGCACGTTTTGGGGCAGGTGATCCCGCGACCTACCCTTGGGGGATGCCCGGTCAGTCCGTCTTCCGCTCGCTCGAGCCGCTGCTCGAGCAGGTGAGCAAGCCGATCCAGTACGTCGGCGGCGAGCTGAACTCGACCGTCAAGGACTGGGACGTCGCCGGCGACGCCACCGTCCGGTGGGCGCTCATGTACCCGGACGCCTACGAGGTGGGGGTGCCCAACCAGGGCGTCATGATCCTCTACGAGGTCCTCAACGAGCGCCCAGACGCGCTCGCCGAGCGCACGTACGCGGTGTGGCCGGACCTCGAGGCACTCATGCGGGAGCGCGGCGTGCCGCAGTTCACGGTCGACGCGCACCGCCCGGTGGGCGACTTCGACCTGCTCGGCGTGTCGTTCTCCACGGAGCTCGGCTACACCAACATGCTCACCGCGCTCGACCTGGCCGGCATCCCGCTGCACGCCGTCGACCGCGACGACACCCACCCGATCGTCGTGGCGGGCGGGCACGCGGCCTTCAACCCCGAGACGATCGCGGACTTCGTCGACGCCGCGGTGGTCGGCGACGGCGAGGAGGCGGTGCTGGCCATCACCGACATCCTCGGCGCCTGGAAGCGCGAGGGGATGCCGGGTGGTCGCCGCGAGCTCCTCATGCGCCTCGCGCGCACCGGCGGGGTCTACGTCCCGGCCTTCTACGACGTGAGCTACCTGCCGGACGGCCGGATCCAGCGGATCGCGCCGAACGCTCCCGGCGTGCCGTGGCGGGTGGCCAAGCACACCGTCATGGACCTCGACGCCTGGCCGTATCCCAAGCAGCCGCTCGTCCCGCTCGCGGAGTCGGTGCACGAGCGGATGTCCGTGGAGATCTTCCGCGGCTGCACCCGGGGCTGCCGCTTCTGCCAGGCGGGCATGATCACCCGTCCCGTCCGGGAGCGCTCGATCACCGGGATCGGCGAGATGGTCGAGCGTGGGCTGGCCGCCACAGGTTTCGAGGAGGTGGGTCTCCTCTCGCTGTCCTCCGCCGACCACTCCGAGATCGCGGACGTCACCAAGGGCCTGGCCGACCGCTACGAGGGGACGAACACCGGTCTCTCCCTGCCGTCCACCCGGGTCGACGCCTTCAACATCGACCTCGCCAACGAGCTGACCCGCAACGGGCGGCGGTCCGGGCTGACCTTCGCGCCCGAGGGGGGGTCCGAGCGGATCCGCAAGGTCATCAACAAGATGGTCAGCGAGGACGACCTCATCCGCACCGTGGCCGCGGCCTACGGCGCGGGGTGGCGTCAGGTCAAGCTCTACTTCATGTGCGGCCTCCCGACCGAGACCGACGAGGACGTCCTCCAGATCGCCGACCTCGCCAAGCGGGTCATCGACACCGGGCGCGAGGTCAGCGGCCGCCGGGACATCCGCTGCACCGTGTCGATCGGTGGGTTCGTGCCCAAGCCGCACACGCCCTTCCAGTGGGCGGCACAGCTCGGCTCCGAGGAGACCGACGCCCGACTCGAGAAGCTGCGTCAGGCCCTCCGGTCCGACCGCCGCTACGGCTCTGCCATCGGCTTCCGGTACCACGACGGCAAGCCGGGCATCGTCGAGGGTCTGCTCTCCCGGGGCGACCGCCGGGTCGGCAGGGTCATCGAGGCCGTGTGGCGCGACGGGGGTCGCTTCGACGGCTGGTCGGAGCACTTCTCCTACGAGCGCTGGATGGCCGCGGCGGGGCGCGAGCTGGCGCCCTTCGGCGTCGACGTCGCCTGGTACACCACGCGTGAGCGGGAGGAGTCCGAGGTGCTGCCCTGGGACCACATCGACTCCGGGCTCGACAAGGAGTGGCTCTGGCAGGACTGGCTCGACGCCCTCGACGAGACCGAGGTCGACGACTGCCGCTGGACCCCGTGCTTCGACTGCGGCGTCTGTCCGCAGATGGGGACCGAGATCGAGATCGGCCCGACCGGCAAGACCCTCCTCCCGCTCACCGTGCTCGGCGCCGGCCGGGCGCAGCTGGCGGAGCACGCCCACCCCTGAGGACGACGCTCCTCCCGGCGGCTCGCGCGTGAGGATGATGGGCGCCATGACGACGAGCGTCTCGCCCCCTGCGGAGATCACCCTGCGGTTCCTCGCGGCGCCGACGGATGCCGGCCAGTCCGGCTCCGTCTCGGCCGGCCGGGTGCTCGAGTGGATCGACAAGGCGGGGTATGCCGCGGCGGCCGGGTGGAGCGGGACCTACGCCGTCACGGCATACGTGGGGAACGTGCGGTTCACCCGCCCGGTCGAGGTCGGCGAGCTCGTCGAGGTCACGGCGCGGGTGGTCCACACCGGGATGACGTCGATGCACATCACCGTCGACGTGGCGTCCGGACAGCCCCGCACGCGCCGGCTCGACCCCGCGACGCGCTGCCTCATGATCTTCGTCGCCGTCGACGACCAGGGCCGCTCGACTCCCGTGCGCGCCTTCGTTCCGCGCACGCTGGGTGAGGAGCTGCAACAGCAGTGGGCTGCCCGGCGGGCCGAGCTGCGCCAGGAGGTCGAGGCGGCCATGGCCGGCCAGCGATATACGGAGGCCGGGACGGCGCCCGAGGTGGTCATGCGCTTCCTCGCCGCGCCGACCGACGTCAACTGGGGCGGCAAGGTGCATGGCGGCATCGTCATGCGGTGGATCGACGAGGCGGCTCACGTCCTGGCGACCCAGTGGACGGGAGAGGCCCACAACGTTGCGATCTTCACCGGGGGCGTGAGGTTCTACCGGCCCCTGCGCATCGGCCACCTCGTTCAGGTGGAGGCTCGCCTGCTCCACACCGGGCGCACCTCCATGCACATCGGCGTCCACGTGCGGTCGGGCGACCCGGCCGCCGGCCCGGACGGCATGGAGCTCACCACGTACTGCCGCACGATCTTCGTCGCGATCGACGCGGAGCGCCGAGCCGTCCCGTGCCCCACGTGGGTCCCGGTCAACGACGAGGACCGCGCACTGGACGCCCACGCCGTCGAGCTGGTCGGCATCCGGGAGCGCTTCGGCGACTGACGGACCGGGTGCTCGCCGCTGAATGCCTTCTGGGTCGGCGACGAGCTGTCGAGATGAGGCAACACGCCGATCGCGGGGCCCCGACGTCTGCGTGTTGCCTGATCTCGACGTGCCCCTGACATGACGCGTGACGCGGCGCGCGGCGCGGGCTGCTCAGGGGTAGAGCGCTCCGACCACCTCGCGGAACGTCGAGGTGTGCCGGTCGACGTCGCCGCGGGTCGTGTCCGGGCACATGAGCGCCATGTTGTGGAACGGCGTCATGAGGACCCCCCGGTTGCACATCGCGAGGTGCATGTAGGCGTCGACCTCGTCGTCGTGGGCGGCCGCCGACTCCTCGCCGCTCCTGGGTGCCGGACGGGTGAACCGGTACTCGGCGCGGGCGCCCAGCTGGGTGATCGACCACGGCACGTCGAGCTCGTCCAGCGTGCGCTGGACCCCCTCGGTGAACGCCGTGGCGAGCTGCGTCATGTGCGCGAAGGCGTCCTCGGTGAGCACGGCATCCAGGGTGGCGCGCATCGCGGCCGTGGAGAGCGCGTTCCCGGCAAGGGTCCCTCCGATCCCGCCGACGTCGACGAGATCGGCGTCGCCGGAGTCGGTGTGCCGGGTGACCGACGACGCCACCTGCTCGGTGATCCCGTAGGCGCCGGACGGGATGCCGCCGCCGATCGACTTGCCGATGACGACGATGTCCGGTTCGAGGTCCCAGGCGCGGGTGGCGCCGCCCCAGCCGACGGAGAACGTGTGGGTCTCGTCGATCATCAGCAGGGCCCCGTGGCGGCTGGCCAGCTCACGCACACCCTCGAGGAAGCCCGGCTCCGGCAGGACGATGCCGATGTTCGTCAGGGCCGGCTCTGTGAGGATCGCGGCGACGTCACCGTGGGCGAGCTCGCGCTCGACGGACGCCAGGTCGTTCCACGTCGCGGCACGGGTGGTGAGATCGAGGGCAACGGGGGGTGCGACGTTTCCGGGCCGGGACTCGGCCTTGCCGTCGGGCCCCGGCAGGGCGAAGGCCTCGTCGACCGACCCGTGGTAGCAGTACGCGAACACGAGGACCTTCGGCCTGCCGGTGGCCAGCCGCGCCAGCCGCACGGCCCAGCGGTTCGCGTCGGTCGCCGAGAGCGTGAAGCTCCACAGCGGCATCCCGAAGCGCCGGGTGAGCTCCGCGCCGACCCACTGGGCGTCCTGCGTCGGCAGCATCGTCGTGACCCCACCGAGCTCTCCCATGCGCCGGTTGACGGCCTCCACGGTCGGCCTGGGGGAGTGGCCCGCCATGGCCGCGGTGTCACCCAGCGCGAAGTCGACGTACGTGTGGCCGTCCACGTCGGTCACCCGGTTGCCCGCCGCCCGGTCGAGGTAGAGCGGGAAGCCCCCGGTCCACTTGTTCATCCAGGTCATCGGCACCCTGCCGAAGAGGTTGTCGCCCTCCTCGAACAGCGAGCGGCTGCGCGGATGCCGCTCGGTGTACGTCGCCTGTTCGGCGGCGAGCAGCTCGGTCAGGCGGGTTCGGTCGATGGCAGGCATGGCGGCACTGTATCCGTGCGGAAGTGCTCGGCGAAAGGTGCGTTCGCTGCGCTTTCCGTTGCCCGGATGCCGT
>JAQSWG010000142.1 GCA_029266735.1 Ornithinibacter sp.
GCGGCATCCGGCTTCGGCTTCGCGACCGGGGCGGTGCGCCGCGTGAGGTGGTGGACGGGATGTCGTCGTGGTGGTGTGCCATCCACGGGTATGCCGTGCCGGAGCTCGACGCGGCCGCGCACCGGCAGCTCGGCTCGATGGCGCACGTCATGTTCGGCGGGCTGACGCACGAGCCGGCCGTCGGGCTCGCCCGACGGCTCCTCGCCCTCTCCCCGGTCGCCCTCGAGCACGTGTTCCTCGCCGACTCCGGGTCGGTGTCCGTCGAGGTCGCGATGAAGATGGCCCTCCAGTGGCACGTGGCGGCGGGGCGGCGTCGCACCCGGTTCTTCACCGTCCGCGGTGGCTACCACGGAGACACGTTCTCCCCGATGTCGGTCACCGACCCGGTCGGTGGGATGCACTCGGTGTTCCGGGGCCTGCTGCCGGAGCACCTCTTCGCGCGCCGCCCCCCGGGTGGCCTGGACCGCGCCCCCGACGACGAGGCCATGGTGGCGTGGGAGCGAGAGACGCGTGCGCTCTTCGCTGCCCACGCCGATGACGTGGCGGCGGTCATCGTCGAACCCGTGCTCCAGGGCGCCGGGGGGATGCACGTATGGAGCCCGTACGCGCTCGGAGTGCTCCACCGTCTCGCGGCCGAGCACGGTGCGCTCGTCATCCACGACGAGATCGCGACGGGGTTCCACCGCACCGGTCCCCTCTGGGCCGGCTCGGGCCGCGGCGACCTCGTCCCCGACATCCTCTGCGTCGGCAAGGCGCTGACCGGTGGCTACCTGTCCCTTGCGGCCGTGTTGTGCAGCCGCGAGGTGGCCGAGGGGGTGAGCGGCGGGGAGGCGGGCGCGCTGATGCACGGGCCGACCTTCATGGGCAACCCCCTCGCCTGCGCCGTCGCATCGGCCAACCTCGACCTGTTGACCTCACGTCAGACCGCGGCCGAGGTGGCGCGCATCGAGCGTGGGCTCCGAGCAGGGCTGGAGCGGGCGGCATCCCTCGACTCCGTCGCGGAGGTGCGCACGCTGGGAGCGGTCGGCGTCGTGGAGCTGCGGGAGCCGGTGCGGGTGGACGAGGTGACGGCCGCGGCAATCGAGCTCGGGGTGTGGCTCCGGCCGTTCCGCAACCTCGTCTACACGATGCCGCCCTTCGTCACCTCGGACGAGGACCTCGCGATCGTCACCCGAGCTCTGGTGGGGGCCGTGGAGGACGTCCACCGCTGAGGCCGGGTGTCGCCAGGTGGTCGAGCTCCGAGCGCCACCGGGCGAGTCGTTCACGGCCCGGCTCGGTGATGAACACCGCCTCGTCGCCGAAGAGCCGAGAACGCCGTCGTCCGCCGAAGAGCAGCTGCTCGGAACGGAGCCGATCGAGCCAGGCCTCTCCTGCCTCGGGCGTCAGACCGGCAAGCTGGATGAGGCGGCTCGGTGCGGCCGAGGCCACTCTCTCGAGGATCGACAGGATGGCGAACGCCTGCGCACCCTGCGGCCATCTCGGGCCGTCCGCCCCCCGGGGGCCCCGAGCACGGAGCCACCGCTCCACCGGAGCGAGGCAGCCGAGTGCGAGGACGGCCACGCCCAAGCCGACGAACCACCGGAGATCGGCGTTGAGCCACAGCAGCGCCAGGCCACCGCCGAGGAGGCTGGTGGGCAGGGCCAGGGCGGACGGCCACGGCAACAACGGGCGGATGACGCCAACCACCCGGTCCGCTACCGAGAAGAGCCAGCCGACGAGGATCGCGACGAGGAACACCAGGGTCACGGTGCGTTCTCCCGCCCCCTGATCGAGGGCGACGACGACCAGGACGAGGAACCCGAGGCCCACCACCCGACCGGCCACGTCCCACGCCGTCGATCGACCGTCCACGAGCACCGCCCTCGTCGCCGCGTCGAGCTCGGCCTCGCCCCAGGCGTGCCAGTGGTCGACCCGCACCCAGCAGCTCACCCGCGGACGGTCTCGCACCCGGTACGGCGCCCCTGTGTAGTGCCGGGCGAGCCGGTCGAGGTCGGCGAGGCTGCGCCGCTCGGCCTCAGCACGGCGACGACGGCGGGGCTCGGCCGGGCGAAGGGCTCGGCCACCTCCGCGGGCATGGGGGGCTTCGGCATTCCTCTGGTCCTCCGGCTGGCGGGCGATGTAGTTCCGATCCTGCCTCGGATGCCGTGCCGCATGCGCCCCGAACTGCGCACCGCGCCCCACCGCCCCCAGGGGCGACTCACAGCGACCACCGGGCGGCGCCACGGTCGGCGTGGCAGGATCGATGCCGTGACGAGCCCTCTGGACTGGATCCGCGCGGCAGCCGCGACGCGGAACGACGCCGGGCTCACCCGTCGGCTCACCACCACCAAGGTGGGTGACGGGCTCGACCTCGCGGGCAACGACTACCTCGGCCTGCGGACCCACCCGGCCGTCGTCGCGGGGGCGGTCGCCGCCGCCGAGACCTACGGCGCGGGGGCCGGGGCCTCACGCCTCGTCACCGGCACACTCGACATCCACAACGAGCTGGAGGCAGCCCTCACCGCCCTCACGGGCGCTCCCGCGGCACTCGTGCTCAGCAGCGGGTACTCCGCCAACCTGGCGGTCCTCACGACGTTGGCGGACGCCGGCACCCTCATCGTCAGTGACGAGCACGCCCACGCGAGCCTCATCGACGGATGCCGACTCTCGCGCGCCGCGGTGTCCGTGTCCCGCCACAACGACCTCGAGCACGTCGCCGAGCTGCTCTCCCGGCGGGACAGTCCCCGGGCCGTGGTCGTCGCCGAGTCGCTCTACTCGGTTCTCGGTGACGCCGCCCCCGTCGCCGACCTCGTCGCCCTCACGGCGGACGTCGGGGCGCTGCTCATCCTCGACGAAGCGCACGCTCTCGGGGTGCTCGGACCGGGCGGTGGCGGGCTCGTTCCGGCGGTCGGCGCGGCGGGTGCCGAGCACGTCGTCGTCACGGCGACGCTGTCGAAGTCCCTCGCGGCCCAGGGCGGCGCGGTGCTCGCGTCCCCCGACGTCCGCGAGCACCTCGTCAACACGGCACGACCGTTCATCTACGACACCGGACTGGCACCCGCCTCGGCGGGGGCGGCCCTCGCCGCGCTCCAGGTGCTCGCCGAGGACCCCGGGCTGGCCGAGCGGGTCCGCGCCAACGCCGCCCGCCTCGCTGCGTCTTGCGGCCTGGACACCCCGGACGGGGCCGTCATGTCGGTGCTCATGCCGGGTCCGCACGAGGCGGTGGATGCCGTGGCGCGGGCGGCGGAGCACGGCATCCGGATCGGCTGCTTCCGGCCACCGTCCACACCGGACGGCACGTCGCGGCTCCGTCTCACCGCGCACGCCGACCATTCCGGGCACGACCTCGACCGGGCCTGTGAGGTGCTGGCCGAGGTCACCGCCCCTCGTGGCTGACCCCCGCTCGCTGACCTCCGTCGTCCTCGTCACGGGCACGGGCACGGGGGTCGGCAAGACGGTCGTGACAGCTGCGCTGGCGGCGGTCGTGCGTGATCGGGGCAGCAGCGTCGCGGTGGTCAAGCCGGCGCAGACCGGCGTCGGCCCCGAGGACCCGGGCGACATGGGGGAGGTCCGGCGCCTCGTCGGCGACGACCTCCCGACGCACGAGCTGGCGCGGCTGCGCGACCCGTTGGCGCCGGAGGCGGCTGCCCGCTCGGAGGGCGTGACCCTGCCGCCCATGGCGGCCCATGCGCGCCGGATCGGGGAGATCGCCGCGAGCTCGGAGGTCGTGCTCGTCGAGGGCTCCGGTGGTCTCCTCGTGCGGCTGGACCAGCGTGGAGGGACCCTCGCTGACCTCGGATCGGGGCTGCGCTACAAGGGGATCGGCTGCGGGGTGGTGCTCGTCGCCGGCGCGGGCCTCGGCACGCTCAACGTGGCCGCCCTCACCGCGGAGGC
>JAQSWG010000143.1 GCA_029266735.1 Ornithinibacter sp.
CCGTCGGTCGGCGCGATGGACAGCTCGAACGGGTGGACCATCCCGGGGACTCCGGCGGTGCCGAGGAAGAGCGCGTAGAGCGACCAGCCGAAGGCGGCGAGGGTGCCGAGCGAGATGAGGGTGTCCATGGTCGCGGTGCCGTGGCGGAGGTTCGCCCAGGCGGCGCGGTGGAACGGCAGCGCACCCCACACGACCACCGGGGCGGCGAGCGCGAGCGACGCCCACTGCCAGTAGGTGAACTGCACCGCCGACACCATGGCCAGCACGACCACGGGGATCGAGAGGACGAGGGAGACGAGCAGCCGGGTGCGCAGGCTGTCCGCCTCACCTCCGCGGTCCCGGTCGGCCTCCGTGTCTCTGTCCTCATCCGCCGAGGGCGGCGCCGGGACGGATGCCGTGTAGCCGGCCGCCTCCACCGCGCCGATGAGGTCCTGGGTGGTCACGCCGGGGGTGACGGCGACGCGTGCCTTCTCGGTGGCGAAGTTGACCGTCGCCTGGACCCCGTCGAGCTTGTTGAGCTTGCGCTCGATGCGGTTCGCGCACGAGGCGCAGGTCATGCCGCCGAGGACGAGCTCGACCTGCTGGATCGCGGTGTCGCGCTGCTCGGCCGAGGCGCCGGCGGCGTCCGGGGCCACCGCGCCGGTGTTCTCGGTGACGGTGCTCATCCCGCGTGTCCTTCCTGGGCAGCCTCGGAGAGGCCGCCCTCGACGGTCGCCGGTGGGCGATCAATGGCCATGGGGTGCGCCCGACTCGTCGTCGCCGCCCGGGGCGCTGACCGGCGTCCCGGGGCTGGTCGCCGCAACGACCGTGAACTCCGCGGTGCGGACGACACCCTGGTGGGCGAAGTCGAGGTAGAGCCGGTACGGACCGGCCGAGGGCACCTCGGCGAGGAACGGGATGGCCGGCCCCGCCGGAGTGCGCCCGTCGCCGGGGGTACCGGTGGGGTGCACGTGCAGGTAGGCGAGGTCGCCGGTCCGGAGTGCGACGAGGTGGCCGTACGCGGCGAGGTAGGGCTGCAGGTCCGTCACGGGTGCTCCGTCACGCGAGACCGACAGCGTCAGTGGGCTCTCGGTGCCCGGGACGAGGGCGCCCGTCAGGGTCACCGTGTAGCCGTCCGGGGTGGTGGCGGTGGTGGACGGGGGCGGCAGGGGCGCCGGGCGGTAGGTACCGGCGACCGCGATGTCGCGGCCGAGGGTCAGCGCCTCGCTCCGCCCGTCCGGCGCGAAGTCCGCGAACACCCGGTGATCCCCGGCGGCGAGGGTCGTCGTGGTGCGCCAGGTGCCGTCCGGGTCCATCACCGGGTGGAGGTGCTGGAAGCCGCTCTGGTCACGTCGCACCACGATCAGGTGCAGGGGCTTGTCGTGGGTCGGGGTGAAGGCGGTCACGGGTGCACCGGTCGGGCCCAGGACGCGGAACGTCAGCTCAGCGGGGCTGTCTGCCCGCCCGGGCGTCGCGAGGACGTCGAGGGTGTAGCCGTCCTGGGTAACGGCGAGGCCACTGACGTCGATTCCCGCGGCCGGGGCGCTGGGCTCGGCCGGCCCCTGCACGGGTGCAGGAGCGGATGTCAGCGCCGCCGCGGGAGCGGGGGTGGGTCCTGCGACCGCGGCGACGCCTCCGCCCACGGCGACGGCGAGTACCAGCGCGAGGGCGAACCCGAGGAGGCGGACCGCGGGGCGATCGAGCCGCGACCGCCAGGAGGGACGCCCCATCGCCTGCCCATCGGAGGGGTCGACGGAACGGGCCGTCGAACGCTCCGTCCGCTCCAGGCTCGTGGTGCTCACGACGTCCTCCCCGAGCCTTCGAGCTGGTAGCCGGCCTCCTCCACCGCGGCCCGGACAGCGTCGTCGTCGACCGAGCTCGCCGCGGTCACCACCACACGACCGGTGGCGAGATCGACATCGACGTCCGACACACCCGGAACGTCCCCGACCTCTTCCCGCACCGAGGCCACGCAGTGGCCGCAGGTCATCCCGATCACGGTGTAGGTGCTGGTCTGGCTCATGGGGAACGTCTCCGTTCTCGTCGGTCGCTCATGGCGGCGAGTTCAGGGCCGCGCGCCGCTGCCCAAGGCGAGCGGCGAGCGAGCTGGTGCCGGCGGGGAGGGACGGGCAGCGTGTCTCGGGGAGCGGTCAGGACTTGACGAGGCGCGCGATCGCCGCGCTGGCCTCGGAGATCTTCTCGTTCGCCACGTCGCCACCCTGCGCGGCTGCCTCGGCCACGCAGTGGCCGAGGTGGTCGTCGAGCAGGCCGAGCGCGACGTTCTCGAGCGCGCTGGTCGCGGCAGAGACCTGGGTCAGGATGTCGATGCAGTACTTGTCCTCGTCGACCATCTTGGCGATGCCGCGTACCTGTCCTTCGATGCGGCGCAACCGCTTCAGGTACGCGTCCTTCTCCGCGGCGTAACCGTTCATCACCGGCTCCTCTCGTCCCGATCGACCATACCCCCCGGGGGTAACTTGTCAAGCGGACCGAGTGTCACGGTGCGAGGACCACGCCACCGTCCCGAGAACCTGCTGGTAGGGGGACTCACTGGGCGCCACGAGGACGGCGTGCCGAGAGAAGCACGGTCCTCGATCCCCTTGCACTGCATACCCCTACCTCCTATCGTCCCCTCCGATGTCCGTACCCCCCTGGGGTATCAGCACGGAAGAGGGAGCCACGGTGGACGCACTGACGCCGGCCCTGGTGATGGTGGCCTTCGGGGTCCTGCTGGTCGCCGGAGTGCGAACTCTGGCGAAGGCCGTCAGCGTCGCGCCGCCGCTGACTGACGTTCTGCCGCACGCCGGCGGTCTGCCGCCGGTCGAGCACCCCGTCTCCCGGTTCCACGTCCGCTGGTACGTCGTGACCATGGTCTTCCTGGCCTTCGACATGGAGATGATCTTCATGTACCCCTGGGCCCTGGTCGTCGCGCAGATGGGTCCGGCGTCCGTGATCGAGATGTTCGGCTTCCTCGCGCTCCTCATGGCCGGCGTGCTCTACGCCTGGCGCGAGGGGGCGCTCCGATGGACCTGAGGAGAACCCTCCTGCGTGTGGCCGCCGGGCGACCCCACGTCCTGGTCATCGGCGGACTCGGCACTGACCGGCTCCGGGCGCGGGTCGAGCAGGAAGTGGCTCGGCGCGGGTGGCCCATCTCGGCCGCGCCGGCCGACACGGATGTCGTGGTGGTCATCGGACGGCCCGGCCCGGAGCTCCGAGCCGTCGTCGACGGCGTCTGGGCCGCAGTGGCCGCCCCTCGCAGTCACGTACGGATCGCAGGCGAGGACGAGGTCTCCTCGGCGCTCGACGACGCCGTCCAGGAGCTGGCGGACCTCGCCGCGCAACGGGCCCTCGCCCCCCGCTCCGGGCTGAGGGCGGCGCACACCGACGCCCTCCCCGCCGAGGAGGGCCATGACACCAGCGAGCACGACGAGCAGGGCGGCCACGACGAGCACGGCGATCACCACCACGACGGCGGCACGGAGCTGCTCGGCGGGCTGGCGATGGCCGACCTGGGCGAGGACCGTGACGGGCTCGCCCTCGATCAGTTGCACGTCCCGCTCGGTCCCGTGCTGCCGGAGTGGCCGAGCGGGCTGCTCGTCGACGTCGTCCTGCAGGGCGACGTCATCCAGGAGGCGCGCTCACGCTTCCTCGACCTCGACGACCTCGATGCCGTCACCGCCGAGCGCCTGCCCGACGCGGCCCGAGCGCTCGACTGCGCGGCGCGCGTCCTCGCCCTCAGCGGCTGGGAAGGCCCGGCCGCGCGGGCCCGCGGCTTGCGGGACGCGTTGCTCTTCGGC
>JAQSWG010000144.1 GCA_029266735.1 Ornithinibacter sp.
ACCGGTCACCCCGTCATGCAGCATCGAGCCCGGCGAGGCGTGGCGCTGGTGCTTCGTCGACGAGGTCGCCGGCTGACCCGGTTCCGAATGCCTACCGGCCGGTATCGCTCTAGGTTGACCAGGGAGAAGCACGCCCCAGCGCTTCGAGGAGGCCGTCCCCATGTCCGCGCCCACCAGGTCCGGCCCCCTTCCACTCGGCAGCCAGCTCTCCCGGCGCAAGCCGGTCGTCTTCCGGCGGCACCACCACCCGGGGGAGGAGCTCGGGCGCACCCTGACGACGTTCCAGCTCACCATGTTCGGTGTCGGGGCCACCGTCGGCACCGGCATCTTCTTCGTCCTCAGCGAGTCCGTGCCCGAGGCCGGACCCGCGGTCATCCTCAGCTTTCTCATCGCCGGCCTCGCCGCCGGCCTGTCTGCCCTGTGCTACGCCGAGCTGGCCAGCGCCATCCCGGTGAGCGGATCGACCTACTCCTACGCGTACCACGCGATGGGAGAGCTCGTCGCCGTCATCATCGCGGGGTGCGTCCTGCTCGAGTACGGCGTCGCCGCGTCGGCGGTCGCGGTGGGGTGGAGCGGGTACTTCAACGAACTGCTCGACTCCACCCTCGGGTTCCAGATCCCGCAGGCGCTCTCGACGTCCTTCATCCCCGGCTCGGACGGTGAGGCGACCGGCGGCGTGCTCAACCTGCCGGCCGTCGTCCTCGTGTTCCTGTGCATGCTCCTGCTGCTGCGAGGCGCGACCGAGTCGGCCCGGATCAACACGATCATGGTGCTCATCAAGCTCGGCGTCCTCATCCTCTTCATCGTCATCGGGCTCACCGCCTTCAACGCCGACCACTTCGACGGCTTCTTCGGCGCCGGCATCGGCGGCATGACCGCTGCAGCGGGCACGATCTTCTTCTCGTTCATCGGCCTGGATGCCGTCGCGACCGCTGGTGAGGAGGTCAAGGACCCGCAGCGGGCCCTTCCTCGAGCCATCATCGGGGCGCTGGTCATCGTGACGACCGTCTACGTGCTCGTCGCGCTGGCCGGGCTCGCCGCCAAGCCCACCGCCTGGTTCAGTGAGGACGCCGCACAGGACGCCGGGCTGTCGCAGATCCTCAACGACGTCACCGGGTCGACGATCTGGGGCACGATCCTCGCCGCCGGCGCGGTCATCTCGATCTTCTCGGTCACCCTCGTCACCCTGTACGGACAGACCCGCATCCTGTTCGCCATCGGCCGCGACGGCCTCATCTCCCGGCGCTTCACGCAGGTCAACCCGCGGACGCTGACCCCGAGCTTCAACACCGTCGTCGCCGCGGTCGTCATCGCGCTCATCGCCGGTCTCGTGCCCTCGGACTACCTGTGGGACACCGTCTCCATCGGCACCCTCGTCGCGTTCTCGGTCGTCGCCGTCGGCGTCATCGTCCTCCGCCGCACCCATCCGAACCTCGAACGCCCGTTCACCATCCCGGGCTACCCGGTGACCCCGGTGCTCGCCGTCCTCGCCTGCGTATGGATCCTCGTCAAGCTCCCGGCGATCACCTGGCTGATCTTCGGCCTCTGGCTCGTCGTCGTCCTCGCCTTCTACTTCGCCTACGGCCGGCGCCACGCGGCTCTCAACCACGTCGTGGACCTCGAGGACATCGCCGAGCCCCGCGGTGACGAGGAGGACTGATGCCCCTCCTTCTCGGCTACAGCCCACACCCGGAGGACCTCGGCGCGCTCGACCTCGCGTGCCAGCTCGCGCGCTCCGACGGGGAGTCGGTGCACGCGGTGACCGTCGTCCCCCAGGTCTGGCCCACCGTCGTGGCCGGACACACGGACCGCGAGTTCGAGGCGTGGGCGGCCGAGACCGGGGCCGAGTGCGCTGCCGAGGCGGCCACCCACCTCAGCGCCCACGATGACGTGCCCGCCGAGACGAGCTGGGTGTCGGGCCGCTCGGTCCCTCAGGCCCTGTTGGACCGCGCCGCCACGATCGGCGCCGCGCTCGTGGTCGTCGGCTCGGGCGACGACGTCGCCCACGGACAGGTCGGCATCACGAGCAAGACGGACCGGCTGCTGCACTCCTCCGACGTGCCGATCGCCGTCGCCCCCCGCGGCTACCAGGCCGGCGCCGGCGCCAGGATCACCCGGATCACCGTCGCCTTCCGCGGTGACGACGCCACGTGGAGCCTGCTCCACAACGTGGCCCAGATCGCCCGCCGTACCGGCGCGTCGATCCGGGTGGTGACCTTTGCCATCCGCTCCCGACCGATGTACCCACGTCGGGTCAGCGGCGCCGAGGACATGGTTCACGAGGCCTGGGTGCAGCAGGCCCGTGAGGAGCAGGCCAAGGCCGCCGAGCACCTACGCACTCTGGGCTTCACCGACGACACGCTGACGCTGGCCGTGGCCGAGGGGCGCAGCTGGGGCGGCGCGATGGACGCCCTCGACTGGGGGCGTGGTGACGTGCTCGTCGTCGGCTCGAGCTCGACCCATCGGCTCAGCCAGGTCTTCCTCGGCTCCAGCGCCGCCAAGGTCGTGCGCCACTCCCCGGTCCCCGTCATCGTCGTCCGCTGACCACCCCGCCAGCGCTCGCGAAAGGAGCCACCGTGTCCGCAGTCAGCCTGATCGGGGCACCCACCGACGTCGGCGCCAGCGTCATCGGGGCCCGGCTCGGGCCGGGTGCCCTCCGGGTGGCCGGCGTCGCCGACGCAATCGCTGCGTTCGGCCACGAGGTCCGCGACCTCGGCGACCTGGAGGGGCCCGACAACCCCCTGCGACCCCCGGTCGCGGGCTACCGGCACCTCGCGGAGGTGAGCGAGTGGAACCGGCTGGTCCACGACGCGTACTTCTCCGAGCTCGAGGGCGGGCACCTGCCGATCCTCCTCGGCGGCGACCACTGCCTGGCCATCGGGTCGATCAGTGCGGTCGCTCGGCACTGCCGCGGCACGGAGCGCCCGATGCGCGTGCTCTGGTTCGACGCCCACGCCGACTTCAACACCGCGGCGATCACGCCGTCGGGCAACCTCCACGGGATGCCGGTCGCCTGCCTCACCGGGCACGGTCCCGACGAGCTGACCGGCCTGTCCGGGACGACGCCGGCCATCACGGCCGACGTCGTGCGCCAGGTCGGCCTCCGGAGCGTCGATGCGGGCGAGAAACGCCTCCTGCACGACATCGGGGTCGAGTGCTTCGACATGCGCTACCTCGACGAGATGGGCTTTCGCAAGACGATGCGGCGTGCCCTTCGGGGCCTCACCCCGGAGCACCACGTCCACATCAGCCTCGACCTCGACTTCCTCGACCCCCAGGTCGCCCCGGGTGTCGGAACCCCCGTCATTGGCGGCCCGACCTACCGCGAGGCGCAGCTGGCCATGGAGATGGTCGCCGACACCGGGCTGCTTCGTTCGATCGACATCGTCGAGCTCAACCCCGCCCTCGATGTGCGCAACGCGACCGCCCAGGTCGCCGTCGAGCTGCTCGACTCCCTCCTCGGCAAGTCCACGCTGCTGCGGGTCCACGACCGCCCCACCGCGAAGGACCTCTTGGGCTGACGCCCGCCCGCCCCGCAGGTGCCCCCGATGGCACACCGGGGAGCGAGCGCGCCGCTGCCGGCGGGCCAGGTTGTGCCGTATGCCGTCCGCCCACCCCGCGCTCGCGGTCACCTCCGCGTCCCCGGCCCGTCGCAGCACGTGGCGGGCCGTGCGTGTGGAGGCCCTGGCCCACGTGTCGTCGGTCGACGAGGACTCGGTCGTCACGGCCGCCGAGGCTCGGCACGAAGCCCTCGGCGCGCCGCCGACGTCGCCT
>JAQSWG010000061.1 GCA_029266735.1 Ornithinibacter sp.
ACGCCGTCCAGCCCCGTGCCCTGGCGGCGGGGTGCCCGCTCACGCGTCGTAGAACTCGGCGTCGTGGGCGGCCCGGGCTCGCCGGGCGAGCCTGCGGTAGCGCTCCCCCAGCTCCTGGCCGGAGCCCCCCGGCAGGCCGAGGATGCGCGCGATGCCGTCCGCGTCACGGCTGTCGGTCGGAACCGCGTCGAGGGCCTTGGAACGGAAGAGGACGCCGGCGTTGCGCATGGCCGAGGCCAGCCGCCAGGACGCGGCGAGGTCGGCGGCGTTCTCGGGCCTGACGAGTGCGAGCGACTCGGCCGCAGCCAGGGCCTGCATCGTCGAGGTGGTCCGCAGCTCGGGTCGGGCGTGCGCGTGCCGGAGCTGCACCAGCTGGACGACCCACTCGACGTCGGAGAGCCCGCCGTGGCCGAGCTTGAAGTGCGTCTTGCGGTCGGCGCCCCGGGGCAGGCGCTCGGACTCCATGCGGGCCTTCAACGTGCGGATCTCGCGGACCTGCCGGTCGTCGAGGCCCCCTTCGGGCCAGCGGATCGGCGCGATCAGGTCGAGGAAGCGCTCGCCGAGGCGCTCGTCGCCGGCGACCGGCGTGGCCCGGAGGAGGGCCTGCGCCTCCCAGACGAGGGACCAACGTGAGTAGTACTCCCGGTAGGAGGCCAGGGACCGGACGAGCGGACCGCTCTTGCCCTCCGGGCGCAGCGACGCGTCGACGTCGAGGTTCGGGTCGGGGGCGCGCAGCCCCAGCAGCCGGATGAGCTCCTTGACCACCTCGAGTGCCTGGGTCTGCGCCTCGCCCTCGTCGGCGCCCTCCACCGGGTCGTGGACGAAGAGCACGTCGGCGTCCGACCCGTAGCCCTGTTCGCGGCCACCCAGCCGCCCCATGCCGACGACGAGGAGCCGGGTGAGCGGCGGGGCACCGTGTCGCTCCTCGAGGTCGCGAAGGCACACCTCGAGGGCGACCTGGAGCAGCGCGGCCGTGAGGTCCGTCATGGCGGCACCGAGGGCGTCCAGCGACAGATGTCCGGAGAGGTCGGCGACCGCGACACGGAACAGCTCCGAGCGCCGGATGGTCCGCGCGGCGAGCACCGCCGACTCGGGGTCGTCCTTTCGGCCCGCGGCGGCACGCATCCGGCGCAGCAGGTCCTCGCGTGCGCGTGGGAGGAGCCCGGACGAGTCACCGAGGAACTGCACGCACTCGGGAGCCTGTTCCAGCAGGTCGGCGGCGAACCGGCTGCGGGCCAGGGTGTGAGCCAGCCGCTCCGCCGCCGATCCCTCGTCCCGGAGCAGCCGCAGGTACCAGTGGGTGGAGCCGAGCTCCTCGCTGATCCTGCGGAACGCGAGCAGCCCGGCATCCGGGTCGGCCTCGTCGGCGAACCAGCCGAGCATGACCGGCAGGAGCTGACGCTGGATGGCTGCCCGTCGGCTGATCCCGTCGGTGAGCGCCTCGAGGTGGCGCAGCGCACCGCGGGGGTCCCGGAAGCCCAACGCGGACAGGCGCTCCCGCGCCGCCTTGGGCGTGAGGCGTACCTCGGAGTCCGACAACCGGGCGACCGCGGAGAGCAGCGGCCGGTAGAAGATCCGCTCGTGCAGCCGGCGCACCTCGCGCTGCTGGGCCCGCCACTGCGCCACGACGGCCTCGCCGGGCGAGGAGCGGTGGCCCAGCGCACGCCCGAGCCGTCGCAGGTCGGCCTCGGACGTCGGCATGAGGTGCGTGCGGCGCAGCCGATGGAGCTGGATGCGGTGCTCCAGCGTGCGCAGCAGCCGGTATGCCGTGCCGAGCGTCGCCGCGTCCTCGCGCCCGACGTAGCCGCCCGCCGAGAGCGCCTCGAGCCCCTCGAGCGTCGTCGCCGTGCGCAGCGTCTCGTCTGCCCGGCCGTGCACCAGCTGCAGCAGCTGGACCGAGAACTCGACGTCCCTCAGGCCCCCCGGCCCCAGCTTCAGCTGGCGATCCGCCTCGGCGAGGGGGATGTGCCGCTCCACCCGTCGGCGCATCTCCTGCACGTCGTCGACGAAGTTCTCGCGGGCCGACGCCTGCCACACCATCGGCTGGACCGCGTCGCAGTAGTCCCGGCCGACCTCCGGGTCTCCGGCGACCGGCCTGGCCTTGAGGAGCGCCTGGAACTCCCAGGTCTTGGCCCACCGCTCGTAGTAGGCGCGGTGGCTGGCCACGGTCCGCACGAGGGGCCCGTTCTTGCCCTCGGGCCGCAGGGCCGGGTCGACCTGCCACAGGGAGCCGGCCGCCGTCGAGGCCGAGCAGATGCGCATGAGGCGGGTGGCGAGGTCGGTGGCCACGGCCGTCGACTCCTCCTCGGGAACGCCGGCGGCCGGCTCGGCGACGAAGATGACATCCACATCGGAGATGTAGTTGAGCTCGCAACCCCCCGCCTTGCCCATGGCCACCACCGCGAGGCGGGTGCGATCGGCTCCCGGACCGACCTCTGCCCGGGCCAGGACGAGGGCAGCCTCCAGGGCCGCCTGGGCGAGGTCGGCGAGCGCTCCTGCCGTGTCCGGGAGGCTCGCGAGCGGGTCCACCGATGCGACGTCGAGGGCCGCGATGCCGAGGAGCTGTTCACGGTATGCCGTCCGCAGCACGTCGGTCCCCGGCACGTCGCCCGGGCTGCTGACCGCGTCCACGAGCCGCCGCACGCGCTCGGCGGCCTCCAGCGGACGAGCGTCCGTCACGGCCGTCCAGTGCCGCGGGTTCGCGCAGAGGTGGTCCGCCAGCGCTGTCGAGCTGCCGAGGACGGCGAGCATCCGGTCCCGGGCCACTCCCGGCCGGCCGAGGGTCTCGGTGACGGCGCTGCACACCGTCGGCTCCCGGCAGGCCGCCTCCATGAAGCGCACCAGCCCGAGGAGGGCACCGTCCGGGTCGGGCACCTCGGCGAGGGCCGCCGCGAGGCCGTCCGGCTCGATGTGGCCACGCGAGCGCACGAGGCCCGCGACCGCGGGGGCGTCGAGGAGGACGTGCGCGCGTCCCGCGTCGGCGAAACCCAGCCGGGCGATCGCGGCCGGGAGCGAGCCGGGGGCCCGTGAGCTCATGGCGCTGCCGTCAGAGCCGGGGCAGGTAGCGCTCGAGCTCGAAGGCGGTCACCTGGTTGCGGTAGTCCTCCCACTCGGCGCGCTTGTTGCGCAGGAAGAAGTCGAACGTGTGCTCCCCGAGCGTCTCGGCGACGAGCTCGCTGGACTCCATCACGGCGATCGCCTCGCTGAGGCTGGCGGGGAGCGGCTTGATGCCCATCGCCTTGCGCTCGGAGTCGGTGAGGCTCCAGACGTCGTCCTCGGTCTCGGGCGGCAGGTCGTAGGCCTCCTCCACGCCCTTGAGGCCGGCCGCGAGGAGCACCGCGAAGGTCAGGTAGGGGTTGCAGGCCGTGTCGACGCTGCGCACCTCGATCCGGCTGCTGTTGCCCTTGGTCGGCTTGTACATCGGGACGCGCACCATGGCGGAGCGGTTGTTGTGCCCCCAGGTCAGATGGGCAGGCGCCTCGCCTCCGCCCCACAGCCGCTTGTAGGAGTTGACGTACTGGTTGGTCACCGCGGTGATCTCGGCGCCGTGCCGGAGCAGCCCGGCGATGAACTGCCGGCCCACCTTGGAGAGCTGGTAGGGGGCCCCGGGCTCGTGGAACGCGTTGGTGTCCCCCTCGAAGAGCGACAGGTGCGTGTGCATCCCCGACCCCGGGTGCTCGGCGAAGGGCTTGGGCATGAACGAGGCGAAGATGCCCTGCTCCAGCGCCACCTCCTTGATGACGGCTCGGAACGTCATGATGTTGTCGGCGGTCGACAGGGCGTCGGCGTAGCGCAGGTCGATCTCGTTCTGCCCCGGCGCACCCTCGTGGTGGCTGAACTCGACGGAGATCCCCATGGTCTCCAGCATCGAGATCGCCGCACGGCGGAAGTCGTGGCTGTTGCCGTGCGGCACGTGGTCGAAGTAGCCGGACTGGTCGATGGGCTCCGGGCGCTGGCCCGGCGTCCACCCCTGCTCGAGGAGGAAGAACTCGATCTCCGGGTGGGTGTAGAACGTGAAGCCCTGGTCGGACGCCTTGGTGAGCGCACGCTGGAGGACGTGCCGGGGGTCGGCCATGCTCGGCGTGCCGTCCGGCAGGGTGAGGTCGCAGAACATCCGCGCGGTGCCAGGGCTCTCGCCGCGCCACGGCAGGACCTGGAACGTCCCCGGGTCGGGCTTGGCCAGCATGTCGGCCTCGAAGACCCGCGCGAAACCCTCGATGACCGACCCGTCGAAGCCGATCCCCTCGGCGAACGCCCCCTCGAGCTCGGCCGGGGCGATCGCCACCGACTTCAAGGTGCCGAGCACGTCGGTGAACCACAGCCGGACGAACCGGATGTCGCGCTCTTCGATGGTGCGGAGGACGAACTCCTGCTGACGGTCCATGTGTCGATCCTGCCGCACCGGTGTTTCCTGCGGGTTACCGCGAGGCGCCATGGACGGGGAAGGGCCCCGGGATGTTCCCGGGGCCCCTCCTGTTCCGTCAGCCGGTCAGGGAGTGGCCGGCTGTGCGGGGTTGGTGACGCTGACGGTCAGGACACCGCCCTTGTCACTGACGACCGTCGCCTTGACGCCCACGCCCGCCACCTTGACCGAGTTCTGCGGCGCAGCGGTCGAGTAGTAGGCCAGTGGGTTGGTGTCGTCGAACGTCGGCACCCCGGGAACCGACGGCGCGCAGGCCGCAAGGGTGTCGATGACGTTGCCGCCCTTGAGTGCGACCTGCTTGTGGAGGCAGGTCTCATCCGTCGCCTCGAGACCGAACGTCGCGTCGAACGGCTCACGTCGGTTGCTCGGGCTGGTGCCGTCCGGGTACGTGAGCGAGTTGGGGCGCACGTCGACCGGCAGGGCGTATCCGGCACCGACATGGGTGCTGACGTTGTTGTCGGCGTAGCCCTGGTCGACCATCCAGACGAGCATGCCGTTCTGGAACTTGAAGTGCTCCACCCAGTCCGGACGCGTGTACGCCTCGCTGAACTGGTAGGGGCCTTCGGCGAGGGTCGTGTCATAGCCGACGTACTGCCGGTTCTCGAGGAGGTAGTACCGCTCGGCGTTGGTGACCTCGGTGCCGGTCGAGGCCTTCCAGCCCTTGACCGTCCACCCGTTGTCGCCCTGCTCGGCGCCGTCCGTGGCGACGACCGTCTGGCCGATCTTCACGGAGATGTTGTCGAGGAACGCCCCCGCTTCGTTGACGCCGCCGTCCGTCGCATAGCGGATCTGGAAGAGGGTGGGAGCGGTCGAGTCGGCCGGCTTGTAGGACCAGCGCTTCGTCGCCCACTTGGTGCCCGAGCCGGTCACCGGCTGGCCGATCTGGGTCCAGGTCGCCCCTCCGTCCGTCGAGTACTCCGCGTAGAGGTAGTCGTAGTTGGCCTCGATGTCGTACCAGAGGTCAGCCGAGACCGTGACCGTGGAGCCCGCGGGCACGGTGCGGGTGAGGGTGTTCTTGAGGTCGTCACCGCGCCCGGACCACCACGCGTGGTTGCCCTCCGGCGGCGTGACGTAGTTCGCCGTCCGGGTGGCGTTGGGCAGGTTCACCTTCACCGCCTGGTATCCCTTGGCGGCCGCGTCCTGGGCCGGGGAGAGCGTGTGGGTGACGGACTGGCCGGCACCGACCTCGACGTAGTCGAGCCAGCCGAGGTAGAGCTTCTCCTCGGGGCCCATGAGGCCGGGCGTGGTCCCGATGCTGCCGTCGCCGTGGCCGAGCCACGAGCCCGAGCTCATGAGCGTCCAGAAGGCCGTGCCGTTCTCGCCGCCCGCGGTGTCGTAGAAGTCGGGAAGGCCGAGGTCGTGACCGAACTCGTGCGCGAAGACGCCGAGGCCGCCGTCCTCGGGCTCGACGGTGTAGTCGCCGACGAAGTACTTGGAGGCGCCGATCTGGGCGCCGCCGTACAGGTTCTGCCGGCCGTCGATCACTGGGCCGGTCGTGCCGTAGTCGGTGGAGTTGACGTACCAGCGGTGGGACCAGATCGCGTCAGCGGGGGCACCGCCCTCCTCGCCGCCTCCGGCGTGCACGGCCTGGAAGTGGTCGAGGTAGCCGTCGGCCTCGTTGAAGTTGCCGTTCTCGTTGTAGTCGTAACGGTCCCAGACGTCGAACTGCGAGAGGTAGGCGTCGATCTCCGTCGCGGTCTTGCTCTTGAGCTCGTTGGCGTACCACGCGTCGACGGAGTCCGCGATGAAGGCCCACGCGCCGCCGTAGTCCTCGACCGCGTTGTCGCCGTAGCTGGAGGCGTTCCCGGGCACCTTCACCCAGTCGGAGACGGTGTTGATCGCCGTGTACTTGCCGGAGGAGAGCTTGGAGTAGTAGTCCGCGAGCGACTCGCCCGAGCCGTTGAACATCTCCTCGTAGTGCGCCTTGTTGAAGTCGTCGACCCAGTACGACGAGTTGTTCTTGGTCGGGTCCGGCTCGGGGATCTCGTTGTGGAGCGGTCCCGGGTCGGTGCCGAGCCGGCCGGAGCTCTCCACGCCGAACTCCGCAAGGACGGTGAAGATCTTGTCCGTCTTGTCGACGGGGAACTCGACGACGTCGCCCTTGCGCGGCGAGAGGGCGACGGTCGCGCCACCGCCGGTCTGCGCCTTGAGCTGGGCCTTGCCGTTCTTCAGCAACGCGAGCGCCTTCTCGCGCTTGGCTGTCTGCTCGGCCGTCTTCGGGCCGGGGCGGTTGTCGGAGCGGTGGGCCGCTCCGGTGCTGCTCGGAGAGTCGTCCGAGGGTTGCGCGGATGCCGGCGCCGAGATGGCGAGAGTGCAGGCAACCGCAGCGGCGCCGGTCAGCGCCACGATGGTGCGTGGGGTCACAGGTCCTCCAGGATGGGTGGGTCGGGCCCGGTGGTTGGGGCCCGGAACAGGGAACCATGACCGAGACGATTCCGCGCGCTGAGCGGGTGCAGAAGATCTTGCGGCCCCACAGGACAGGACCGCCGTTCTTGTCGCGAGAGCCCCTCGGCCCGGGGGTCGTTGAGGGGCGGCATACGATCGGCTCATGAGCGAGCCCACGCCGAGCACCCCGTCCGCGGCCCCGGTGACGGCAGCCGAGGGCACCGCCCCCTACGGCACGGGCGCGCAGGCTGCCCCCCAGCGTCGTGTGCGGATCCCCCACCTGCTCCAGATGAAGGAGCGGGGGCAGCGGTGGGCGATGCTCACGGCATACGACATGTACACCGCGGAGATCTTCGACGAGGCCGGGATCCCCGTCCTCCTCGTGGGGGACAGCGCCGGAAACAACGTCTACGGCTTCGAGACGACGGTCCCCGTCACCGTCGACCACCTCGTACCGCTGTGCCGGGCGGTCACCAGCGCGGCGAAGCACGCGATGGTCGTCGCCGACCTCCCCTTCGGCTCCTACCAGGCGAGCCCGCAGCAGGCCCTCGCGACCGCGACGCGCTTCATGAAGGAGGGGATGGCGCACGCGGTCAAGCTCGAGGGCGGGGCACCCATGGTCCCCGAGGTCGAGCTGCTGGTGCGGGCCGGCATCCCGGTCATGGGTCACATCGGGTTCACCCCGCAGAGCGAGCACGTGCTCGGCGGCTACAAGGTCCAGGGACGCGGCTCGGGCGCCGACAAGCTCATGGAGGACGCCCTCGCCCTCGAGTCGGCCGGCTGCTTCGCCATCGTCATGGAGATGGTCCCCGCACCGGTCGCGGCGAAGGTGACCGAGGCGCTGCGCATCCCGACGATCGGCATCGGCGCCGGACCGCACTGCGACGCCCAGGTCCTCGTGTGGCAGGACATGGCAGGCCTTCGCGGTGGGCGCGCGCCACGCTTCGTCAAGAAGTACGCCGACCTGCGCGCCGACCTCAAGGACGCGGCCGGAACCTATGCGGCAGAGGTCGCCTCGGGAGTCTTCCCCGCGACCGAGCACTCGTTCGAGTCCTGAGGGTCAGACCGACATGTGGCCCATGGACACCCCGAACGCCCCGTCCCGCACGCGCTGGTCGGCGCTGATGAGCGGCCCTGAGGCTGCGTTCACCTACCGCAAGCGGTTCCTGGACCTCGAGAGCTCAGGTGAGGACATCCATGGCGAGGCCCGCTTCATCACCGAGCTCGTCCCGCCGCCGTCCCGGGTGCTCGACGCCGGGTGCGGCTACGGCCGGGTCGCCAGCAAGCTCACCCGGCTCGGGCACACCGCCATCGGCGTCGACGCCGACGAGCACCTCATCGCCCTCGCCTCCGAGGACCCCGAGACCCGGTTCTTCGTCGCCGACCTCGCGACCCTGCACCTGCGCACCGAGCAGGAGTTCCACGCCGTCGTCATGGCGGGCAACGTCGTGACGTACCTCGCCGACGGCACCCTGCCGGCAGTGCTCGAGCGGCTGTCGGCGCACCTGGCGCCCGGCGGCTACCTCGTCTCCGGTTTCGGGCTTGCGGGATCAGTACCCGACGGCGCCGCTGCGGTCGACCTGAGGACGTACGACCGGCTGGCCGAGGCGGTCGGGCTGTCGTTCATCGCCCGCTACTCCACGTGGGACAAGGACCCCTTCCGGCCGACCAGCACGTATGCCGTGTCGGTGCACCGCCGTACGCATGGCTGACGGCCCCGTTGCCCGGGCCACGCGCTCAGTCCTCGTGGTCCTCGTCGTCCCGCGTGCCTCCCGCGGCCCACTTCCTGTCCTCGGCGTCCCACTCCTCGGTCCTGGACCGGGCGGTCTCGAGCGCGTGCGAGGCCGCCTCCTCCGTCTCGTAGGGGCCCATGACGGTGGCCCCCCGGCTGCGCGTCTCGTCGCTCTCGACCCGGCCGGTGTCGACGTTGAACCAGTACCGCATCGCGCTCCTCCTCGTCCACGGCGTGGTGCCTAGACTCCACCGTATGCCGTTGACGTACGCCTCCGTGGCCCCCGGCGCGCTCTCGCCACGACGTCCCGTCCCGGTGACCATCCCCCGTCCCGAGTACGTCGACCGACCCGCTCCCGCGCGCTACACCGGACCCGAGGTCAAGGACGCGGAGACGATCGAGAAGATGCGGGTCGCGGGTCGGATCGCTGCCGACGCCATGGCCGCCGCGGCATCCGTCATCGCCCCCGGCGTCACCACCGACGAGGTCGACCGGGTCGGGCACGAGTACCTCGTGGACCACGGCGCCTACCCGTCGACGCTGGGCTACAAGGGCTTCCCGAAGTCGCTGTGCACGTCGGTCAACGAGGTCGTCTGCCACGGCATCCCGGACAATCGCCCACTCGAGGACGGCGACATCGTCAACATCGACATCACCGCCTTCGTGGAGGGTGTCCACGGGGACACCGACGCGACCTACCTCGTCGGTGAGGTCGACGAGGAGTCCCGGCTGCTCGTCGAGCGCACCCACGAGGCGATGATGCGGGGTATTCGCGCGGCCGTCCCCGGACGCGCGATCAACGTCATCGGCCGCGTCATCGAGTCGTACGCCCGGCGCTTCGGCTACGGGGTCGTCCGCGACTTCACGGGGCACGGGATCGGCACGGCGTTCCACAGCGGACTGGTCATTCCTCACTACGACGCGGCACCGGCATACGGAACGGTCATGGAGGCCGGGATGACCTTCACCGTCGAGCCGATGCTCAACCTCGGCACCCCCGAGTGGGAGATGTGGGACGACGGGTGGACGGTCGTCACGCGCGACCGCCGCCGTTCGGCACAGTTCGAGCACACGATCCTCGTGACCGACCACGGACCCGAGATCCTCACCCAGGGAGACCCAGCATGAGCACAGCCAAGCCCCTCGGCATCGACGTCGGCGGCAGCGGGATCAAGGGGGCGCCGGTCGACCTCGAGAATGGCGCCTTCGCGCAGGAGCGGCTCAAGATCGAGACGCCGGAGGTGTCGACACCGGAGGCGGTCTGCGAGGTCATCGCCCAGATCGTCGACCGGTTCGACGAGGTCCACGACGGCTCGCCCATCGGTGTGACGATCCCCGGGGTCGTCCGGCACGGGGTGGTCAAGACCGCGGCGAACATCGACAAGTCGTGGATCGAGTGCGAGATCGAGAAGCTCCTCGAGGACCGCCTGCAGCATGACGTCGTCGTCGTCAACGACGCAGACGCCGCCGGGGTGGGTGAGCTGTCGTTCGGGGCAGCCCGGGGTCAGGACGGCCTCGTCATCCTCACCACGCTCGGCACGGGGATCGGCACGGCGGTCATCAACCGCGGCGTCCTCGTGCCCAACTCCGAGCTGGGGCACCTGGAGATCGACGGCGTCGATGCCGAGACGGTGACGGCCAGCTCGGCCAAGACCCGCGAGGGGCTGAGCTACGAGGAGTGGGCCAAGCGCCTCCAGCGCTACTACCGGTACCTCGAGGACCTGCTGTGGCCGGACCTCATCGTCGTCGGAGGAGGGGTGTCCCGCAAGGCGGAGAAGTACCTCCCCCACCTCGAGCTGCGGACGCCGATCGTGCCGGCGACCCTCGAGAACGCCGCCGGCATCATCGGTGCCGCCGTGCTGGCCACCCAGACCCAGGAGGAGCGGGGCCGGCACCTCGACTGATCACTGACCGGCGCGGAACTCCACCGCGCCGGCACCGGCGAGGTCGTGGATGCGGGTGGTCGGGGAACCAAGCCTCTCAGCCTGCCCGAGGTACAGCTCGCGGCCCTTTTCCTTGAGCAGCCCGTCGTGCACCGGCACCGCGTGGGGGGCCCCGTGCCGCCGCAGGAACGCCGTCATGTCGCGGCTGCGCTGCCACGGGGCCTGGAGAGGGAAGGCCAGGACGTCGACCCGGCCCGGCTCGCCGTCGAGCGCGTCGCCCGGGTGGAAGAAGGACGGCTCGCCGTCGGCGTCGAGGCGGACCCCGACGTTGGTCACCCGTGGGATCTCGTCATGGATCAGGGCGTGCTGCTGCCCCACCGGGGTCACCGTGACCGGCCCCAGTTCTGTCGGCGTGCCTCCGTGCTCACGCGCCTCCACCCCCACCCGGCCCAGGGCCTCCACGCTCTGCGGGTCGCAGAGCACCACCGCTCCCGGGCTGGACGCCACGACGCCGGGCAGCCGGTCGGGGTCGAGGTGGTCGGCGTGCTGGTGGGTGACGACGACGGCGTCGAGGTCACGCACCCCGGACAGGTCCTCGGCGAGCGTTCCGGGGTCGAGGAGGATCCGGCAGTCGGCCATCTCCACGAGGAGGCACGCGTGTCCGAGGTGGGTGATCCGCATCCATCCACCGTATGCCGGTCAGCCGACGGCGGGCTCGTTGCGGTCCTGCGCGTCGGACCGTTGCGGCGATGACGTGGCACCGCCCCCGCCGACGGCGTCGAGGAGGTCGGCGGCCCGGCGCAGGTCGCGCGGGAGCACGGTGGTGCGAGCCGGGGGCCGGGGCAGGGTCACCGCACCTTCGCCGGCGAGGAAGAGCGGCACCCGGGCGCCGAGGCGGGACAGGGACGGCATCCGGGACTCGAAGGCGGAGCGACGCACGCCCGCCAGGACGCAGGCGTCCGCGTGCAGGAAGCGCACGGCCTGTCCGATCGCCGTCATCGGGGTGTTCGCCCCCAGGCTGACGACCCGCCAACGCCGCGCGTGCAGCATCGCGCCGAAGAGCTCGAGCGGGAGGTCGTGCAGCTCGCGGGGCGGACACGCGAGGACGACGGTGCGCACCTGCTCCCCCTGGACCGGCATCCGGAGCTCGCCGAGCACCCCACGGAAGGAGCTCGAGACGAAGTGCTCGTGGAGGACGCCCAGCTCACCGCTCTGCCAGCGGTCACCCACCTCTCGAAGCACCGGGATGACGACCTGCGTGACGGTGTCGTCCACTCCTGAGCCGAGGAGCGACTGACGGAGGACGTCGCGGACGGTGCCACCGTCCAGCTCACGCACCGCCCCCATGACGGTGCCCCTGGCTGCGGCGTGGTCGATCCGGTCGTGCTCGTGCATGGCAGCCCCTTCCGTGCCGTGAACGGCCCACGGGAACGCTACGACACCCGCGGGGCCGTGGGGCGCTGATCGACGCGGGTGCGTGAGCCCGCCGGTCGGCCGCCCGGAGAGCCGTGACTACACACACACGAAGTCGCTAGCGTGACCGCATGTCCACTCCCTTCGGGGCGGCCGACCCGGGAAGGGAGGCCTGCCTGTCCTGGCTGAAGCGGCGGCTGGACGCCGACGTGCAGCAGGCCCCTGATTTGCTCTGGCACTACACCGACGCCGGCGGGCTGTTGGGAATCGTCGGGCACGAGCGCCTGTGGGCGACGCAGACGAGCTTCCTCAACGACTCCACCGAGCTGGCGTACGGCGTCGAGCTGGTGACGAAGGCGATGGCGACGTACGACCCCCAGTACCTGAAGGAGGGCACCGCGCGCTTCCTCGAGGACGTCTTCGACCCGCAGCGAGCGTCCCTGCCGAGGTGGCTGGACGCGAACCTCGACGTCTACGTCACGTGCTTCTGCGAGGACGGGGACCTGCTCAGCCAGTGGCGGGCGTACGCGGGGCGGGACAACGCCGGTGGGTACGCCATCGGCATGGGTACGGACCCCCCGATGCAGGGCTGGCCCCAGGAGTCCCCCGGAAACCATGACGTGGCCATCCGACGAGTGCTCTACGACCCGGTCGAGCAGGAGGCGGCCTGTCACGAGCTGATCGACACGTTGGTACCCATCATCGACGCCGATCCGGAAGACCCGGAGCTCCAGAAGTCCTTCGCGCGCAACCTCCTCAGCGGTGTCGTGGAGTTCGCCTCCTGGTGCAAGGACCCCGCGTTCGAGGAGGAGCACGAGTGGCGGATCGTCTACGTGCGCAACAACGACGGCTCCAAGCTCCCGGTCCGCCATCGCATGTCGAGAGGTCTGCTGGTGCCCTACGTCGAGCTGGAGCTCCCCTGCCCCGTCGAGCCGCTGCGAGGCCACCTGCCACTGCAGTCCATCCGCCTCGGACCGGGTCCCGAGCCGGCGCTGAAGCTGCGTGGCGTGCAGACGTTCCTCTCCAACTTTCCGCACTTCGCCGACGTGCGCCTGGAAGGATCGGCCGCACCGCTACGGATCTGAGGAGCCGCCCTCAGGACTCCCCACCACCGAGCAATGTCGCGTGTGCTGCCCCCGCAGAGCCGTGGCCAATGGTGCTCTCGTCCCCGTGAAGGAGGATGGTGGACTCGTGCAGACCCCGAGTGGCCGCGGAATCGACGCCTGGCCAGAAGACCCGGAGGATCTCCGGAGGACGGCCGACATCCTCGGCCAGATCACGCGCGACACCCACGACAACGACTCCGGGGTGAGCCTCGACCTCCTCGTCAAGCAAGCGGTGCGCCTGGTGCCCAACGCCGAAGGGGCCAGACCACGCTGAGCAGGGGGACGTTCGACACGGTGGCCAGCACCTCACCGACCGTGGTCGAGGTGGACCGGCTGCAGTACGAGCACGGGAGCGGGCCGTGCGTGGACGCGGTCCTCGAGGACGGCATCTTCACCACGGGCGACGTGGCTCGAGAGCCCCGGTGGCACCCGTTCGGGGAGCGGGTCCATGAGCGCTTCGGGATCAACAGCATGCTGGCCCTGCGGTTGCACCTCCTCGACGGGAGCGACACCATCGCGGGACTCAACCTCTCGTCGACCAGGCCGGACGCGTTCACGGAGGCCGACGTGGACCGCGCCCGCCTCCTGGCGACGCACTGCGCTCTCCTCGTCACGGCCACCCAGGCCCGAGGCAAGGCGGTCGACCTCTTCGAGACCTTGCGGGGCAACCGTCAGATCGGCATCGCCGTCGGCATCCTCATGGCGCGACGGAACCTCACCCGGGACCAGGCGTTCGACATCCTGCGGTACGCGACCCAGAACTCCAACCGGACGCTCCAGGACGTCGCCGCCGAGGTGGCGGACACCGGCGCGGACCCGAGGAACACTTCCGCCTGTTCCTCCGGCGAGCGGCGGGACAGCAGGGCAGCGGTCTCCACGGCGAAGACCAGGCGCTCGGCAAGCCCTCGAGCGAGCACGTCTCCGTGGTCCGTGATGATCCCCCTGGCCCACCGCATCGCCTGAGGATGCCCGCCCACACCCCAGGACGCGAGGATCGCGTTGGTGGTCGCGCCCGGCCGGTCCCTCCACGGGACCACGCGGGAGACGAGGGAGATCGTCGTGGCCGTGCGTACCCCCAGCACTCCAGCCAGGTCGTCCAGCGCGCCCCACGTCAGAGCGACGGCTGCCACGGCCCCGTGCATCCCCCGCTCGCCCACGGCGGCCACGAAGTCGGACAGACGCTGTCCGTCCTTGGCCGCACGGTCCGCCTCCATGAGCAGGGCGCGCACGAGGGGCTCGATGTCGCTGTACGTCGCCCAGAATTCGGGCAGTTGGAAGTCCTCAAGGCTCATGGGTTGGCTACCGGCTCGCGCGCTTTCGTCGGGCTACACCTACCCGCTTCAGTCTGCCCTGCCACAGGGCGTGAGTGGCCTTTGAGCGTCCCCGCAGTGGGACGGATTCCCTCGGTCCGCCCGTCGGCCCGAGCCGGGATGGCCGCCCCTCAGGCCGAATGCCGACCCCTGGCGACGGGGATGTCCGCTCGGGACGCAGGTCTACGCGCGTCCCGAGCGGACAAGCGGGTTCAACCCAGACTCCTGAGGGATCCGGGCGTCGCCGCTCAGTCCGATCCCGTGAGCCCTACCCCATGGCCTCGACGCGCCGCGGGATGTGGAGGGGCCTCAGCCCGCGACGAGCCAGCACCGTGCCCAGGACCCCCCCGACAAGGACGCCTCCTGCGGCGAGGCCCGTGGCGAGGGGCCAGGAGACACCCGACGTCGACGGCTCGGACACCATGTCGGTCGCCGCGCCCGGTGCGACACCCCCCTGCGCTGACCTCGACCCACCGGCGTCAGACGTGCCGGTCCCGAGGACGCCGAGGGCGGTGAGGCTCGTGACGAGGTCGGCGCCCCGAGCCGGCTGGTGCCAGAT
>JAQSWG010000145.1 GCA_029266735.1 Ornithinibacter sp.
ACGCCCATGACGAGGCAGACGCCGTCGCGGCACAGCAGTACCTTCCCGACGACCTCCACGGATCCACCGACTACTACCGCCCCACGGACCGGGGTTTCGAGGGCCGCCTCCAGGAGCGCTGGACCTGGCTCAAGGGCCGGCTCGGGCGCGGCTGATGCGCCAGCGGGTGCCATGGGTCAGGATGGATGCGGGAGTCCCAGGAGGTCGACGGATGGCACACGACGCACACGACACCGCCGTTTCGAGCGTGGACCGACGCTGGGACAGAGCCGGTGCCCTGGGCGCCGTGGCCGCCCTGGCCATGCTTGTCCTCTCGGCCTGCGCAGCCGGCCCCAACCCCGCGCTGGACAGCGGCCCCGACCCGGCCGGCTTCTGGCTGGGCCTGTGGCAGGGGTTCATCCTCCCGGTGACGTTCGTCATCTCGCTCTTCACCGACGAGGTCAGCATCTACGAGTCGCTGAACTCGGGGAACTGGTACGACCTCGGCTACGTGCTCGGTGTCACGGCCGTCCTCGGCGGTGGGGGTGGCGGCGGCGCCCGTGCCGCACGCCGATAGTCGGACGCGCCGCCTCCAGCCCGCCGGTAGGCTCGCCCGCATGACGGTCACGCTGGGAGGCATCGCCGGACTCGTGGCGGCGCTCGCGTTCGCCTACCTCGTCGTGCGGCTCGCCGGCCTCGTGGGAAAGGCGGGCCGGATCCTCGACGAGACGGCCACCAGCCTGCGCACGACGAGCGACAACGTGCAGCCGACTCTTCTGAGCCTCACGGACACCGTGGCGCTCACCAACGACCAGCTGACCCGCGTGGACGCCATCACGAGCTCCGTGTCGACGATGACGACGAACGCCTCTGCGCTGACCTCCGTCGTCGCCGCGACGATCGGATCGCCACTCATCAAGGTGGCGGCGTTCAGCTACGGAGTCCGCACCGCGATGGCGGGCCTGCGCAGGGGCGCGCGATGAGGAGGCGCACCGTTCTCCTGACCGTCGTGGCGCTCGGCATGGGGTACGCCGTGTGGCACCTGCCGGTCACCCGGCGGTTCACGTCGACCGTGCGGGAGGCGGCGGCACGCCGTGAGGCCGAGCTGCGCGAGGCCGTCGAGGTGGCCGTCGACCGCGACGCCCACACCCGCGCCCCGCGGCACGCCGCGGGTGTCGACCTCACCACGCCGACCAGCCCGTTGGGCGCGGGGGACCCGGGCCGCTCGCTCTCCGCGGAGGAGGCACACGCGCTGCTCCTCGACCCCACCGGCGAGCGAGCTACGTAGGGGCTCCGTCCCCGCCTGACGCACCCGCCCCGAGCCCGCCAGACCTCCGGGCGCACCGGCATACGATGTCGCGTGCCCGGCCCGGACCACCCCCAAGGACTGGAACCACATGGAAACCGCTGAGATCCGGCGTCGCTGGCTGACGTTCTTCGAGAAGAACGGCCACACCGTCGTCCCCTCCGCGCCGCTGGTCCACGACGACCCGAACCTGCTGTTCGTCAACGCCGGCATGGTGCCCTTCAAGCCCTACTTCCTCGGGCAGGAGAGTCCGCCGTGGGCGCGCGCCACGAGTGTGCAGAAGTGCGTCCGGACCGGTGACATCGAGGAGGTCGGCAAGACCTCGCGGCACGGGACGTTCTTCCAGATGAACGGCAACTTCTCCTTCGGCGACTACTTCAAGGAGGGGGCCATCTCCCTCGCCTGGGAGCTCATCACCACCCCGCAGCACCTCGGCGGGTACGGACTGGACGCCGACCTCATCTGGCCCACCGTCTACGAGGACGACGACGAGGCCTTCGCCATCTGGCGGGACGTGATCGGCATCCCGTCGGCGCGCATCACCCGACGCGGCAAGCTCGACAACTACTGGCACATGGGCGTTCCCGGCCCCGCCGGCCCCTGCAGCGAGATCTACCTCGACCGGGGCCCGGAGTACGGCCAGGAGGGCGGGCCCGCCGTCGACGAGGACCGGTACCTCGAGTTCTGGAACCTCGTGTTCATGCAGGAGGAGCTCTCCGCGGTCCGCGCCAAGGACGACTTCGACATCGTCGGCCCGCTGCCGAAGCGCAACATCGACACCGGGATGGGGCTGGAGCGGATGGCGACCCTCCTCCAGGGCGTCGACAACCTCTACGAGATCGACGAGGTGTACCCCGTCCTCGAGCGGGCGGCGGAGCTCACCGGCAAGCGCTACGGCGAGCAGTCCGGCCAGTCCGCGGGGTCCAGCCATCCCGACGACGTCCGGCTGCGCGTGGTCGCCGACCACGTCCGCTCCTCGTTGATGCTCATCGGCGACGGCGTGACCCCCGGCAACGAGGGGCGCGGCTACGTCCTGCGCCGGATGCTGCGCCGCTCGGTGCGGTCGATGCGCCTCCTCGGGTACGACCACCCGTGCCTCCCTGAGCTGCTCCCGATCTCGCTCGAGCGGATGCAGCAGTCCTATCCCGAGCTCGAGTCGGGGTTCGACCGGATCAGCCAGATCGCCTACGCCGAGGAGGAGGCCTTCCGGCGCACCCTCGCGGCGGGCACGACCATCTTTGACATGAAGGCGGCCGCAGCGCTGCAAGGGCGCGGCACCATCACAGCCAGTGGGGAAGTGCGCGACGCGCAGGGCAATCTGGTCCCGGAGAAGCGGCAACTCCCCGCTGAGGACGCGTTCCAGCTGCACGACACCTACGGCTTCCCCATCGACCTCACCCTCGAGATGGCGGCGGAGCAGGGCCTCCAGGTCGACCGTGAGGGCTTCGCGCACCTCATGCGGGAGCAGCGCCAGCGGGCGCAGGCGGATGCGAGGGCGAAGAAGTCCGGCCATGCGAACACCGAGGTGTGGCGTGACCTGCGCGCGAGCGGCGCCACGGACTTCCTCGCCTACGACCACCTCAGCAGCGAGGCCACCGTGGTGGGCCTCGTCGTCGCTGGGGAGGCTGTCACCGAGATGGAGCCGGGACAGCGTGGCCAGGTCGTGCTGAACCGGACCCCGTTCTACGCCGAGTCTGGCGGCCAGGTGGCCGACGAGGGCGTCATCTCGGCGGACGGGGTCCACCTCAGGGTCGTCGACGTCCAGCGCCCCGTGAAGGGGCTCATCGCGCACACGGTGGAGGTCGTCACCGGGCCGTTGCGCACCGGGGTGCCCGTGCTCGCCGAGGTGGACCCCGAGTGGAGGCTGTCGGCGTGCCAGGCGCACTCCGGCACCCACGTCGTGCACGCGGCCCTGCGCCAGGTGCTCGGCCCCTCGGCTCTCCAGTCCGGCTCCTACAACAAGCCCGGCTACCTGCGGCTCGACTTCGCCTGGGGGCAGGCGCTCTCGGAGGCCACCCGCAGTGAGATCGAGGAGGTCGCGAACCTCGCGGTCCGCAAGGACCTGCCCGTGTCGGCCACGTTCATGCCGCTACCACGGGCCCGCGAGCTCGGGGCGCTCGCACTGTTCGGGGAGACCTACGACGAGGACGTCCGCGTGGTCGAGATCGGCGGTCCCTGGAGTCGTGAGCTCTGTGGCGGCACGCACGTGCAGCACTCGAGCCAGGTCGGCGCGCTGACACTGACGAGCGAGTCGTCCGTCGGCTCCGGCGTTCGCCGGGTCGAGGCCCTCGTCGGCATCGACGCGTTGCGGTACCTCGCCCGCGAGCGTGCCATCGTGGCGCGGCTGAGCGCGCTGGTGGGGGCTCGCCCCGGTGAGCTCGCCGACAGGGTGGGGGCCATGGTCACCCGTCTGCGTGAGGTGGAGCGCGAGCTCGAGAGAGCGCGGCGCGACCAGGTCACGACG
>JAQSWG010000146.1 GCA_029266735.1 Ornithinibacter sp.
CTTGCGAGGTTCGCGCCGCGACCTCTCTTCCTCGATCTGGCGGATCAGGTCTCTACGCACCTCCGCGAGGGCATGATCAAGGTCGCGCTCGTGGGAGGTTGCCACGAGGTGCGCCCGTCCCCCTAGCCAGGCTTGAAGGGTGACCTTCTGGTCTGGGCCCTCGATGTCTTTCAATGACACCTCGAGGTCGACCTGGTCGTGTTCCCATCCAGACAGGTGCGGCGCGAGTGCGGACAGGGCCCTGAGAGTGCGCGGTCGGTCGGCTGCCGCGAAGCCGGCGCCGAGGCGCAGATGCTCATCCAGAGTGCCAGCTTGGTTGTTCTCGGTTCCGCTCATCGGTGCGCCTCTCTCGTGGGTTCAGCGTATGACGCAGACCGACCGGTCGCGCCTGTCGGCCGTGAGCGCTGTCGCAAGCGCGGCGCGCACGCCCGCGACCCCGCTCGTCTGGGCAGAGGTCTGGGCTCGCAGGGCCCGACACCACGGTCTTCCGCGTCGAGAGCTCCCTGTCGCTGCCGCTATGGGCAGAGACCAGGCAACGACTCGAACAAGGCGAAGTTCCACAAGCCGACCGCCGACCGCTTCATTGGCGACTGGAGGCCTACTGCGGTTGATGCCGGTGACACCAAGGTCAGAGCTGCACGCCTCGTGTCAGCGCGCCGTCGACGACGAGGTTGGTGCCGCTCACCCGGCTGGCCACGGGACTGGCGAGAAAGACTACCGGTGCGGCGACATGTTCCGGAGTGCCCATTTGGCCGGTCGGGTTCAGGCCCACCGCGGTCTCGAAGAGGGCCGGGTTGCCGGTCTCGATGCTGTGCCAGACGCCGCCCTCGAAGTACGTGTTCCCGGGTGAGACGGTGTTGGCCCGAATGTTCTTTTCTGCCAGCTGGAACGCCAGACCATGAATGTAGCCGACGATCGCCGTCTTCGCGGTGCCGTAGGGACCTGATGCGAAATCGGACTCGCGTCCGGAGACACTCGAGATTGCGATGATCGAGGCAGCGTCACTGCGCTCCAGATGGGGCAGCGCGGCTCGGACCAGGCGGACGGTGTGCATGACGTCAACGTTGAGACTTGTCTGCCAGTTCTCCTCGGTGTCCGGGATCGCGAGAGCGCTGACGTTCGCCACCACGACGTCGAGGCCCCCGAAGGCCTCGGCCGACCTCTCGACCCACGCCCTGAGGGCGTCGCCGTCGCCCACGTCGACGACCGACCCCGTGACGTTGCCGCGGCTGCGCAGCTCGTCGTTCGTCCTTGCCACATCGCCGGAGTCTCGCGCGCAGAAGCCGACGACAGCCCCTTCGTCGAGGAAGGCGCCGACGATGGCGTGCCCGATGCCACGCGTCCCTCCGGTCACCAGAACTCGCTTGCCGGTGAGCTGAAGATCCATGGTGCTGGCCTTTCGTTGAGTGATGGCAGGCTGAGAGCCGCTGCCCCGCCGAGCGGCCTCAGGTCGTCATGAGTGAGCGGGCTCGCGCGCGGAGGTCGGCGTGCATCCCGCCGAAGGCGTCCGCCGCGGGCAGGAGCGCCTTCGCCGCCTTGACGACGACGCTGTAGTTGGCGTCAACGACGTTGGCGACCGGCACCTCGGCAATTTGCGAGCAAAGCTGGTAGGCGTCCATGGCGTGCAGGCCGTGGAGCTGGCTGACCCAGTGCACGAGTTCGGCATTGGCGATCCGCCACGAGTCCTCCATTGGGCGGCTCGAGCCCACCGTCATCCAGTGGGTGTCGTCCTCGATCCGTGGCCAGCCCGGCGCGCTGCCCTTGATGAGCTCAACGATAAGGGTCGTGGTCATCGCGCCCTCAACGGCCGTGCCGCAAGCCTCGCCGTCCCCCTGCCGGTAGTGCCCGTCACCGATCGAAAACATTGCCCCCTCGACGTTGACGCCAAGGAAGATGGTGGAGCCCGCCCGCATCTGCGGAGTGTCCATGTTGCCGCCGAACCGGTCGGGCACGAGGGACGAGCGTGCCTCTCCTCCGGCAGGGGCGACGCCAACGGTGCCGAGCATCGGCTCGATGGGGAGCTCAATCCGGTGGTCGCTGTGTCGTGCCGCGAATCCGACTGTGCCGCGATCACGGTCGAGTTCGTAAATCCACGTCGTATCTGGAAGCGGATCCTGCAGGGTGACGACGCGGTCGGTGCTCGTCATGCCGCCGAAGAAGGGGATGGCCGCCGAGGCGCCCCAGTCCCGCGCGGGTTCCACCGCGACGAGGTGGAGTACCAGTGTGTCCCCGGGTTGCGCGCCCTCGACGTAGAACGGACCGGTCTGCGGGTTGACGTAACGCAGGTCGACCTTTTCGCTCGATAGGTCATCGACGCTGCGCAGGACCCCATTGAACGCGTCCTCCGACCAGAGCCGAAGCGCGGTCCCGGGCCTTACCCGCATGACAGACGCGACTCCACCGAAGGTGTAGGCGTATTGGTCACGGGTGGGCGTGTACTCGCTGACGTCCATATTCGAACTATTGCAGAGACGCACGAATCCGCACGTGCTCCGCCCGAAGAGCCGATACCTGCGTTACCCCCAGGAGCGCCAGCGTCGACCTGACCTCCTGGACCAGGATGTCGGCCGCCCGCCCCACCCCCCGCTCGCCGCCGGCCATCAGCCCGTAAAGATATGCGCGTCCCACCAGGGCAGCCCTAGCCCCCAACGCCACCGCGGCGACGACGTCGCTGCCCGACATGACGCCTCCGTCGACGTACACCTCAGCCCGGTCGCCCACCGCATCGAGCACCGACGGCAGCACTTCTAACGGGGTAGCGGCCCGGTCGAGCTGTCGTCCCCCGTGGTTCGACACGACGACCGCGTCCGCTCCGGCGTCGACGACCACCCGGGCATCAGCCGGGTTAAGGATGCCCTTGACGACGAGCGGCCCCTGCCAAATCGAGCGGAGCCAGGCAAGATCGGCGATCGTCGGGGCCGGGTCGAACAGGCGGGCGACGAGCTCGGCAACGGTGCCCTCGGAGCGCTTGAGCGAGGCGAACTCGAGCGGCTCGGTAGTGAAGAGGTCGAACCACCACGCAGGGTGCAAGGCGCCCTCGGCGAAGGTCTTTAGCGAGAGTGAGGGCGGGATCGTCAAGCCGTTGCGGACGTCGCGCAGCCGTGGCCCGGGGACCGGGGTGTCGACGGTGAGCACGAGCGCCTCGTAGCCGGCGGCCTTGGCCCGGGCCACGAAGTCGCGGCTCGCCTCGCGGTCGCGCCACAGGTAGAGCTGGAACCACCGTCGTCCGTCCGGTGCAGCTGCAGCTAGGCCCTCGATAGACGTCGTGCCCATCGTCGACAACGCGTACGGGATGCCGACCCGTTCGGCGACACGCGCGACGGCTGGCTCGCCGTCGGTATGCATCATCCGGGTGAAGCCGGTCGGTCCGAACCCGAACGGTGCGGCCGCGGGCTGACCCAGGATGACTGTGGAGGTGTCCACGGAAGACACGTCCTGCAGCACGTGCGGGCTGAACTCGAGACGCTCATAAACCTGTCGAGAGCGACGCAGAGCAAGCTCGTCACCTGCGGCGCCATCGGTGTAGTCGAAGACGGCACGCGGAGCTCGACGACGCGCCAGTAGGCGTAGGTCGGCGATCGACGCCGCGCCAGACAGCCGTCGATCGGTCGAGTTGAGCGCCATACGGCGGGGCTGGAGGAGAGGTCTCACCTCGGACCATCGCGGCACGCGTCGAGCGGTCATGATCGAGTTCTACCCGACGATACGACGATGCGCGTCACCGGTAAGTGCCCAGGCATTCGGTGCAACGAGGGTTGGTTTCGAGCGGGTCACATCAGGGGAACAGCGTTGAGGAAGACGAAGGCGGGCTCGCCGACCCGGTCGATTCGGACAGCGAGCAACCCGACCGCGGCGAGGGACAGGGCGACGAGGGCGAGGGCCAGCCCCG
>JAQSWG010000005.1 GCA_029266735.1 Ornithinibacter sp.
CGTGCCCATCGCGCTCAGGGCCGCCCCGGCCTCCGCCAGGCCGATCGGCTCGCCGGGAGCCAGCAGGTCCCCGAGCACCAGCCGGCCGGCCACGACGTCGTCGAGCATCGCGGGGTAGTCGGCGGCAGCCATCCCGTGGCTGCCCAGCACGTCGAGCTCCCAGCCGATGACCCGGTCCATGGGCACGTCGACCGGCCCGGTCTCCGGTGGCAGCAGGCCCACCTGCACGTGCCGCCCGCGCCGGCCGAGGGACAGGATGCCGGTGCGACAGGCCTCGGGCGACCCGAGTGCGTCGACACTGACCGCCACCCCGCCAGCGGACCACCCGGTGACGACGGCAATGACGGCGTCCGTCCCGACGCGTGCGTCGACGACCTGCTCCGCCCCCAGGTAGAGCGCTCGTTCGAGGGACCCGGCCGACACGTCGACGGCACACACCCGCGCTCCACGGCTGCGGGCGACCTCGACCGCCGCCAGCCCGACGCCGCCGCACCCCAGGACGAGGACGGTCTCGCCCGCGCGAACCGACGCCCGCCCGACCACCGCCCGGTAGGCCGTGGCGACACGGCAGCCGAGCCCGGCTGCCGCCCCCACATCGAGCTCGTCCGGAAGCTCGACGAGGTTGGTGGCCGCGGCATGGACGACGACGAGCTCCGCGAACGACCCTGGGTCGGTGAAGCCCGGCTGACGCTGGTGCGGGCAGACCTGTCCCGCGCCGGCACGGCAGACGTCGCACCTGCCGCATGCCATGACGAACGGCGACGTCACCCGGCGGCCCACCCAGGCGCGGTCCACCCCCTCCCCGACGGACTCGACGACCCCCGCCAGCTCGTGGCCCGGGACGTGGGGGAAGACGGCGATGTCGGGGTCGTGACCGAGCCACCCGTGCCAGTCACTGCGGCACAGGCCACTGGCGAGCACACGCACGACGGCCCCGCCGGGCGGGGGAGCTGGCTCGGGGACCTCGACCACGTCGAGTGGGGCCCCGAACGCGGCATATGTGAGGGCTCTCACGGCACCCAGCGTGCCACCCCCGACCCAGGACCGGAGGGCCGGGGCGACGTGCCGCCCTGCCCCGACCAGCGGCCGACAGGGTCACGTTTCCGACACGACCTCGACATCCACTGGACAGGGGGGAGCGTCCTGTGACGACAATGAGCCGTGGCGGATGGGAGCGCTCCCACCGGGGGCAGGGTCGAGGTCGACCCGGAACCGACCCGTCCGCACGCGCCTGGCGCCCGTGCCGGTGCCGTCCGGGAACCCGGTGCCGGCACGGGAGCCAGGCGGCCCCCGACCATCGAGGACGTGGCCCGGGCCGCGGGTGTGGGTCGCGGGACGGCGTCACGGGTGCTCAACGGCTCCGTGCAGGTCTCGCCGGCCGCGCGGGCCGCGGTTCGCAGAGCCGTCGACGAGCTCGGCTACGTTCCCAACCGGGCGGCACGCTCGCTCGTGACGCGACGGACCGACACCGTCGCACTCGTCGTCTCGGAGCCGGGCGACCGGCTCTTCGGGGACCCCTACTTCGCCGCGATACTCCGGGGCATCGGCGAGCGGCTCGCGGAGTCGCCGTACCAGCTCCTGCTGACGATGACCGCCACGTCGCGCGACCGTGACCGCGTCGCGGCATACCTCACCGACCAGCACGCCGACGGCGTGCTGCTCCTGTCGCTGCACGCCCACGACGACCTCGCTGCCCGCCTCGAGACGCGCGGTGTTCCGACGGTGTGCGGCGGACGCCCCACGACGAGCCATCCCGCCTGCGTCGTCGACGTCGCGAACCGGGCCGGTGCGCGCTCTGCGGTCGAGCACCTGCTGGAGCGCGGCCGCCGGCGCATCGCGCTGGTGGCGGGTCCGCAGGACATGTCCTCGGGCCACGACCGCCTCTTGGGCGCTCAGGACGCCTGGGTGGGCGCCGGCCTCCACGTCGAGCACCTGCTCGTCGTGCCCGGGGACTACAGCGAAGCCAGCGGGGAGGTCGCCGTGCGAGAGCTCCTCTCCCACGGCCAGCGTCCGGATGCCGTGTTCGCCGCCTCCGACCTCATGGCGGTGGGCGCCATGAGGGCGTTGCGCGCCGCCGGCCTCCAGGTGCCCGAGGACGTCGCCGTGGTCGGGTTCGACGACTCCCCGGTCTGCCGGCACACCGAGCCGGAGCTGACCACCGTGCGACAGCCGGTCGTCGAGATGGGGCGGGTGATGGCCGACCTCCTCCTCATGAGGATGGTCGGCGGCGACGTGCCGGCGGAGACGGTGCTGCCGACCCAGCTCGTGGTGCGCGCGTCGAGCTGAACCACCGTTGCTGGAGCGGGTGCGCGAGCACGCCGGCCCAGCGGGGCGCTCGCGCCGCCGCCCGCACCGGGACGCCGTCACGCGTCGGGGTCGGCAGGGACGAGGACGCCAGCACGGCTGAGGGTCCGCCGGAGATCGGCGTCGAGGATCTCTGCGGTCCTCTCACCCCTGAGCACCGCGTCCACGGCGGCGCGGTACCCGGCGGGCACCGGAACCCGCCCCACCCGGGTGACCAGCGTGCACTGTCCGTCGCCCGGACCGGTGACCCAGGAGGGAGCGAGGTGCCGACGGGCGCGCCACGTCGTGTGCGGGTCCTCGGCCGCCACGTGCTGGCGGAGCGTCGCGAGCGGCTCGGCACGCTGCGCTGCCCGAGCGCGGGCCGCGAGCATGCCGGCCAGCTCCTCGTCCGGGACGGCGTCGAGGGCCGTGTCGACCGCCGCCCGCACCTGTGCGCGGAAGGCTGTGGTCGTCGAGGGGTCCAGGGGGTCCACCCCCACGGGCAGCGACTCGCGGAGGGCGACGTCGTCGTCGAGCCGGTGGGCTGCAGCGGTGAGAAGGTCCTCGGCGAGGTGCCGCTGAGTCCACACGTGGACGCCGATCGTGAGGTGGATGCTCGTCCCGCCGAGCGCCGTGGCCGAGTGCAGCCAGCCGCGAGGGACGTAGAGGCAGTCGCCCGGCGCCAGGACCTCGTCGACCTCCGGCGGCTCCTTCGCCGCTGCCCGCACGGCATCCCGCCGGTCGGTCCACGGCTGGTCCCGCAGTGGCCAGCGGTGCACCGGCGGCCGCACGCGCCAGTGCTTCCGGCCGGCGACCTGGAGGACGAACACGTCGTGGACGTCGTAGTGGTCGTCGAAGCCCCGGTTCTGGGGCGGGGTGACGTAGGCGTTGACCTGGACCGGGTGGCCGAGGTCGGCGGCGATCTCCTGCGCCGCCGAGACCACCGGCTGCCAGGTCCGGTGCAGGGCCTGCAGGACGATCGTCGCGCCGTCGGAGAAGAGGCGGAGGACCCTGTCGTCACTCACCTGGTCGCCGATGCCGGCGCCCACGCCACCACCGAGGGTGTACGTCGAGGGCTCGAGCGTGCGACCCTCCTTGGCCATCCTCAGGAACGGCGTCCGCAGTGCCCTGGACGCGAGGAGCTCGTCGACGGCAGCCGGGCCGAACAGCTCACGTGTGTCGGGCCGGTCGGCGGCGCGGGTCAGGAGAGGACGGCGACCCCAGTGGTCGGCGGCGAACCGCGCCACAGGTTCTGCGACGAGCGAGGCCAGACCGTGGCCCCTGCCCGCGGGCGACGGCGAGGAGCGCCTGCGGGACGAGGTGGCCGCTGGCGGCGCGTGCTGCTCCTCGGTCACCGGAGCGAGTCGGCCCCTCCGTCCGCGCCGCCGTCCTGGGCTCCCGGCGTGCCGTCCTCGCCGGCCCCGCTGTCGGCGAGGCCCTCGGGTCCGCCCCTCAGCCCTTCGGCGCCGCCGTCTGCTCCACCGTCGTGCTCGCCCGCAAGGCCTTCACCTGCTCCGGCGTCTGCCGGTCCCTCGGTGGCGTAACCGGCTGCGCCGCCGGCGCCACCATCGGCGCCGCCGTCGTGCTCGCCCGGCATGCCCGCGTCGCCGGCCCCGCTGTCCGCGGGGCCCTCCGCGTTACCGAGCTTGCCGTCACCGTCGGGCAACGGGTCCATCGTGCTGTCGCTCATGGTCTGCACCTTCCTCTCGGCGCCACCGGAGCGGCGGCGCGCGCCCTCATTCCAGCAGCCGGACCGACCGGGCAGGGCTTTGCCGACGTTCGACGGCTCCGTCCGTCGAACGATCGCCCACGGTCGGCGCGCGGGACTGCTCGACGTGTGCATCCTCGGAGCGCACTGTCACGATGGGCCCATGGCCCTCGACGTCGAGCTCGCGGAGGTCCGGGAGTTCCTGGGAGAGCACGAGCCGTTCGACTCCCTCCCCCCGGCGGTGCTGGACCGGCTCCCGTCGGTGATGACCGTCGAGTACTTCCGACGCGGCGCCCGGCTCGTCTCCCGGGGACACGATGACCGCCGGCTGCTCGTCCTGCGCTCGGGTGCCGCCGAGGTCCACGACGCCCAGGGCGACCTCGTCGACCGCGGTGGTGCCGGATGGTGCTTCGGGCCGATGACCGTCACGCGGGGCGGACCGTCGACGTTCAACGTCACGGCGATCGAGGACTGCCTCGCCCTGATCCTCCCCGAGGCGGACTTCCGCCTCCTGTGTGCCGAGCATCCGCAGGTCGACGCGTTCTTCGACGCCCAGCGGACGAGGAGGCTGCGCGGCGCGGTGGACTCGCTCCAGCTGTCCTCGAACGGCAACCCCATCCTCAAGACTCGGGTCCGGGACCTCCTGCGCCGACGGCCAGTGGCTGTCGACCGGACCACGTCGGCGGCCGATGCGGCACGGGTCATGTCGGACAACGGTGTCTCCTCGCTCCTCGTCCTGGACGGCGAGCGGCTGGCGGGCATCCTCACGGACCGGGACCTGCGCATCCGGGTGCTCGCCGCCGGCGTCGACCCGGGTGTGCAGGTGTCAGAGGTCATGAGCGCGGACCCGGTGACCGGTGAGGTCGACTCGCTCGCCTTCGAGGTGCTCCTGCGCATGGTGGGGCGGCACGTCCACCACCTGCCGATCGTCGACGGACGCCAGCGCCCAGTTGGCCTCGTGACGACGACCGACCTCCTCCGGGTCGAGCAGGCGAACCCCGTCTATCTCGCCGGTGACATCACCAAGCAGGTCGATGCCCTCGGCGTGGCACGGGTGTCGAGTCGACTGCCCCGGGTCGTCCAGGCGCTCGTCGAGCAGGATGCGTCCGCGGACGACATCGGCCGGGTCGTCACGGCCGTCGGGGATGCCGTGGAGCGCCGGCTCCTCACGCTCGCCGAGGCCGACCTCGGGCCTGCCCCCGTGCCCTACTGCTGGGTCACCCTCGGCTCGCGAGCCCGGCACGAGCAGGCGCTCGCGGCCGACCAGGACACCGCGGTCATCATCGACGACCGCGTCCGCCCCGACCAGCTGCCCTGGTTCGAGGCGTTGGCCCGACGGGTGACCGACGACCTCGTCACCTGCGGCTACCCGCGGTGCCCGGGGGACGTCATGGCGACGAACCCCCGGTGGCGTCAGCCACTTCGGCAGTGGCAGCGACAGTTCTCGCGCTGGCTGTTCGAACCCGTCCCGGAGGCGATCCTGGGGGCCAGCATCTTCTTCGACATGCGCCCGATCCACGGTGAGGTGTCGCTCCACGACGACCTCCAGCAGCACGTGCTGACGGCGTCGCCGGGGTCACTCCGGTTCCTGGCCCAGCTGGCGAAGCACGCGACGAGCAACGAGCCCCCGTTGGGCTTCTTCCGAGGGCTGGTTCTCGAGAAGACCGGTGACCACAAGGACACGCTCGACATCAAACGCGGCGGCGTCGGTGCCGTCGTCGAGCTGGCTCGGGTCCATGCCCTCTCGATCGGCAGCTCGACGGTGCACACCCAGACCCGGATCGAGGCCGTTCGAGAAGCCGGGGTCCTCACCCGGGAGACGGCGCGCGACCTGCGGGACGCGTTCGAGTTCATCTCCTACGTGCGGCTGCGGCACCAGGCGGGCCAGGTGCGGCGCGGGGAACCGAGGGACAACTTCGTCTCCCCGGAGGAGCTCTCCGGGTTCGACAAGCGGCACCTGCGTGATGCCTTCGCCATCGTGCGGGGTGCTCAAGCGGTGCTGAGGCACCGTTTCCCGATGCAGTTCATGTCGTGAGCCTGTTCCGCCGCACCGCCGACCACCGCCGGGTGCGCGCTCTCCGAACGGTCGGTCCCGGGCCGTTGCGCGACTACCTGGAGGTCCCGCTGCCGGACCCCGCCACCCCGGTGGACGACCTCGCACTCTTGGCCGTGGACATCGAGACCACCGGCCTCGACCCGCGAACGGACCGGCTGCTGTCGATCGGCTGGATACCCGTCGACGGACGAGCCATCATCCTCGCGGGCGGACGTCGGGTCGTGGTTCGCGACGGTGGGGAGGTGGGCCGCAGTGCCACCGTCCATGGTCTCACCGACGACGTCCTCGCCTCGGGGATGCCCCTCGAGGAGGCGGTCCAGGAGCTGCTGCCGAACCTCGCCGGCCGCGTCCTGCTCGCCCACTTCGCCGGCATCGAGACGGGCTTCCTCTCGCGCGCCTGTCAGCGCATCTGGGGCGGAGAGCTGCCGTGCGCCGTGGTCGACACCATGGTCCTCGAGCGTCGCGCGCTGGACGAGCGGCCGCACCGGCACGCGTGGGGTGGTGCGGCAGAGCCGGGGGCGCTGCGGTTGGCGGCTGCGCGCGAGCGGCGGGGCCTCCCGGTCTACCGGGCGCACGAGGCACTCACCGACGCCCTCGCCTGTGCCGAGCTCTACCTCGCGCAGTGTGCCGAGCTGGCCGCGCGGCGCCCCGGCACGACCGTGACGCTCCGTCAGGTGACGTGAGGGTCGGGGCGCCGGGTCTGCGTGGAAGGGCTCAGTAGACGCGGGGCGCGGTCGCCTGCGTGATGAGGTACAGCTCGTGCGACTGACGCGCCAGGTCGCGATCGGAGTGCTCGGTCCAGCCGCGGCCGTGGTGGCGACTGGTCAGCAGGGAGGAGGCAAGGGCGCGGGCCTTCTGGAGGGAGGTGGCTGCGGTGTTCATATCCCTATCCTCACCCTGACCGACACTTCAGCACAACGTCAGTCTGCTAAGGCGTCGTTAAGTCACGCTGTACGATATTCCCATGCTCGACCTGCACCGTGTCCGCATCTTCCGCTCGGTCGTCGCCAGCGGGTCGGTGCAGGCTGCGGCCGACAACCTGGGGCTGTCTTCCTCGGCCGTGAGCCAGCACCTGTCGGCACTCCAGCGCGAGACCGGGCTCTCTCTCTTCCATCGGGTGGGTCGTGGCATCGTGCCCACCGAGGCGGCCTACGTGCTCGAGCGGCACAGCGACGAGCTCATGAGCCAGTGGAGCCGGGTCGACCAGCTCGTGGCGGACCTGCGGGAGGGCCGCTCGGGCCGGCTCTCCATCGGGTACTTCGCCTCCGCCGGCGCGGCCTGGATGCCGTCGCTCGTCAAGCGGCTGCGCAAGGAGTTCCCGGACCTCGTCCTCGAGCTCGTTCTCACCGAGGTCGACGGCCGCGGGCCGAGGCCGGACATCGACCTCGTCATCGATGCGCCGGACAACCCGGTCCCCAGCGGCTACCGGCGGGTCGACCTCATCGAGGACGAGTTCGTCGCCGTCGTCCCCCGCGGTCACCCCCTTCAGGACCGGGTCACGGTCGCGCTGTCGGAGCTGCGGGGGGAGACCTGGGTGAGCAACGACTACGCCCGCAGCGTCGGGCACCGGCTCGTGGTCGCGGCGTGCAACGCGGCGGGGTTCCGCCCCCGGTTCACCGTCCAGGCCCAGGACCACCACACGGCCATCGGCTTCGTCGGTGCGGGAATCGGGATCTCCGTGCTGCCCCGGCTGGCGGCTCTCAGCCTGCCCGCCGGTGTCGTCCGCCTCGACCTCGCCCCGCCGGTGCCCGTGCGGCACCTCGCCGCGCTGGTCCGCGACCTCGGCGCCCCGAGCCCGGCGGCCGAGCGCGCCGTCTCGCTGCTCACGGACCTCATCGGACACCCCGGCGCCCATCCGCGGCGTTCCTCGCCGGACTAGCATTCTCGGCCCGGCACGCGGCCACGATGCCTGCCCTTGATGAATCCCGAGCCGCGGCACAGCGGCCTGTGGGACCCTGTGCGTCATGGCGGCAGCTACCGGGTCGGGGGCGCGCGAGGAGGCGCTCCTCCAGCGCATCCGGGAGTCCGTCCTCGGTGAGGACCACGTCATGGAGACGCCGTACGGCCGGCGACGGGTCACCTATGCCGACTACACGGCATCCGGCCGCGCCCTGTCCTTCGTCGAGGACTTCATCCGCGACGAGGTGCTCCCGAGCTACGCGAACACCCACACCGAGTCCAGCGGGACGGGGCTCCAGACCACCCGCCTCAGGGAGGACGCGCGGAGGATCATCCACGAGTCGGTCCACGGCGACGAGGACACCGTCGTCATCTTCGCGGGCGCGGGGTGCACCGGCGCCATCGACCGGCTCATCGGTGTCCTCGGGCTGCGGATCCCCTCGGCGCTCGAGGACCGGTGGCACCTCTCGACGCACATCCCACCGGACCAGCGGCCGGTCGTGTTCATCGGCCCGTACGAGCACCACTCGAACGAGATCCCATGGCGCGAGTCGCTCGCTGACGTCGTGACGATCCGCCAGGACGCCGACGGCGGTGCCTGCCAGAGCGACCTGCGGGAGCGCCTGGAGGAGTTCGCCGACCGGCCACTGAAGATCGGCTCGTTCAGCGCGGCATCGAACGTCACCGGCATCGTCTCGGACACGTACGGGATGTCGGTGCTCCTGCACGAGTACGGGGCGCTCGCCTTCTGGGACTTCGCCGCCGCCGCGCCCTACGTCGACATCGAGATGACCGCCCCACCCGGCGGCGACCCCGCGGCGTACAAGGACGCGATCTTCCTCTCCCCGCACAAGTTCATCGGTGGGCCGTCCACCCCGGGCGTCCTCGTGGCGCGGCGGGAGCTCTTCACGAACCGCGTGCCTGTCGTGCCCGGGGGCGGCACGGTGGCCTACGTCAACCCCGAGGAGCACGCCTACCTCAGTGACCCGGAGCACCGGGAGGAGGGCGGGACGCCCGCGATCATCGACTCCATCCGGGCTGGGCTGGTCTTCCAGCTCAAGGAGGCCGTGGGCGTGCAGACCATCCGCGCCCGGGAGGAGCACTTCCTCGCCCGGGCCGTGGAGGCGTGGCGGCGCGAGCCCTCCATCGAGATCCTCGGCAACCTCGACGCGCCGCGGCTCTCCATCGTGTCCTTCGTCGTGCGAGGCGCCTCGGGCCACTACCTGCACCACAACTACGTCGTCGCGGTGCTCAACGACCTCTTCGGCATCCAGGCTCGCGGCGGCTGCTCGTGCGCCGGCCCCTACGGCCACCGGCTGCTCGGCATCGACCTCGAGCGCTCCCACGAGTTCGAGCGGGAGATCACCGGCGGTTGCGAGGGGATCAAGCCGGGGTGGGTGCGGGTCAACTTCAACTACTTCCTCTCCGACACCGTCGCCGACTACGTCGTCGAGGCCGTCCGCTGTGTGGCACGCGACGGCTGGCGGCTGCTCGGCGACTACCTCTTCGACCCGCTCACCGGTCGCTGGCGCCACCGTGCGGGCGTGGTCGAGCCACCGATCCGGTTGGCGGACATCCGGTATGCCGACGACGGAACCGTCGTCGTGCCCCGAGCGGACATGTGCGGCGGCGAGGAGCTGCTCGCCGAGCACCTGCGCGACGGCGCGGCCATCCTCGCGGCCGCGACGCCGCCGGAACTAGACGGGCACGGTGCCCGGGTGTCAGAGGAGTTCGAGGCGCTCCGGTGGTTCGACCTCCCGCCGAGCGCGCTGACGCAGGCGTGACCGACTGGTCGCGCGGCCAGCGTGCGTCCGCCGACCCGCCAAAGCCATCAGCCGAAGGGCGGGTGGAGCACCGCCGTGCCGATGACGGCGTCCGTCGTGATCGGCCCGTGGACGTGGGGAAACCGTTCTCCCGTCGTGGAGTTGCCCACCTCCCACCGCAGTGGTGAGGTGAGGCGAGCCGGGTCGATGGTGAGGAGAACGAGCTCGTCCCGGTACGTGGAGTAGTACCGCTGGAGCACGTCGGCCACCTGCTCCGGTGCCGCGCAGTGGACGAAACCCTCCTCCTCGAGGCTACGGCCCAGGGTGGAGCGCCGGTATTCGCCGCTCGCGCGAGCCGCCGCCCAGTGCTCGACCTCCGCGAGGTGGTGGATGGGACCCGTCCTCCTCACCGGAGCGACCTGCCGCCCGCGGCCGCGGCTGCGCTGCCCTGCCGTGTGGTGCTCATGCCTGCATCGTGCCGTGTGCGTACATTTCCCGGTATGCCGTGCTCCTCCTCCCGCGTCCGTCCCATCCAGCGAGGAGACGTTCCGGAGGTGCTCACGCTCATCCGGGAGCTCGCGGACTACGAGCAGTCGCTGCACGAGGTGGAGGCGACCGAGGACCAGCTGGCCGACGCCCTCTTTCCCGCGGGCGGCGCGCCGGCGCTCTTCGGCCACGTGGCGGAGGTCGAGGGTGAGGTCGCGGGCGTTGCCGTGTGGTTCGTGTCCTTCTCGACCTGGACCGGCACCCACGGTATCTGGCTCGAGGACCTCTTCGTCCGTCCGGCCCGCCGGGGGCTCGGGCTGGGGCAGGAGCTGCTGCGCACCTTGGCCGGCGTCTGTGTGGAGCGTGGCTACTCCCGCCTCGAGTGGTGGGTCCTGGACTGGAACGCGCCGAGCATCGCCTTCTACGAGTCCATCGGTGCCGTGGTTCAGGACGACTGGACCCGGTACCGGCTGGACGGCCCCGCGCTGCACACCGTGGCGGCGAGGCCGGCCGACTGAGCCGCGACCCCACATCCATCCCGCGAGACTTCCCCGCGGTCGGGACGCCGGCTACTCGTCTCCGCGCAGGGTGAAGGACCGCAGCCGGTCGCCGGTGAACCACAGTGAGCCGACGCTGACGAAGGCCGCCGCGACGACGGCATACGTCAGGCCCGTGCCGACGACCGGCACCAGTGGGCTGATCTCCCCGGCGACCTCACGCCCCCACCCTCCGATGGCCGCCCACCGGACACCGGCGAACGCGGTGCCGAGCACGCCCTCCCAGATGAGGACGAAGAGAAGCCCGATGACCACGGCATGGCGCGTGACGGCTGCCAGCCCGAGGAAGAGTGCCGTGTATGCCGTGCCGGCCACCGCTGCGCCCAGGCCCCACGCGAGTGCCTGGCGTGGTTCCGACGCGTCGAGGACGAGGCCCACGACGAGGAGCGGCAGCGCGCCGAGCACCATCGTGGCCGCCCAGGCGACGGCGTACTTGCTGCGGGCGATGACGTGACGGCTCACCGGCTTGGACAACAGGTAGACGATCGACCCGTCGTCGACCTCGGGGCCGAGGACCGCGGTCGCGGCGAGCAGTGCGACGAGGGGGAGGGCGAGGGTGAAGCCGAGGTTGGCGACGGACTCGTAGCCGATCTCGTCGTCGGTGAGGATGCTCACCACGACGGCCAGGACGACGAGCACTGCGGGGATCAGCACGAGGACCACGCCGCGACGGCGACCGAGGAGTGCCTGGGCGGAGAGGCGGAGGATGGTGGTGTTCATCTGCTCATCCACCCACGAGGTAGGCGAAGACGCTCTCGAGCGACTCGTCGGTCGGCGTCAGCTCGAGGATCCGGATGCCGTGTCCACGCGCGACCACGGGAAGCCGGACCGCGAAGGAGCCGAAGTCGGACACCGAGACCTCGACACCGCCGCCCCTGCGCAACGACACCGCGACGACGGACGGCTCCGCGATCAGCGCACCCGCGAGCCCGCGGTCGTCGTCGCAGACCACGACGTACTGCACCGGCCGGTCGGTCATCAACCGGCGGATCTGACCGAAGTCGCCCGAGGCGGCGTGCCGGCCGGAGACGACGACCTCGATCTGGCGGGCGACCTGCTCCACCTCCTCGAGGATGTGCGAGCTGAAGAGCACGGTCCGTCCCTCGACGCCCATCTGCCGCAGCAGGGTCATCAGGTGCAGCCGCTGGCGGGGGTCCACGCCGTTGAACGGCTCGTCGAGCAGCAGCACCGCGGGGTCGTGGACGAGCGCCGAGGCCAGTTTGACCCGCTGCCGCATGCCCTTGGAGTAGGTGCCGATACGGCGCTCCGCCGGCTCGACCATCTCCACCGTCGCCAGTGCGCGTTCGGTAGAGGCGCCCGGCTCCACCAGCCCGTGCAGCTCGGCGTTGGCGCGCACGAACTGGCGGCCCGTGAGGTAGCCGAAGCTCAGCTCCCGCTCCGGGACGAGACCGATGGTGCGGTAGGCATCGGTGTGGCGCCAGACCGGCTCGCCGTCGAGGGTGACGGTGCCGGCCGATGGGGCGAGGAAGCCTGCCATGAGCGCGATGAGAGTCGTCTTGCCGGCCCCGTTCGGACCCAGCAGACCGGTGACCCCGGGACGCACCGACATCGAGATGCCGTTGACGGCCACCACGTTGCCGTACCACCGGGAGGCGGTGTCGAGGGTGAGGACGCTCATGCCGTGGCCACCCTCCGGTATCGCCAGACCAGTCCGCCCAGGCATGCCGCCGACAGGGCGAGGAAGACGACGAGGTAGGTGACCTCCATGGCCGTGCTCGTGGGCGGAGTGGCGGTCTCGACGTCGGTCCACGACGCCATGAGCCCGCGGTAGAGCGAGTAGGGGGAGAACAGCCCGGCCACCTCTCCCACCTGCGGCTGCCCCTCCTCTCGCGCGATCTCCTGGATCGCCGTCACGATCCCGTTCCCGATGAGCAGGAGCGCGATGGTGGCGGCGACCGCGAACCCGCGGCGGGTCGACCAGCTGGCGATGAGGCCCGCGACCCCGGTGAGCGACAGCGCGAGCAGCGCGGCCAGACCGATCGCCACTGCGGCATCAGCGGTCTGGTCGGAGACGTCCATCTCCCCCAACAGCGCCACCGTGTAGAGGACGAGGACCGGGAGGACCAGGAAGAGCAGCGTCGCCCCGAGGAGGGAGGACCAGCGGGCCAGGGCGTAGGTGTCCGACCGCAGCGGGCGCGCCAGGTAGAGCGAGATGGTGCCGTGCCGGAGGTCCCGCGAGAAGAGCACCGGCGCCTGCGAGGCGACGAAGATGCCGAGGAGCACCTGCGTCGTGGAGGCGTACTCCGCGAACGCGATCGGCAGCTCGTCCAACCCGACGAGCACCATCACCCCGCCCACGATGAAGGCGGGGAGCAGGTTGAGCCCGAGGAGCAGGAAGGGGAGGACCTTCGACCTGCCCGAACGGCCCAGGCCGAAGGTGTTGCGGAAGCCGGTGCCGACGAGCGCGCGCGCGATGGGGCCGGACCCCAGTCGCGGACCGGTATAGGGCCGGTATCCCAGGTCGTGGATGACACTGCGGCCCTCCGGCGTGGCAACGGACGGGTCAGCCATCTGAGGTCTCCTCGGCGTCGGCGAAGACGTCCTCGATACGGCGGTGGTCGGCGTGGAGGCGCACGAGGCCGACGCCCAGATCGGTGGCCGTGTCCCGGATGAGGTCGTGGAGGTCCGGGCTCCCCGCCGCGTCGACGGTGAGCACGGAGCCGCGCGGGATCGTCATCACGCCAACGCCGGTGAGGGCGTCGGCCATCCGCTGCTGTGCGTCCTGGCCGATCACCTCGACGATGAGGACACCCGTCGCGTCGAGGAAGTCGTCGGTCCGCGAGGCCCGCAACAGCCGGCCACCATCGAGGACCACCACGTGGTCGCTGACCCTCTCGAGCTCGCCGAGAAGGTGCGAGGTGACGATCACCGCGATGCCGAAGTCACGCCCGATCCGCTGGACCAGGCCCAACATCTCGTCCCTGGCCGCAGGGTCCAGCCCGTTCGTGGGCTCGTCGAGGAGGACGAGGCTCGGGTCGTGGGCCAGGGCCTGGGCGAGCTTGGCCTTCTGCTTCATGCCGGTGGAGTAGCCACCCATCGGGCGGTAGCGCTCCTCCGCGAGGCCCACGTGGCGCAGCACCTCGGCAGCCCGCTCGCGGGCTGCCACCCGTGGCAGCCCCGACATCGTGGCGAGGTGCACGACGAAGTCGCTGGCGCTGACGTCGGGCGGCAGGCAGTCGTGCTCCGGCAGGTACCCGACCGCCGCACGGATCGCGGCGCCGTCGGAGCCGATGTCGTGTCCCAGCACCTCCGCCCGCCCACCCGTCGCCGGGACGAGACCGAGGAGGACCTTGATCAGGGTCGACTTGCCGGCTCCGTTCGCGCCCACGAGCCCGGTGATGCCGGGACCGATGTCGAGGGTCAGCGAGTCGAGGGCGAGCACCGGACCGTAGTCCTTGGTGAGCCGTTCGGTGTGCACGACGGGAACCACGCGGGCCAATCTAGGGCCCACTTACCCCCACGCCACCGGGGCGGTCGGGACGTCAGGGGCCGCTCAGGGTCACCCCTGACGCCGGCCCGGTGCCCACCAAGGTGCGGATAGCCCACAAAGGTGGCGAGGAGGGCTCAGAGGGTCGCGAGGACGAAGGAGAGCACGAATCCGGCTGCGGTGCTGAGCGCCACGGTGGGTCCACCGTTCTCGTAGGCCTCGGGCATCAGGGTGTCGGCCAGGGAGGCGAGCACGGCGCCGGCCGCGAACGCCAGTGGCATGGACAAGGTCTCCGGCTCCGCGCGGGACAGCGGTCCCGCTCCCACGACGACCGCAGCGGTGAGCAGGATCGCGCAGACCGTCCACGTGCCGACGATGAAGCGGTGCGACCGCCCCTGCGCCCGCATCGACGCGCTGCCGACGAGGGACTCGGGAAAGTTGGAGACGAAGATGGCGGCCAGCAGCGCCAGGCCTCCGGTTCCCTCGCCCAACGACACACCGAGCGCGAGGTTCTCGGGGACGCCGTCGAGCGTGACCGCAGCCAGCAGGGCAAGCCCGGCCGCGCCCTTCACCGACGCCGATGACGCCGGCTTCTCCGCAGCGGCCGCGTCGGTGTCGAGCTTCTCGCTCCCGTGGTCCTGCGGACGGTGCCCCTCGGCGATCCGGTCGAGCCACTGGCTCAGCAGCGTGAAGACCACAGCGCCCGCGAGCAGCCCGAGCCCGGCTCGCCAGATCCCACCCTGTTCGTACGAGTCCTCGAACAGCTCGAAGGCGAGAGCCGTGATGAGCGCTCCGGAGGCGAAGGCGAGCATCGCCGCGAGCACACGCTTCGGGATCTGCACCCAGCCGCCGACGAGCGCCCCCAGCACCAGCGCACTGGAGCCGATCGCGCCGAACAGCAACGCCTCGCCCATGGCAGCGCACTACCCCCGAGCACCCCGCGCCAACCCGTGCCGACCGCGGAGACCCGCGCGGATGTGACCGGTGATCCGACCGCACCGCCGACCTCTAGGATCGTCGTGCTCGCATGACGCCTGGAGAAATGACGGTTTTCGGTGATCGAGACAGCCTCGGCGGCCTTCCCGGCCGCCGCGTCCTCGCTGAAGGCACGCGCCCTGGCGTTCTACCTCCCCCAGTACTTCCCCATCGAGGAGAACGACCAGTGGTGGGGCGCGGGGTTCACCGAGTGGACCAACGCCGCCCGGGCACGTCGCCTCTACCCCGGGCACCTCCAGCCGACGCTCCCCGGGGACCTCGGCTTCTACGACCTCCGCGTGCCCGAGACCCGGCGGGCCCAGGCCGACCTCGCGCGTTCCTACGGGGTCGAGGCGTTCGTCTACTGGCACTACTGGTTCGGCGGCGGTGACCGCATCCTCGACCGCCCGTTCCGGGAGGTGCTGGAGAGCGGCGAGCCAGACCTCGGCTTCGCCCTGGCCTGGGCGAACCAGACGTGGACGGGCATCTGGCACGCTGCGGCAGACCGGGTGCTCAAGCAGCAGACGTACCCAGGGCCCGAGGACGACCGCGCCCACTTCGACGCGATCCTCCCGGCCTTCCGGGACGAGCGCTACGTGCGGGTCGGGGGTCGCCCGCTGTTCTACGTCTTCCGCCCGGAGGAGCTGCCCGATCCGGCGGCGTTCGTCGACCGCTGGCAGGGGATGGCCAGGGATGCCGGCTTGGAGGGCCTCTACCTCGTCGCGGAGGCGAGCGACCTGCTCGGCGCCGGCGCCCGATACACGGACGCTGCCGCGGACGGCTTCGACGCCAGCGTCTACATGCGTCTCCCGGCCCGGGTCACCAGGGCATCCCGGCTCCGGATGCGAGCGATGCGCAAGGCACTGGGCGGACCGGAGATCTGGCCGTACTCGGACTCCGTCGTCGACGAGTACCCTCGCGACCCCGACGTGCAGCCGTGCATCTACCCGAACTGGGACAACACCCCTCGCGCCGGCCGCCGCGGGCTCGTGCTGCAGGGCTCGACTCCGGAGCTGTTCCGGCGCAACGTGGAGGCGGCGGTGGCGCTCCTCGGTGACCGCCCCGCCGAGGAGCGGTTGCTGTGGGTGAAGTCCTGGAACGAGTGGGCCGAGGGCAACCACCTCGAGCCCGACCTCCGCCAGGGGCACGGGTGGCTGAAGGCCCTGCGGGCCGGGTTGTCGTGACCTCCGCGAGCGACGCCGCACCCGGGTCGCCGCACGGACGGACCGACGGACCGCTCCGCATCGCGATGATCTCCTACTACCTTCCGAGCGAGAGCAAGATCGGCGTCGGTTACCAGGTACACGCGCTCGCCAACGAGCTGGTCCTGCGAGGCCACCGGGTCGACGTCTTCAGCCCGTGTGCGCCCGTCGACGGCGCGAGGTACGGCCACGTGCACGTCCCCCTCGGCGGGTCCCTGCGCACCTTCCGCTTCGCGGTCGAGATGCGCCGGCGTGACCTGTCGTCCTACGACGTGCTGCACGCCCACGGTGAGGACTACTGGATGTGGCGCCGGCGGGTGCCCTCGCACGTCCGGACCCTCCACGGGTCCTGCTTCGAGGAGGCGCTGCGCATCCGCGGCGTGAAGGAGCGGCTGCGCATGGTCCTGCTGGGGTTCACCGAGGTGCTCGCGAGCCTGGTGGCCGACCGCACGGTGCTCATCTCGAGCCAGACCCGTCGCTGGACCCCATGGGTGCGCACCGTCATCCCGAACGGGGTGGACGCGAACCTGTTCGGGCGCCGCCTGCCGAAGACGGACCACCCGACGGTGCTCTTCGTGGGCACGTGGCAGGGGCGCAAGCGGGGCGCAGAGCTGGCCGACGCGTTCGCGCGAGACGTCCGGGCGGTCCACCCCGACGCGGAGCTGAGGATGGTCACCCAGGACGCACCCCCCGTGGTCCCCGAGGGGGTCACCGTCCTCGGCCGGCTGAGCGACGACGAACTGGCGGACGAGTACGGCCGTGCATGGCTCTTCTGTCTGCCGTCGAGCTACGAGGGGTTCGGCATCCCGTACGCCGAGGCGATGACGGCCGGCCTTCCGGTCGTGGCCACCCCCAACGTCGGCGCCCGCTACGTGACGGGCGAGGGTGCGTCGGGAGTCCTCGTGGAGCTGCCGGCGCTGGGCGGTGCACTGGCCGAGCTGCTCTCCGACGGCGAGGAGCGCGAGCGGCTCTCACGCGCGAGTATGACCCGCGCCGAGTCGTTCGACCTGCGCCGGGTGGCCGACTCCTACGAAGAGGTCTACCGGTCGGGACTGCGCCGCGCCGACCGACGTGGACGACGCCGGCGGAAGCCCCGTGACGACGTGAGTGTCGGTCGCGACAGGCCCCGTCCGACCCGCTCCTGACCCCAGCCTCACACCGCGCTCACACCGCGCGGCTCATCCCGGTGGGACGTTGGCCTCCAGCTCGGCCAGCCACGCGGCCGCCGACGCGTCGGACGGCATCCGCCAGTCTCCACGCGGTGAGAGCGAACCGCCGGCCACCACCTTGGGCCCGTTGGGCAGGGCCGAGCGCTTGAACTGGTTCCCGAAGAAGCGGCGGTAGAAGACGACCATCCAGTGGCGGATCGTCGGGAGGTCGTATGCCGGCCGTGCGCCCGAGGGGTACCCGGCCGGCCACCCGCCCCGCTCTCCCTCCGCCCAGGCGTGCTCGGCCAGGAAGGCGATCTTGCTCGGCCGGTAACCCCATCGGAGCACGTGGTAGAGCGTGAAGTCCTGCAGGGCGTACGGACCCACGGACTCCTCCGTCGACTGGATCTTCTCGCCCTCCCTCGTCGGCACGAGCTCGGGGCTGATCTCCTGGTCGAGGATCTCGAGCAGGGTCCCGTTGACGGGGCCCTCGAACTGCCCCGAGGAGACCACCCAGCGGATGAGGTGCTGCATGAGGGTCTTGGGGACACCGGAGTTCACCCCGTAGTGCGACATCTGGTCGCCGACCCCGTAGGTGCACCAGCCGAGGGCGAGCTCGGACAGGTCACCGGTTCCGAGTACGACGCCGCCGCGCTGGTTGGCTGCCCGGAACAGGTAGTCCGTGCGCAGCCCGGCCTGCACGTTCTCGAAGGTGACGTCGTAGACGTCGTCCCCCCTGCCGAACGGGTGCCCCAGGTCGGTGAGCATCTGGGTCGCCGCGGCCCTGATGTCCAGCTCCTCCCAGGTGATCCCGAGGGACTCCATGAGGTGGATGGCGTTGCTCTTCGTCCCCGCTGTCGTCGCGAAACCGGGCATCGTGAACCCGAGGATGTGCGTGCGCGGAAGGTCCAGCCGGTCACAGGCCTTCGCCGCGACGATGAGCGCGTGGGTGGAGTCCAGGCCACCGGAGACGCCGATGACGATGGTCGGGATGCGGGCCGGGTCGCCTCCGCCGATGGAACGCATCCGCTGCTCCAGCCCCGACACCTGGATGTTGTAGGCCTCGTAGCAGTCGAGCGCGAGCCGGTCCTCGGCGTCCGGCACGAACGGGAACCGGTCGACGACTCGCCGCAGGCCCAGGTCGCCCGAGGGCGGCCGCAGCCGGAACGGGACGACGCGGAACCCACCCTGCTCGGCGGCATACGCGTCGGCGTTGTCGTCGAAGCTGCCCATCCGGATCCGCTCCTGCCGCAGCCGGTCGAGGTCGACGTCGACGACGGTCCGCCTCGGGCCGTCCGGGAAGCGCTCGGACTCGCCGAGGAGGTCGCCGAGCTCGTAGACCATCGTCATGCCGTCCCAGGAGAGGTCCGTGCTCGACTCACCGGCGCTGGCCGCGGCATAGACGTATGCCGCGTTGCAGCGCAAGCTCGCCGAGCGAGCCATGAGGTGGCGGTCCTGCGCACGGCCGACCGTGATGGGTGATGCCGAGAGGTTGAGCAGGACGTTCGCGCCGGCGAGGGCGGCCTCATGGCTCGGCGGCACCGGCAGCCAGATGTCCTCGCAGACCTCCACGTGCACGGCGAGCGACGGCAGGTCCTCGGGGCTGAAGACGAGGTCCGGCCCGAACGGCACCTCGCCGTCGACGTCGGCACCGGGCCAGTGCGGTCGCACGAGGAACTCTCCCTGGTGACCCGCCCCCGCGGCGAACCACCGCTTCTCGTAGAACTCCCGGTAGTTGGGCAGGAACGACTTGGGAACCACGCCGAGCACGTCACCTCGGTGGATCACCACGGCGCAGTTGTAGAGCCGGTTGCCGTGTCGCAGTGGTGCCCCCACGACGACGAGCGGCACCAGCCCGGCGCTGGCCTCGGCGAGGGTGACGAGCGCCGCGTCGACGGCGTCGAGCAGGACGTCCTGCATGAAGAGGTCGTCGACCGCGTACCCCGACAGGCACAGCTCGGGGAAGAGCGCGACGGCGACACCTTCGTCGTGGCACGCAAGAACCTCGTCGAGCACCCGCTGCGCGTTGGTCGGGGGGTCCGCCAGTGCCACGGGAAGGGTGCACGCGGCCACCCGGGCGAACCCCTGGGCGTACACGTTCCGGAAGTCCATGCCTGCGAGCCTATTGGGGCTGGCGCCGGGTGACCCGACACGGCTCGTCCCCGGTGGCGGGTCGGGGTCGGCGGGACGACGTCACGGCGTGAGGAGGAGCTTGCCGGTGGCGCGGCGCTCATCGAGGGCGGCGAGCGCTGCGGCGACCTCGTCGAGGGCGCGGACCTCGCCGATCACCGGGTCCACCGTGCCGGACAGCAGGAGGGGCAGGAGGTCGTCCCACTGACGACGCAGGTATGCCGGACCGGGCCCGCCGGGAGCGGTCCACCAGGCACCCCAGCCGACGCCCACGACGGAGATGTTGTGCAGCAGCAGCCGGTTGACCTTCACCTCGGGGATCGCGCCGGCGGTGAACCCGAGGACGAGGTGCCGCCCACCCGGGGCGAGCGAGCGCAACGAGTCGTGGATGCGGTCGCCACCGACCGGGTCCACGACGACGTCGACACCGCGACCGCTCGTCAGCTCGGCCACCGCCTCCCGGAAGCCCTCGGCGAGCACGACCTCGTGGGCCCCGGCCGTCCGTGCCACCTCGACCCGGTCCTCCGACGACACGACCCCGATCACGCGGGCGTCCCACGCGGCCGCGAGCTGCACCGCGGCGGTGCCGATGCCGCCCGCCGCCCCGTGCACGAGCACCGTCTCACCGACGGCGAGCCCGGCCCGCTCACGCAGCGCGAAGTGGCACGTGAGGTAGTTCATGGGGAGGGCCGCCCCCTGCTCGTAGGGCACCGAGTCCGGGAGCGGGAAGACCATGGCCGGGTCCACCTCCACCACCTCGGAGAAGCCGCCGAGGAACGGGAAGGCGGCGACCCGGTCACCGACGGCCCACCCGCTGCCCGACGGGGCGGACCGGACCCGGCCGGCCACCTCCGACCCTGGCACGAAGGGGAGCTCGGGCCTGACCTGGTAGAGACCGCGGGTCAACAGGACGTCCGGGAAGGCCACCCCGGCGGCGGCCACCTCGATGACCACCCCGTCGCCAGCAGGCTCCGGAAGGTCCACCACCCCCACGGCGGCGGGTCCGTCGAGCCGGGTGACCTGGGCAGCACGCACGGCTCATCGTAGGCACGCCACGGCGGGACCCGGCGCGGCTCGGGAATGCCCGATGGCGGGAGTGCGCTGCACGTCCAGTGCCACAACCCCGCCACGCCACCCTCGCGACCGTCGCCCTGATCCTCGGTGGCGTCGCCATCGGCACCACCGAGTTCGTGACGATGGGGCTGCTCCCCGACATCGCGGCCGGTGTCGGCGTGGACATCCCCTCGGCAGGCCACACGATCTCGGCGTACGCCGCGGGGGTGGTCGTCGGCGCTCCGCTGCTCGCGGTGCTCGGCGCGACCTGGCCCCGCAAGATGCTCCTTGTCGGGCTCATGGCCGCCTTCACGGTCGGCAACGTGCTGAGCGCTGCCGCTCCTGACTACGCCACCTTGGTGGCCGCGCGCTTCCTGGCCGGTCTGCCCCACGGTGCGTTCTTCGGTGTCGCTGCCCTCGTCGCCGTCGACCTGGCCGTCCGTGGGCAGGCGGGGCGAGCCGTCGGCCGGGTGATGCTCGGCATCCCCATCGCGAACGTCCTCGGCGTTCCGGGCGCGACCTGGCTCGGCCAGACGCTGGGCTGGCGCGCCGCCTACTGGCTCGTCACGGTTCTCGGCGTGGCCACGATCATCCTCATCGCGTACGCCGTCCCGCACCTCCCGCGGGACCGCTCGCGCACCGTGCGCAACGAGCTCAGCGCCCTGACGAGCCTGCAGGTGTGGCTGACCCTCGGGGTGGGGGCGGTCGGGTTCGGCGGCATGTTCGCGATGTACTCCTACATCGCGCCGACCGTCACCGACGTCACGGGCCTGCCGGCGTCCGCCGTGCCACTGTTCCTCCTCGTCTTCGGGCTGTCGGGTTTCGCGGGCAACCTCGTCGCCGGTCGGATGGGGGACTGGTCGGTCATCCGGTCCGTGGTCATCGGCATCGCCGGACTCGGGGTGTCGCTGGCGATCTTCGCGGTCGCCGCCCCCTATGCCGTGCCCGCCCTCGTGGTCCTCGCCATGACGTCGGTCCTCGCCTCGGTCCTCGTCATCAACCTCCAGCTCCGGCTCATGCAGGTGGCAGGGACCGCCCAGACCCTCGCGGCGGCCGGCAACCACGCCGCCCTGAACCTGGCGAACGCCCTCGGCGCGTGGGTCGGCGGCCTCGTCATCGCGGCCGGCTACGGCTACACCGCACCGTCCCTGGTCGGCGCCGGGCTGGCCGTCGTGGGTCTCGGCATCCTCGCCGTCTCCGTGCTCGTCCACCGCCGGGACCACCCCGGCCGCGCCACGCTCCGTCCAGCGGGTGCTCCGGAGGCATCCGCCGCCGAGCCGGTGGGAGCCGCACCGGTCTCCTGAGCCATCCGCTTCTGGGCGTTCAGCGGCCCGTGTCCGTAGGCTGGCGGCATGCCGAGCACCGTCACGTGCCGCGTCGAGGGCCACATCGCCCAGGTCCGGCTCAACCGTCCGGACAAGCTCAACGCCCTGACCCTCGACACACTCCAGGACCTCGCGTCCACGGCCCGGGAGCTCTCGGGCGACCGCACGCTGCGCGGCGTCGTGATCGGCGGTGAGGGCGACTCCTTCTGCGCCGGCCTGGACTTCGCCACCGTCCTCGCCGACCCGCCACGGGTGGCCCGCTCGTTCGTCCCTCACCCGGTCAGGGGCACCAACCTGTTCCAGGAGGCCTGCTGGGCCTGGCGCCGGCTCTCGGTCCCCGTGGTCGCGGCGGTCCACGGCCACTGCTACGGCGGTGGCCTCCAGATCGCGCTCGCCGCCGACCTCCGGATGACCACCGCCGACGCCCAGTGGTCCGTGCTGGAGGCCAAGTGGGGGCTCATCCCGGACATGGGCGGCATCCAGGCACTGTCACAGCAGGTGCGGATGGACGTCGCGAAGCGGCTCACCATGACCGGCGAGGTCGTCAGTGGGACGCGGGCCGTGGAGCTCGGACTGGCGAGCGAGGTGCACGAGGAGCCGTTCGTCGCGGCCACGCGGTTCCTCGAGGCGGTCGCGACCCGTTCCCCGGACTCGGTGGCCGCCACCAAGCGCCTCTTCGGCCGCACGTGGACCGCCGGCGACCGGCGGACGTTCGCGAGGGAGCGGTTCGAGCAGGCGCGACTGCTGGCGACCCGCAACACGACCATCGCCCGTGAGGCGGCGATGAAGCGCGTCGTGCCGGTCTTCGACGCGCGGCGACGATGACGGACACCCTGCCCGGAACCGAGGTCCGGCACATCACGTGCACGCTCTGCGAGGCGATGTGCGGCCTCGAGGTGCGCCTCGACCATGGCGCGGTCGCGTCGATCCGCGGGCACGAGGCCGACCCGCTGTCACGCGGACACATCTGTCCGAAGGCCTTCGCCCTCCAGGACGTCCAGGAGGACCCTGACCGGCTGCGCCGGCCGGTCGTGCGCACCGGCCGGGGCTGGCGGGAGGCGTCCTGGACGGAGGCCATCTCCATCGCGGCCACGAAGCTGGTGGACGTCCAACGAGAGCACGGGGACGACGCCCTCGCGATCTACCTCGGCAACCCCACCGTCCACAGCCTCGGCGCCCTGACGCACCAGCCGCCCCTCGTTCGTCTGCTGAGGACGCGGAACCGCTTCTCCGCGACCTCGGTCGACCAGCTCCCGCACCAGGTCACCGCATGGGCGCTCTACGGTCACCAGTACCTCCTTCCCGTGCCCGACATCGACCGCACCGACCTCCTGGTCCTCGTCGGCCACAACCCCATGGCGTCGAACGGCTCGCTCTGGACGGTCCCCGACTTCCCGCAGCGCCGTCGAGAGCTCGCCGATCGCGGCGGTCGGCTCGTCGTCGTCGACCCACGCCGCACCGAGACCGCCGCCGTCGCCGACGAGCACCACTTCGTCCGGCCCGGGTCCGATGCCGCCGTCCTCCTCGCGATCGTGCGAGAGCTGCTCGCCTCGGACCTGGCCCGCCCGGCGGCATATGTCGACGGGGTCGACCGGGTGCGCGAGGCGGTGTCGGCGTTCACGCCCGAGCTCGCCGAGGACGTCAGCGGGATGCCGGCGGCGGTCGTCCGCTCCTTGGCGCAGGACCTCGCCGCCGCACGGGCCGCCGCCGTTCACGGACGCATGGGGGTCTCCACCCAGGAGCACGGTGTGGTGTGCCAGTGGGCGATCCAGGTGATCAACATCCTCACCGGCAACCTCGACCGACCCGGCGGAACGATGTTCACGACGCCTGCGGTCGACCTCGTCGGGCAGGGCAGGCTGTCACCCGGAGGGTTCGGGCGGCGCCGCAGCCGGGTACGAGGACTCCCCGGCTTCGGGGGAGAGCTACCGGTGGCAGCCCTCGCCGAGGAGATCACGACCCCGGGGGACGGTCAGGTCCGGGCCCTGCTGACCGTCGCCGGGAACCCGGTCTCCTCCACCCCCGGTGGCCACCGGCTCGACGAGGCGCTCGCCGGCCTCGAGGCCATGGTCGCGATCGACTTCTACGTCAACGAGACCACGCGCCACGCCGACGTCATCCTGCCACCGACGCCGCCGCTCGAGCGGGAGCACTACGACCTCGTCTTCCACCTCCTCGCCGTGCGGGACACCGCACGTTGGTCACCGGCCCTCCTGCCGAAGCCCGCCGGGGCACTGCACGACTGGGAGATCGCGCGCGACCTCGGCGCAGCCGTCGTCCGGGCACGGGGTGGCGGTCTGCGGCAACGGTGGTCCAAGGCCACGCTCCGGGCCGAGGCGCGCCTTCGGTTGTCGCCACGTCGCCAGGTCGACGCCCTGCTCCGCACCTCCGGGGCCCGGCTGTCCGTCGCCAAGCTCGAGCGGATGCCGGCCGGCGCCGACCATGGACCGCTCAGGTCGCGCCTACCCGGACGCCTGCGGACCCCGCAGCAGCGGATCGACCTCTCGGTGGACTTCGTCCTCGAGGCGCTGCCCGGACTGCCCCAGCAGCTGACCTCAGCCACCCGGCTCCCGGAGGGACACCTGCTGCTCATCGGGCGGCGCCACCAGCGTGACAACAACTCGTGGCTGCACAACTCGGCCCGGCTCACCCGGGGCCGGCCGCGCCACGCCCTCCTCGCCCACCCCGACGACCTGGCCGTGCGCGGCATCCGCGACCGCGACAAGGTGCTCGTCCGGTCCGCGGCCGGGGAGGTGCAGGTGGAGGTCGCGGCCACGGACGACGTCATGCCGGGAGTCGTGTCCCTGCCGCACGGATACGGCCACCGGCGGTCGGGGGTGCGGCTGCGCGAGGCGACGCGGCTGCCCGGGGTGTCGATGAACGACCTCACGGACCCGTCGGTCGTCGAGGGCCTGTCCGGCAACGCGGTGCTCAACGGTGTGCCGGTGGTCGTGGAACCGCTGACCGTCCTCGTCGTGGAAGAGGCCCTTGCCGGGGTGCTGCCGGAGGACCCGGCGTGACGGCGGACGACGCCCGTCGGCTGGCGCTCGGCCTCCCGGACGTCGTGGAGCGCGACCACCACGGCTTTCCCAGCTTCCGGACCGGGTCGCGGGGGCGGATCTTCGCGACGTTGCCCACGGAGGAGGTCCTCCGCGTCATGCTCGACGAGGGGTCGATCCGGGAGGCGGTGGCCGAGTGGCCCTGGTGCCGCGAGGGGTGGTGGGGGAAGAGGCTGATGACGGTCGAGGTCGTCCTCGCCGACGCGGATGCCTCCTCGGTCGCCGAGCTGCTCGCCGACGGCCACGCCCGCGCCCGGTCCTAGACGCAGGACGGCACTCCCCACCCCCTGGCACTGCCGACGCGTCGAGACGCCGAGGGTGCGCCCGTTCAGCTACTCCGCGGCCGCCAGCCGCGCCGCGTGATCAGCCTCGTCGGCCTCCAGCGCACCGGCCGCGTGGTGCCGAAGTCGCCACGAGGCGGTGCCGCCCTCGGGCGTCGGGACTCGACCGGACGACAGGGCGCTGACGATGCGTCCACGCACGTCGGCCTCGTGGTCACTCTCGGTCGCGAACAGCACCCGGACTCGCACCTCCGAGCCGTCCCCCGACGTGGAGGTGTGGTGGGGGGCCAGCGGGCAGGGCCCCGGGTGGTCCCAGGAGCCGCACACGGCGAAGGTGATCGCGGCGCCGGGCGCGCCGGCGTCCACGCCGGGACCGAGGACCACGACCGCGTCGTGGGCATATGCCGTCCGCACGGTCAGGAGACCGCGCGCCTCACGAGCTCGACGACCTTCTTCTCCACGTGCGGGCTCCACCTGACGAGCGCGTACGACACGGGCCACATGTCGCCGTCGTCGAGGTGCGCGTTGTCCTGGAAGCCCAGCTGGGAGTAGCGGGCGCTGAACTTGCCGGCATCCTGGAAGAAGACGACGACCTTGCCGTCCGCGTCGGCGTAGGAGGGCATGCCGTACCACGTCTTCGGTGACAGCCCGGGGGCGGTCGTGGTCACGGCGACGTGGACCCGCTCGGCGAGCTCACGGTCCTCCGGCGCCATCTGCGCGATCCGGTCGAGGACCGCCTGCAGGCCGTCGGCCTTCTTGGCGCCCTTCTTGCCCTCGGCGCGCAGCTCGGCGGCACGCTCCTTCATCGCGGCGCGCTCCTCGGCGGTGAAACCCTCGGGTGCTGTGGGGGCCTTCTTGGTCGGCATCGTCGTCGTCCTTTCGACATCTCAGCGGCCTCGCCTGGTCGGGGCCTTGCGTTCACGAGGCTAGGCGCCCAAGGCATCCGGGTGCTTCTCGGTTCCTGATCGACTCGGACGTCCCTGCAGGGCGCGCTGAGTACGCTTGCGTCGAGCGGGGCGCGAGGCGGTGTCCTGCACCACGGGCTCGGAGGAGGACGCGGTGATTCCGACGATGATCCTCGTGGGCGTGGTCCTCGGCCGATGGTGGAAGGTCGCGCTCGTCGTCGCAGCTCTCGGATGGCCGCTGCTCCTCGTTGCGACCGGCCTGATGGGCGTCGAACCGGGACTGCTGGTCGCCTCGGCGCTCGCAGTGCTCAATGCCGGGGTGGGGGTGCTCGCCCACCAGGGGGTGCTCCACGTCTACCGGAGCGCTCGGGCGGCCTAGTCGAGCGGGGCGCTGGCGCGCGCCGGCTCCGCTCCGGAGACCGTGTCCCTCGACTGGTCGTGCTGTCCGTGCCAGTCCAGACACAGCACCGTGGCGTCGTCCTTCAGCGCCTGGCCGGCGGCGGCGAGTGCGGCGTCGGCGAGGGCGCGGACCACCTCCCGCGGGTGGAGGTCCTTCGTGTCGTGGATGGCGCCGGGCAGGTCGACGGTGGCGACGGTGCGTTCGAGCATGCCGTCGGTCACGAGGACGACGCGGTCCCCGGGCCTCAGCTCCGTCCCGCTGGCCCGGTAGGTGCTGTCGCCGAACATGCCGAGGGGCAGGTCAACCGGCAGGTCGAGGATGCGAACCTCCGACCCGCGAAGGACGTACGGGGCGACGTGCCCGGCGTTGATGAGGTCGAGGGCGCCGGTTCTCAGCTCGAGTCGGCCGATCAGTCCGGTGACGAAGTCATCGCGGGTGTCCTCGGAGAGCGCCTCGTTGGTCGCGTTGGCCTGTTCGAGCAGGGTGGCGCCCCTTCGACGAGCACCGCGCAGAGCTCCGAGGCACATACTGGCCGTCAGGGCCGCGTTGACACCGTGACCCATGGCGTCGGTCAAGGACAGGTGCAGCAGGTCTCGGGCGAGGCTGTAGTCGAACGTGTCGCCGCCGATGCTCGCGGTCGGCTCCAGCCATCCGGCAAGGGTGAAGGCGGCAGCCTCACAGGTGCGGGACTCCGGCAGGAGCCGCCGCTGGATCTCGGCGGACAGGGTGAACGCGCGGGTGCGCTGCCCCCACTCGAACAGGTCCGTGTGCCGTCGGTTGGCGATCACCACGAAGGCCAACAGGTGTGCGACGTGCCCGATCTCCGCCAGCACGTCGGGATCCGGCTCTCCCGGCAGGTGGAGCTCGAGGAGACCGATCGACTCACCCCGCTCCGTCACCGGTGCCAGGACGTGCCACAGGTCCGCGAGCGGCGCTGGCGGCGTCGCACTGCCGGGTGACAGCACCTGCACCGTCTGGGTGCGGATGGCCTGCTCCGCCGGCCCCCCGTCGAAGGGCAGGACGGTCGCCGACTCCTGGTCCTCGCGTCGTTCGCCGTCCGCCTGCGAGCTGCGGTATGCCGTCCACTCCGCCCTCAGGGGCACATGGGCCAGCCGGACCAGTGCCCTGCCGGACAGGTCAGAGATGAGGAAGGACACCGAGACGGCGTCGAAAGCACGGCCGAGCGCTCGGGCGACCTGCTCGATGGCTTCCACCGGTGAGGCGGCCTCGGCGGCTTCGAGGATGCGGCCCACATCCAGCCTGCGCGACGGCACCATGGTCGGAGGGTAGCGGAGGGGCGTGCGCGCCCCTCCCGCCCGAACGCCCGTCCGACCGACCGGTGAGGGCGTTGGCCGGCGGGCGCCAACGGCGGTCTAATGGATCGAGGAGGTCCCTCGTGCCCAGTGCGTCCACGCTCCGGTTTCCTCCCGGCTACGGCAGGGCCACCCGCACCATCCCCTGGGCCGATGTCCAGGCGCGGCTCGAAGCCGCAACGGCCTACTGGCTGAGCACCGTGCGACGCGACGGTCGTCCGCACGTCGTTCCGCTGGACGGTATCTGGGTCGACGACGTCTGGTGGTACGGCGGCGCACCCGACACCGTTCACATCCGCAGCGTCGAGTCGAACCCCCACGTCGTCATGCACCTGCCGGAGCCGCACCAGGCGGTCATCGTCGAGGGCGTGGTCCGGCGGACGTCCCCCGCGCACGAGCTGGCCCTGCGGATGGCCGCAGCGGCGAACGAGAAGTACGCACACTACGGCGCCAGGAACGACGCTGCGACGTACGCCTCGGCGCTCGGGCTCTTCCCGACGAAAGTCCTGGCCTGGTCGGCCTTCCCGTCGGACGCCACGCGCTTCGACTTCCAGCTGTGATGTCCAGTCAGGTTGGTGGAGTTCGTGTGACGACTCGGGCTGGCCGCGGCCCGGTGGATCGCCTCGACCGGTCACCCGGCCTCTCGTCCGCCCCACGGGGAGCCTGCGCCACCACCCTCTAGGGTCGAGGACATGGACTTCGCCCCCTCACCGCGCGCGGCCGACCTCGTTCAGCGGGTGCGCACGTTCGTCGAGACGGAGGTCGAGCCGGCCGAGCGGCGCGTGCTTCGGGACGTCGCGGAGCGCCGGGCCCGCGGTGACGACCCCTGGCCGCCGCATGCTCTCATCGAGGAGCTCAAGGCGAAGGCTCGCAGCGAAGGCCTGTGGAACCTCTTCCTGCCCGCGGGTGACGGTGACCGGTATGCCGCGCGTTTCGGGACCGACGGCGGCACCGGTCTGACGACCACGGACTACGCCGCGGTCGCCGAGGAGACCGGCCGGTCTGCACTGGCCCCGCTGGTCCTCAACTGCAACGCACCGGACACCGGCAACATGGAGGTTCTCCTGCGCTACGGCAGCAGCGAGCAGCAGGAGAGGTGGCTCGAGCCGCTGCTCGACGGCCGGGTGCGCAGCACGTTCCTCATGACCGAGCCGGGCGTCGCGAGCTCTGATGCCACCACCATGGAGGCTCGCGCCACACTCGAGGGCGACGACGTCGTGCTGGATGGCCGAAAGTGGTGGTCCACCGGTGTGGGACACCCGGACTGCGCGGTGGGCATCTTCATGGGGCTGACCGAACCCACGGCACACCGCCACCGCCAGCACTCGATGGTCGTCGTCCCCATGGGCGCGCCCGGGGTCAGGGTGGAGCGGATGCTTGCGGCCCTCGGTCACTACGACGAGCCGCTCGGCCACGGTGAGGTGACGCTGAGCAACGTCCGCCTGCCGGTGGACAGCATCCTCGCCGGACCGGGCCGGGCGTTCGAGATCGCCCAGGGCCGCCTCGGGCCGGGGCGGGTGCACCACTGCATGCGGCTCATCGGCCTCGCGGAGAAGGCCCTCGAGCTCGCGTGCCAGCGCTCCACCCAGCGGGTCGCGTTCGGCAAGCCCCTGGCCGCCCTCGGGGGCAACCGCGAACGCCTCGCCCGCGCCCGCATCGACATCAACTCGGCTCGTCTGCTCGTCCTCCACGCCGCCTGGAAGCTCGACACCGCCGGCGCCGAGGGCGCCCGCTCCGAGGTGTCCGAGATCAAGGCCGCCGTCCCGCAGATGGCGTGCGACGTCATCGATCTCGCCATCCAGCTGCACGGTGGCGGTGGCCTGAGCGAGGACTTCCCGCTGGCGGCGGCGTATGCCGGGGCCCGCAGCCTGCGTCTCGCCGACGGGCCGGACGAGGTCCACCTCGGCGTCGTCGCCCGGCACCTGCTCCGTCCGTATGCCGTCGCGGCGGCCGGTGCAGCCACGGAAGACCCCACGGAGGACGCCGGATGACTCGTCGTGCCCTGGTGACCGGAGGCGCGTCCGGCCTCGGGCTCGCGCTCACCGAGCTCTTCGTCGCGCGCGGTGACCGGGTGCTCGTCGTCGACCTCGCCGACGAGCGGCCTCCGGCACTGCCGGAGCACGCGGCATACCGCCGGGTCGACGTCCGCTCGCAGCAGGACTGGGACTCGGCACTGGCCGAGGTCCGTGAGGAGTGGGGCGGCCTCGACCTGCTCGTCAACAACGCCGGCATCGCGACCGGTGGCCGCATCGACGTCGAGTCGATGGTGGACTGGGAACGCGTGGTCGACATCAACCTCCTCGGTGTCGCCCGGGGCTGCCACACGATGACGCCGCTGTTCAAGGAGCAGCGCAGCGGCCACATCGTCAACGTCGCCTCGCTCGCCGGTCTGGTCCACGGACCGGGGATGTCGTCCTACAACGCCACCAAGGCCGGCGTGGTCGCCCTCAGCGAGACGCTCTCGTTCGAGCTCGGGCCGTGGGGGATCGACGTCTCCGTCGTGTGCCCCGCCTTCTTCCGCACGAACCTCCACGAGTCGTTCGCGGGCAAGGACACCGCCATGCAGGAGGCCGGCACCCGCCTCATCACGGAGGCGAAGGTCGACGCCCACGCCATGGCGGGGATCGTCCTCAAGGGCATCGACGCCCGGAAGAAGATCATCCTCACCGACCGTCTGGGGAGGCGCGCCTACCTCACGAAGCGCTTCGCGCGGCCGCTGTACGACCGGGCCCTCGTCGCCCAGGCGAAGCGGCTCGCCCGGCGCGCGGGCACGAGCGCGGAGGAGTTCGGGCCGTGACCGAGCCGGCCGGGGCCGAGGCCGTGCGTGCGGAGGACGCGTTCGACGTGGAGAGGGTCGCCTCCTGGCTGCGCGAGCACGGTCCTCCGGGCGGGGACCTCGTCGGCATCCCCGAGGTCCGCCAGTTCGTCGGCGGCGCCTCGAACCTCACCTACCTCCTCCGGTATGCCGGACGCGACCTCGTCCTGCGCCGTCCGCCGCCGGGCACCAAGGCCAAGGGAGCCCACGACATGCGCCGGGAGCACGACATCCAGGCGGCGCTGGTCCCCCTGGTCACGGTGGTACCGCGGATGGTGGCGTACTGCGACGACGAGTCGGTGATCGGCTCCGAGTTCTACGTCATGGAGCGGGTGGAGGGAACCATCCTGCGCCGCGACCTGCCGCCGGACCTCGCAGGCGACCGGGAGCGGGTGGAGCAGCTCTGCTGCAACGCCGTCGACGTCCTCGTCGCCCTCCACGAGGTGGACGTCGAGGCGAGTGGTCTGGGGCGCCTGGACCGAGGTGACGGCTACGTGCGCCGTCAGGTCGAGGGCTGGTCCGGTCGGTACCGTCGGGCCCGGACCGAGGACGTCCCGGACTTCGAAGCGACGATCGCCTGGCTCGAGACCCATCAGCCGGCCGACCGACCGCACGTCCTCGTCCACAACGACTTCCGCTTCGACAACCTCGTCCTGGCCGCCAACGACCCGACGCGGGTCGTCGCCGTCCTCGACTGGGAGATGGCCACCGTCGGTGACCCGCTCATGGACCTCGGGTCGGCGCTCGCGTACTGGGTGCAGGCCGACGACCCCCCGGCATTCCTTGCCATGCGGCGTCAGCCCACCCATGCGCCGGGGATGCTCACGAGGTCGCAGGTCGTGGCGCGTTACGCCTCGGCCCGGCAGCTCGAGGTGACACCCGGGCAGTGGCGGTTCTACGACGTCTTCGGCGCCTTCCGGCTCGCCGCGATCGCTCAGCAGATCTACTACCGGTTCCACCACGGCGAGACGAGCAACCCGGCATACGGTGAGTTCCGCGAGGTCGTCCGCTTCCTCGACCACCGGTGCGCCGCGCTCATCGCCGCGACGTCCTGACCCAGGAGGATCCGTGCCCACCACCCTCATCACCGGCGCCAGCTCCGGCCTGGGGGCCGAGATGGCCCGTCAGCTCGCCGCTCGCGGCTGGGACCTGGCGCTCGCCGCTCGGCGGACCGGACGACTCGAGGAGCTGCGCGAACACATCCTCACGACGGTCCCGGACCGTCGCATCGAGCTGCGCGCGCTCGACGTCACGGACGACGACCAGGTCTTCGAGGTGTTCCGCGCCTTCCGGGACGACTTCGGCACCATCGACAGGGTCATCGTCAACGCCGGCCTCGGAAAGGGCGCTCCGCTCGGCACCGGTCGCTACGACGCGAACCGGCAGACCGCGATGACGAACTTCGTCGCGGCGCTGGCCCAGACCGAGGCCGCCATGGAGATCTTCCGCGACCAGCGCCGCGGGCACCTCGTGATGATCTCGTCAGTCTCGGCGATGCGCGGGATGCGCAAGACGGTGACGACGTATGCCGCCACCAAGGCCGGTGTCGCGGCGCTGGCCGAAGGGGTCCGCAACGAGATGCTCGGCGAGCCGGACCTCGACATCCGGGTGTCGACGATCTATCCCGGCTACATCCGATCCGAGATGAACGAGCGCGTCTCCAGGACCCCCTTCCTCGTCGACACGGAGACCGGGGTCCGTGCGATGGTCGACGCCATCGAGGCCGAGAGGGCCAACGCCCTGGTGCCGCGGTGGCCCTGGGTCCCGCTCGGGAAGGCGATGCGGCACCTCCCGCTCTCCCTCGTCCGAAGGATCACCTGACGTGGCGCGCGTCCTCGTCACGGCCCGGCTGCCCGGCCACTCCACGGAGCGCCTGGCGGCTGACCACGACCTCACCTACCGGGACGTCGACGCGCCGATGCCGCGGGACGATCTGCTCGTTCGCGTGGCCGGCGTGGACGCCGTCGTGGCCGTGCTCGTCGACCGGGTCGACGCCGAGCTCCTCGATGCGGCTGGGTCGCAGCTCCGGGTCGTGGCCAACGTCGCTGTCGGCTACGACAACGTCGACCTGGCCGCGTGCGCCGAGCGCGACGTCGTCGTGACGAACACCCCAGGGGTGCTGACCGACGCGACGGCCGACATCGCGATGGCCCTCGTCCTCATGACCACCCGGGGGCTGGGGGCGGCCGAGCGCCGCGTCCGCACCGGTGAGCCGTGGGGCTGGAGCCTGACGGGTCACCTGGGGACCTCGCTGCGGGGCAGGACGCTCGGCATCGTCGGGCCGGGCGCCATCGGTCTCGCCACGGCTCGTCGGGCCAAGGCCTTCGGCATGGAGATCCTGCTGACCGGACGCTCGGAGCCGGACCGGCGCGCCGTCGAAGGGCTGGGGGCCCTGGTCGTCGGGCTCCCCGAGGTGCTCCGGGAATCCGACGTGGTGTCGCTGCACTGCCCGCTCACGCCGGAGACCCGGCACCTCATCGCGGCCGACGAGCTCCGAGCGATGAAGCGGACGGCACACCTCGTGAACACGTCCCGGGGCCCCGTGGTCGACGAGGGCGCACTGGTGGCGGCGCTCGAGAGCGGCGAGATCGCCGGGGCCGGCCTCGACGTGTACGAGGAGGAGCCCCACGTGCACCCCGGCCTGCTCCAGCGGGACGACGTCGTGCTGCTGCCCCACGTCGGGTCGGCAACCGTCGAGACCCGCTCGGCCATGGCCGACCTCGCCGTCGACAACGTGCTCGCCGTCCTCTCGGGTGGGGATCCCCTCAGCCCGGTCCGCGGCTGACCTCGAGCGACCGGACGATCACCCCGACGGGTCGGTCCCTGACGGCCGCATGTGCAGCCACGGGCGGGTCAGCTCGAAGTGCCGGCCGGTGATCTCGTCGACCTCGATGGCGATGACGTTGAGCTTCGCGCTGTCGACCCAGGGGCGCAGTGGGAGCTTGTCGGTCTCGTCCGCCTCGCGCCCCTCGAGCTGCCGGGCTCGGCCGCGGACCACGACGCTGCGCGCCTCGGTCTCGGTGTACTCGTCGATCTCGAAGGCGACGTCGGCGTTCATCGTGAGGCCGAGCAGCTTGCTGCCCTCCGAGGTCCGGAAGACGAGTCGGCGCTGGGGGTCCACGGCATAGTTGATGGGGACCAGGTGCACCTCGTCTGCGAGGTGGAAGGCGAGTCGGCCGAACTCGTGGTCGTGGAGCAGCTGCCAGCTGACGTCCTCGGGGAGCTCGGTCACGGGGGAGTGCTCGGTCATGGGTGCCTCCTGGTGCTGGGTGCCTCCGACCCTAGTGACCCCGCGAGGTGGTGGCACGGGACAGAGAGGGTTCTCACGCCGCGCCGGGCGGACATCTCCACCCCCAGCCACCGGCGCTGGGTAGCGTGCGGGCGTGGCACACGTCGAGGCGGTCGTCGTCGGAGCCGGTCCCGGTGGCCTCGCCGCCGCCGCGGCCCTGCAGGCACGGGGCGTCGAGACGCTCGTCGTGGACCGTCGTCCGCACGTCGGCAGCTCGTGGCGCAGCCACTACGACCGCCTGCGCCTCCACACCCCCCGGCGGTGGTCAGGGCTGCCCGGACACCCCATCCCGCGGCGCTTCGGGCGGTGGGTGGCCCGCGACGACGTGGTCCGCTACCTCGAGGAGTACGCCGCCCACCACCGGATACCGCTGCGCCTCGGCTGTGCCGTGACGAGGATCGACCGCGGGGGAGGCGAGGCCGGGGCCCGATGGCTCGTCCGGCTGGACGACGGCAGCACGATCGAGGCGGCCCACGTCGTCGTGGCGACGGGCTACAACCACACCCCGGTGACTCCAGAGTGGTCGGGGATGGCCGGGTTCACCGGCGAGGTCGTGCTCGCCAGGGACTACCGCAACGGCAGGCCGTATGCCGGCCGTGACGTCCTCGTCGTGGGGAGCGGGAACACCGGGACGGAGATCGCGACCGACCTGGCCGAGCACGGTGCGACCCGGGTCTGGCTGTCGGTCCGCACGCCGCCGCACATCGTCGCGCGCTCACGCCTGGGCGTGCCGGCCCAGGCCACCGGCATCCTCGTCCGGCGCCTCCCACCGCGGGTGGTGGACCGGCTCGCAGGGGCGCTCGCGGTGGTGCAGGAACCGGACCTCACGGCATACGGGATGCCGCGCCCCGCTCCCGACGTCTACTCGCGCGTCCTCGTCGGCTCCGTCCCCGTCCAGGACGTCGGCGTCGTCGACGCCATCCGGGCGCGCCGTGTGGAGCCGGTTGCGGGCGTCGAGTCCCTGGACGGGAGCGAGGTCGTGCTGGCGGACGGGCGGCGCCTGCGCCCTGATGCGGTCGTCATCGCGGCGGGCTACCGCGCGGCGCTGGAGCCACTCGTCGGGCATCTCGGTGTCCTGGGCCCGCGTGGGCTGCCCGTGGTGCACGGTGCCCACGAGCCGACTGGTGCCGCGGGGCTGTGGTTCACCGGGTTCAGGAACCCCATCTCGGGCATGCTCCGTGAGCTGCGGATCGACGCCGAGCGCATCGCCGCCGCCGTCAGTCGGGCAGGCGCTCCGTCTCGAACGTGAACCGGTGCTCGCGCAGCCGCTCGACGAGTGGCATCCCGATGGCCGTTGCGGGCGTGAGGACACCGGTGGCGTCGGGCAGCCGGTCCCCGTCCTCCGCGAGGGCCAGCGCAGCCTGGCCGAGCATGACGGCCGTGCCGCTGAAGCCCGGGTCGTAGGGCGCCGCCACCGTCGTCCGGTAGCGCGCCCCGTTCGACGCCTCACCGGTGATCTCGAACCGGAAGCGGCCCTTGGCCTGGGTCTCCTCGTCCGGCCCCTCCCCGGGCTTGGGGAGGACCCTGTCGAGGAGCACGCGGGTCGGGGGGAACGCCATGCCGGCCAGGGCCGCCAGGAGGCCGACCGAGGTCGCCCCCGCCGTCACGGCACCCGCGGGGCCACCGCCGAAGTCGGTGTACTCGACGTAGCGGAAGTCCGGCCCGTAGCCGAGCAGTGAGGCGGAGCGGGCGACGATCCTCGTGTTGAAGGCGGCCATGACGAACGGGCCGGTGAAGTGGCCGTTGTCCGCGTCCCGTTTGACCGGCGAGGCCTTCACCGCGCCGGCGACCAGGCCCCTGACCCCGGAGGGACCGGATGTCGTCTGGCCGTCCCCGGACGCGGTCGGCTCCTTCGCCCGCGGTGGCCGACCCCCCTCGGCAAGGGCCCAGGGGTCGCGCATGATGCGGCGGGCTCCCTTGTCCCTGGTCACCTCGTCGACCTGGGTGCGGAGCGTGTCGACCGTGCCGCCCCCCAGGCTTCCCCGAAAGCTGCGCACCGCCAGTCGGGTCCGACCGAGCCGGGCGCCGTCGGCCCGAGCCGCCTCGGCGGTGAGGAGCACGCCCAGGTCGCTCGGCACCGAGTCGAAACCACAGGCCGGCACGATCCGGGCTCCGGTGCCCTGGGCGGTCGCGTGGTGGGCGGCGATCGCCCGGTGGACGAAGAGGACCTCCCCGGTGATGTCGCAGTAGTCGGTGCCCGCCTCCGCACAGGCGGCCAGCAGGGCCGCGCCGTACTTGACGTACGGCCCCACGGTCGTGACGACGACCCGCGTGCGGCCGGCCAGGTTTCGCACCGCGTCCTCGTCGGTGGCGTCGAGGGCGACCAGCGGCCACCCTTCGGCGGCCTCCCCGAGTTCCAGGGTGAGGGACTGGAGCCGCGTCAGGGACCGGCCGGCCAGGGCGATGCGCAGGTGGGGTGGCGCCGTGGCGGCGAGGTGTCGCGCGGTGACTCGCCCGGCGGCTCCTGTCGCACCGAACAGGACGAGGTCGAACTCCCGTGCCGTGTCAGTCATGACCCCAACCTAGATGCGGGATAGCGGCGCGGATCGGGCAGAGTGAATTGTCGTCGCTGCCGGCGCCCGCCTGGAGCCGGGCAGCACCGCCTGAAGCCTGGCTCAGCGCCTCGCGAAGGCAGCGGCCTCCCGGGCGGCGTAGAGGCGGTCGACGGCGTCGATGCTCGCGCGACTGGAGAGGTCCACCCCTGCACGCGCGGCGGCGGCTCGGGCCTGTGGTGTCGAGAGGTCCGGGGCGAGCACCGTCTCGGGCTCGATCGTGCTGTCGACGGCGGCGTAGGTGCGCTGCTGGTCGGCAAGCCGCGTGGCCGTGCCCTTGGCCGTCGTGAGGACGGCGGCTGTCGCGACGACGGTCGAGCCGGTCAGGTAGGGGCTCACGGTGGGCGTGTAGCCGCTGGAGTGCCCGGCGCGGTTGGGGTGGTACGACTCGTTGGTCGGACTCGAGAGGCCGTTGATCCACTCGGAGCTCGAGCACACCGCGTGCCCGAGGAAGGGAGTCGTGGGGTTCGCGAAGGTGAAGCCGGTGGCGGTGGCGCGCCCGGAGGTCGTCGCGTTCAGCAGGTCCGCCGTCGCGTTGAGCCGCGACATCTCCGTCGAGGAGAACCACGTGAGGAGGTTGCAGTCGACGCCGTTGAAGAGGCGCGGGTACCCCACGACCGTCACCGTGGCCTGCGGAGCGCGGGCCCGGATGGCGGCATACAACGTGGTGAGCTGCCCGGGCAGGGTGTTCCGGATGTAGCTCTGCGCGCGGTCGATCGCGGCCGTGCAGTTGCTGAGCCACGCCGGCTGAGCGCACGTCGTCAGGACGCTGGAGAAGCCCGCGTCGTTCCCGCCGACCGAGATCGACACGTATGCCGTCGACGAGGTCAGCGCGGACAGCTGGCTGGTGGTCACGTCGGCGATCTTGGCCCCAGAGCAGGCCCGGAAGTTGAGGGCATACCCCTTGGCAGAGGCGATGAGCGACGGGTAGGCGTAGACCGACCGCAGGCAGCTGGTCCCGTCGCTGATGTACGAGCGGGTGCCTGTCCCCGAGGAGTAGCTGTCACCGAGGGCGACGTACGACTCGCCCGCGGCGGCCGCCGGGGCCGCCGAGATGAGGAGTGCCGCGACGGCGGCGAGGGCGACGGTGGACATCGAGCGACGTCTGGTCATGAGCGTCTCCCCAGGATCGGTTGTGGTCCGGCTCACACTACGACGAGGCGCGGCCTCCTGCGCCGCAACGGGCTCGACGGCTGCGGCGCCTTTCCCCCGAGCGCCCGAGGTCTTATGTTTACCCCGTGAACTCAACGAGTCCAGCGCCGGGCTCGCAGGCGTCGCTCCGCGAGATGAACCGCCTGCGGGTGCTCGACGCGGTCCGGGAGCACGGGGCGCTGACCCAGGTCGAGATCGCCGGAGTCACCGGGCTCAGCGCGGCGACAGTGTCGAACCTTGTCAAGGAGCTGGACTCGGCCGGGGCAGTCGTGCTCTCTCCGAGCATTCGCAACGGCCGTCGAGCCGTGCAGGTGTCCGTCGCGGCATCCCACGGCCTGGTGGCGGCCGTCGTGTTCGGGGACCGGGACGTCCGGGTCGCCCTGGGGACGGGCGGGTCCGAGGTGGTCAGCCAGACGCGCATGCCGCTGCCGGCCGACCACGCGGCCGACGAGGGGATGACCCGCGGGGCACGCCTGGTGCACGAGCTCGTCGACACGAGCGGGCACCTCGCCTCGGAGGTCCGGGCCGTGGGGGTCGGACTCCCCGCCCCCATCGACGCGGTCTCCGGTCAGGTGGGCTCCGAGGGGGTGCTGCCCGGATGGCGGGGAGTCCCCGTGGCCGCGGCGATGGCCGAGGCGCTCGGCACCAAGGTCCTCCTGGACAACACGGCCAACCTCGCCGCTCTGGGCGAGTTCAAGTTCGGCGCACTGCAGGGAGTGACGAACGGAGTCTTCATCAAGGCGTCCTACGGCGTCGGTGCCGGTCTCATCCTCGGTGGTGAGCTCTTCCGGGGAAGTGCGGGAACAGCGGGCGAGATCGGGCACGTGACGATCGATGAGGACGGGCCCGTGTGCCGGTGCGGCAACCGCGGCTGCCTCGACACCTTCGTGGGTGCGCAGGCGGTGCTCCGGGCCGTCCGGGACTCCCACGGCCCGTTGACGCTCCGCGACGTCATCCACCGAGCCTTGGACGGAGATCCGGGGTGCCGCCGAGTGCTCGAGGACTCCGGTCGCCACATCGGCGTCGCGGTCGCGGGCCTGGTCAACCTGCTCAACCCCGAGGTCGTGGCGCTCGGTGGGCAGGTGGCGCGGGTCGGCGACCTCCTCCTCCAGCCGATCCGGGACGCCATCGAGCGGTGCGCCATCCCGAGCGCCGCGGCATCCGTGCGCGTGGTCGTGGGTGCCCTGCCCCTCGAGGAGGCCGACGTGCTCGGTGCACTGGCGCTTGCGGACCAGGTACGGGAGGATGCGGACCGGGCCGCTCTCACCGTCGCCGCACCGTGACCGAATCGTTGTCTCAAAACCTTGTATTCAAGGCTTGACGGCAACGGCGGATGCGGGTTGAATCCGAGGCGACCGCACCAGAGAGGCTGCGGACGCCATGGCATAGGAGAAGACCGCATGACCACTCGAACCTTCCGCATCGCCGGCGCAGCACTCGCGCTCGGCCTCACCGTCACGGGCCTGAGCGCCTGCGGCAGCGACGACGACCCGGGCTCCGACGCCAACGCCACCGGCGGCGGAAGCTCCGAGGGCAAGAAGATCGCCCTGCTCCTGCCCGAGAACAAGACCGCCCGCTACGAGGCCTTCGACAAGCCCATGTTCGAGGCGGGCGTCAAGGCGGGCTGCCCCGACTGCGAGGTCCTCTACAGCAACGCGAACCAGGACGCCGCCAAGCAGCAGCAGCAGGCCGAGGCCGCCATCACCCAGGGCGCCGAGGTCATCGTCATGAGCGCCGTCGACGGCAAGTCCGCGGTCACCATCGTGCAGAACGCCAAGTCCCAAGGCGTCCCGGTCATCGCCTACGACCGGTTCATCGAGGGGGCCGACTACTACGTCTCCTTCGACAACAAGAAGGTCGGCGAGCTCCAGGGCACCGGCCTCGTCGAGGCGATGAAGGCCGACGGCAAGACCTCCGGCGACATCGTCATGATCAACGGCGCGCCGACCGACGCCAACGCCGCCGACTTCAAGGCCGGCGCCCACAGCGTCCTCGACTCCAGCGGCTACACGGTCGCCGCCGAGTTCGACACCCCCGACTGGAGCCCGGACAACGCGCAGGAGTGGATGGAGAGCCAGATCGGCAGCGTCCAGGCAAACCTCGTCGGCGTCTACGCCGCGAACGACGGGACCGCCGGCGGAGCCATCGCGGCGCTCAAGGGTGGCGGCGTCGACCCGCTCCCGCCGGTGACGGGCCAGGATGCCGAGCTCGCCGCGATCCAGCGGATCCTCGCCGGTGACCAGGCTCTGACGATCTACAAGGCGATCGAGCCCCAGGCCACGGACGCCGCGAAGAACGCCATCGCGCTCGCCAACGACCAGAAGCCGGCCGCCACCGCAGAGAAGGACGGCGTCCCGTCGACCCTGCTCGACCCGGTCGTCGTCACGGCGGAGAACATCAAGGACACGGTCGTCGCCGACGAGTTCTACGCCGTCGCCGACATCTGCACCCCGGAGTACGCGGACGCGTGCGCCAAGGCCGGCCTCAGCTGACCCCTCACGGCATACCCCGCCCCACCCTCACAAAGGAGTGAGCAGAGCATGACCACCACCTCCCCGGCGTCCGTGCTGTCGATGACCGGAGTGTCCAAGCGCTTCGGCGCGGTGCAGGCCCTCAAGGACATCGAGTTCGGCGTCGACTCCGGGGAGGTGGTGGCGCTCGTGGGCGACAACGGCGCCGGCAAGTCCACCCTCGTCAAGTGCATCGCGGGGGTCTACCCTCCCGACGACGGGCACGTCGTCTTCGACAACAGCCCGGTCACCATCACCTCACCCGCCCAGGCGCAGGAGCTCGGCATCGCGACGGTGTTCCAGGACCTCGCGCTGTGCGACAACCTCGACGTCGTGAGCAACCTCTATCTCGGCAGCGAGGTCGTCCGGAACCGGGCCCTCGACGAGGTGACGATGGAGAAGGAGTCGTGGCGGCTCCTGCGCGAGCTCAGCGCCAAGATCCCGAGCGTGCGCATCCCGGTCGCGAGCCTGTCCGGCGGACAGCGCCAGACGGTCGCCATCGCCCGCTCGCTCCTCGGCAAGCCGAAGGTCGTCATGCTCGACGAGCCGACTGCCGCGCTGGGCGTCGCCCAGACCGCGGAGGTGCTCAACCTCGTCGAACGCCTGCGCGAGAACGGCCTCGGCGTCATCCTCATCAGCCACAACATGTCCGACGTCATGGCCGTGGCGGACCGCGTCGTCGTGCTGCGGCTCGGCCGCAACAACGGCGAGTTCCGCGTCAGTGACACCAACGTCCAGGAGATCATCGCCGCCATCACCGGCGCCACGACCAATGCCGTCTCGGCGCGCGCGGCGCGCAAGGCCCCCCAGGAGGAGCAGGCGTGAGCACCCCCGACACCCCCACCGCGGCGCCGACAGAGGCCGAGATCACCGACCCCACCGCAGTGCCGGCCGACGTACGCCCCGCCGACCTCCAGGACGAGCGGCTCATCGCGAGCCAGGGCTTCGGTGGCTGGGCCTCGGCCACGTGGGGCCGCCTGCGCAGCGGCGACCTGGGCTCGCTGCCCGTCGTCGTCGGGCTCGTCCTCATCTGGGGTGTCTTCTACGCTCTCGAGCCGGCCTTCCTCTCGAGCCGCAACCTCGTCAACCTCAGCCTGCAGATGGTCGCTGTCGGCACCATCGCGATCGGCGTGGTGCTCGTGCTCCTGCTCGGCGAGATCGACCTGTCCATCGGCTCGATGTCCGGGCTGGCGGCGGCGATCCTCGCGGTGTTGTTCGTCGCCCGGGAGACCTCGGTGATCATCGCCGTCCTCGCTGCACTGGGTGCGGGCGCGCTCGTCGGCCTTCTCTACGGCACCCTGTTCAACCGGTTCGGCGTCCCCAGCTTCGTCATCACCCTCGCCGGCCTCCTCGCCCTGCTCGGCCTCCAGCTGCGTGTGCTCGGCAACCAGGGGACGATCAACCTGCCGTTCGAGTCCAGCCTCGTCCGCTTCGCGTCCCAGCAGTTCCTCCCCGTGTGGCTGGCCTACGTCCTGGCGGTCCTGGCCCCCGCGGTGTACGCGCTCAGCGCGTGGCGCCGCAACGCGCGCCGCGCCGAGGCCGGCCTCTCGACGACCCCGCTCAGCCGGCTCGCCCTGCGTGCCCTCGGCCTCGCCGCGATCCTCATCATCGTCGTCGCGGTGCTCAACCGCGACCGCGGCGTGTCGTACATGTTCCTCGCGTTCCTCGTCCTCGTCGTCATCATGGACCTCGCCATCCGACGCACGACGTGGGGCCGATCGGTCCTCGCCATCGGTGGCAACGTCGAGGCGGCACGGCGGGCCGGCATCAACGTCAAGCGGATCTACCTGTCGGTCTTCACCCTGTGCTCGACCTTCGCGGCGCTGGGCGGCATCTTCGCAGCCTCTCGGCTTGCCTCGGCCAACCAGAGCAGCGGCGGAGGGGACACCAACCTCAACGCCATCGCCGCGGCGGTCATCGGAGGCACCAGCCTCTTCGGTGGTCGCGGCTCGGCCTACTCGGCGCTGCTGGGCATCCTGGTCATCCAGTCGATCTCGAACGGTCTCGACCTCCTCGCGGTCGAGTCGAACGTCAAGTTCATGGTGACCGGAGCCGTCCTCCTCCTCGCCGTCATCATCGACAGCCTGAGCCGGCGCAGCCGGGCGGCCCACGGCCGGGCCTGAGCTCCACCGGTCCGCCCGACCGACCCCCGCCCCACGGTCCACGGCCGCACCCGTGGTCATCCGCTCGAGCGACCCCGCGTAGCATCGCGCCGTGGCCCTGACAGACCTCTCGCGCTGCTCAGCCGCGTCCCGCTACCGGCGGGATCCGCAGGCCGGCACCGCACCGGTCGCCTCCCGATGGCTCCTCATCGAGCACCCGGGTCCCTGGTCCAAGCAGCCCCTCGACACGCCGCCGCTCCTCGGTGCGGTCGGCGCGGAGGTCGAGAAGGTCTGTGGCTCCTTCGGTGGCCGCGTGCTCCTCGTCCGCCGGCCCGGCCGCCGGGAGCCCGGGGACGACCTCCTCTCCTGGTATGCCGTCGACACGGTCCGTCGCACCTGGGTGCGCGGCACGTGGAGGACCTCGGAGAACCTCCTCCACGCGGCTCATGCGCTCGGCGTCCCGCTCAGCGACAGCGACGAGGACGCCGAGCCCATGGTGCTCGTGTGCACGCACGGCACCCGCGACGCGTGCTGCGCGGTGCGCGGTCGGCCCATCGTCGCGACGCTGGCGCGGGCCCTGCCCGAGGAGACGTGGGAGTGCACCCACCTGGGCGGCCACCGGTTCGCGGGAACGCTCCTCTCCCTTCCGGACGGCACCTGTCTCGGGCGGCTGGACCCCGACACCGTCGTGGGGGCGGTGAGCTCCCACCGTGAGGGTCGGGTCGACGCGAAGTACCTCCGGGGGGTCACCCGCTGGGAGCCGGCGGTCCAGGCCGCGGTCGCTGCCGTGCTCGCCGCCCACGGCCCGGGCGACCTCGACAACCTCGTCCCCGGCCGGATCGACGCAGAGGGCGACTCCACCCGGGTCGACGTCCTGGGCCGGGAGCCGATGCCCGAGCGAGTGACGGTCGACGTCAGAGCGGAGGCCCTGCCCGACGCCCCCCTGAGCTGCGGCGACAAGGCCAAGCAGCACACGGCATACCGGGCGGTGCTGCGCCCCTGACCGTCAGCCGGTCGACACACTCGCGACGGGAACCGTGAGCAGAGGCAGGTCCGGTGAGCACGTGCGGGCCGGGTCGGCGTCACGGCGGTCGACCCGTCGGCCGTTGACGAGGGAGACGTCGTCGTATGCCGGGCGCCCCTCGACCACGTCGCGGAACCGGTAGCGCGTCAGTGACGCCAGGCGGCAGTCGGTGCCGAAGGTCAGCACGTCGAAGGCGGACGGCTGGCCGACGAGCTCCTCACCGCCCTCGTCGGCGAGGAAGTGGCTGAGCGGGCCGCCGCCGGTGAACGTGCCGGCCTGGACCCGGTTCCCCTCCAGGTCCACCGAGTGCATGTGCCCGTTGACGAGGACGCCGCCCTCGAGGCCCTGCACCGCCCATGGCTCGTGGCCCACCACGAGGTCCGGGACAGGGCGCCCCGTGAAGGCGGCGGTGAACGCCTCGCGGGCCGGCACCTGCTTGGCGGGCGACCCCCGACCGGAGTCACCGAACCACCGGGGGTCGTTGAAGCCGGCGACTCTCACGCCCGCGACCTGTACCTGCGTGTAGTCGCCCGAACCTGACTGCAGCAGAATGACATTCGGCACCTCGGCAAGCCGGTCGAGGAGGGCCGTGTCCGTGGGGCTCGTCGCGTCGTGGTTGCCCCGGACGAAGAGGTACGGCACGCCGAGCGACTCGATGCCCGCGAACAGGTCAGCCGCCTCGGCCTCCTGCACCGTGCCGAAGTTCACGAAGTCACCCGCGTCGACGACGACACCGATGGACTCCTCCTCGACGATGCTGCGCATGAGGCCGTACTGGTTGCCGCCGTGGATGTCGCTCACGACGAGGACGCGCACCGACGTCTCCGACTCCAGGGGGGCGGCCGCATACTTCTGCTGGAGCGCGGTCGAGAGCGCGATGACGTTGCGCAGGTAGGGAGCAACCTGCGCGGCCCGCGCCTCCACGTCCGAGAGGATCCCCTGGTTCTGCTGAAGGGTGCCGAGCACCCCGGTGGACGTGAACGTCTCCTGCCGGTCTGCGCGGTAGGTCGACCAGAGCGCCCCGGCGGTGAGGGCCACGGAAGCGAGACCCGCGACGAGCCCGCCGACGACGAGGCCGATCGGCGGTCGCCTCCGGCGCAGCACGGCATACCCGACCCAGGTGAGCACCACGACGATGAAGGCACCGGCGGCGAACCGGACCATGACGTCGACGGCCGCGGCGCGGATGGCGGCGTTGAGCTCCTCGGGTCCGGGTCGAAGGGTCGACAGGGTGACGCCGGGGCGCGAGAGCACGGTGGTGATGCTCGCCTTCACCTGCGGTACAGCACGCACGCCAGGGGCGAGGCCGGAGAACCCGACCTCGATGTCGCCGAAGGCGGTCGTCGCGACCAGCTCGGAGCTGCGAGCCGGGTTGGGGTCCAGGGTGACGCTGGACCGGTAGTGCCGGGTCTCGGCGGTGGCCGGCGCGACGGCCGTGACAGCCGCCCCGACGATCGCGCACGCCACGGTCAACGCGGTGACGGCGAGCCCCAGCCTCACCCTGCGGGGGCCGACGCGGTGCCCGGCCCACCACCAGAGGCCCACCGCCGTCACGAGTGGCCAGATGACGGTGGACGCCGCGACGACCCGCTCGTGGAGGCCGAACGCCGGGCCGCCGAGCCCCACCGCGAGCGAGGCCACCGACGCGGTGAGCACCACGGCGGCCGGCCGAGCCACTCGTGGGTCGAGGACCGGAGGTCCGTCCGAGCGTGACGCGAACCAGGGCCACACTCCGAGGAGGACGAACGAGGTGGCGGCGACGAGGGTGTGCGTGAGTGAGGACTCGGCCCGCGAGGGAAGTGGCACGGCGGCGACGCCCAGCGTGGCGACCCCTGCCGCGGCGAGGAGGACGCGCCCCACCGGGCGAGCGGGCACCAGCGCCCAGGCGGTGACGAGATGGGCGAGCCCGGTGATGACCAGGGCCGTCGCCATCACCCACCGGTGGGCGGTGCCCGACGCGGCGAGGGCGCTGACCGACTCGACCCGCGGGTCGAAACCCTCCGGTTGGACAGCCGCCGCCCAGGTCCAGCCGCCGATGAGCGCGACGGCGGCCGTCGTCGCGCTGAGGACGGCCGTGCGGGGCCGGCCGGCTGGATGGGGCATGCGATCCACCCTAGGTCGGCGACCTAGGGTGGCCCCCATGCCGCCCTCCGCCTCGGTCGACGTGCCCCTCGACTCGCCCTTCGACTCGCCGTTCGAGGGCGTCCTGCTCGACATGGACGGGACGCTCATCGACTCGATCGCCGCCGTCGAGCGGTCGTGGGTCCGGTGGTCGCAGGAGTACGGCATCGACCCGCTGCGCCTGACGGGCTTCCACGGGGTCACCGCGGCCAACGTCATCGCCGAGCTCCTTCCCCAGGACGTCCGGGATGCAGCACACCGCCGGATCCGTGACATCGAGGTCGCCGACGTCGACGGGATCGTCGTCCTGCCCGGTGCCGCAGAGCTGCTGGACGCGCTGGCGGACGGTGGTGTCCCGACCGCGATCGTCACGTCGGGCACGCACGACCTGGCGGAGGCCAGGATCCGCGCCACCCGCCTGCGCCACCCCCCGGTCGTCGTCACGGCGTCGGACGTCGAGCGGGGCAAGCCGTGGCCGGACCCGTGGCTCGAGGGTGCACGGCGGCTCGGCGTCGACCCGACGGCGTGCCTCGTCGTCGAGGACTCGGTCGCCGGCCTGGAGGCGGCGCGGGCGGCCGGCTGCCCGGCGCTCGTCGCCGTGCTGGGCACGGCACCACCGGACGAGCTCGAGTCCGTGGCCGACCTCGTCGTGCCCGACCTCTCGGCGCTGAAGGTCGTCGTCGACAAGGGCCGCGTCCGACTGCTCGGGCCTAGGGTCTAGCCATGGATGCCGATGCCGTCGTCGTCGGTGCCGGGCTGGCCGGGCTCGTCGCCACCTGCGAGCTGGCCGATGCCGGTCGATCCGTCGTCCTGCTCGACCAGGAGAGCGACGCCAACCTCGGCGGGCAGGCGTGGTGGAGCTTCGGCGGGCTGTTCCTCGTGGACACCCCGGAGCAGCGCCGGATGGGGATCTCGGACTCCTTCGAGCTGGCCTGGCAGGACTGGGAGGGGACGGCCGCGTGGGACCGGCTCGTCGGTCCCGACGGCTCACCCGGGCCGGACCACTGGGGCCGCACCTGGGCCCGCGCGTACGTCGAGTGGGCCGCCGGCGAGAAGCGCGCCTGGTTGCGCGAGCTCGGCGTCTCCTTCTTTCCTGTCGTCGGGTGGGCCGAGCGCGGTGACGGCACGAGTGGCGGCCACGGGAACTCGGTGCCGCGCTTCCACATCCCGTGGGGGACGGGCACCGGTCTCGTCGCGCCGTTCGAGCGACGGCTGCGCGAGCACATCGCCGGAGGTCGGGTCTTCTACCGGCCGCGCCACCGCGTCGACGAGCTCGTTCTCAGTGGGGAGGCCGTCACGGGCGTGCGCGGTGCGGTGCTCGCGCCGGACGCCTCACCCCGGGGCGTCGCCTCGAACCGGGACGTCACCGGAGGCTTCGAGTACGGAGGGATGGCGGTCGTCGTCTCCTCCGGGGGCATCGGGGGCGATCACGACCTCGTCCGCGCCAACTGGCCGGCACGGCTGGGCACACCGCCGGCCGACCTCCTGACCGGTGTCCCGGCATACGTCGACGGACGCATGCTGACCATCACGGAGCAGGCGGGCGGCACGGTCGTCAACCGTGACCGGATGTGGCACTACGTCGAGGGGGTGCGCAACTGGGACCCGGTCTGGCCGGGCCATGCCATCCGCATCCTTCCTGGACCCAGCGCCATGTGGTTCGACGGGCGGGGAGACCGGCTGCCGGCGCCCTTCCTTCCCGGCTTCGACACTCTGGGCACCTTGGACCACTTGCGGCACACCGGTTTCGACCACTCGTGGTTCGTGCTCAACCGGTCCCTCGCGGGCAAGGAGTTCGCGCTCTCGGGGTCGGAGCAGAACCTCGACCTCACCCACCGGCGCTACCGCGACGTCCTCCGGCGGCCCGTCAGCAAGGTCACGCCGTCCGTGCAGGCCTTCCTCGACCACGGTGAGGACTGGCTGACAGCCGACACCATCGGTGCGCTCGTGGCGAGGATGAACGCCCTCACCCCGCAGGCTCCCCTCGACCCCGCCCACATCGAGCGCCAGATCGTGGCACGCGACCGGCAGGTCGACAACGCGTACACCAAGGACGCGCAGGTCGCAGCGATCCGCGTCGCGCGGCGCTATCGAGGGGACAGGCTCACCAAGCGGGCCCACCCGCTGCACCGCATCCTCGACCCCAAGCACGGTCCCCTCGTGGCGGTGCGCCTGCGGGTGCTGTCGCGCAAGACGCTCGGCGGCCTGCACACCGACCTGCGCGGTCGGGTGCTCGGCGCCTCGGGAGAGCCGGTGCCGGGCTTGTACGCCGCGGGTGAGGTGGCCGGGTTCGGGGGCGGCGGCGTACACGGGTACCGCGCGCTGGAGGGGACGTTCGTCGGGGGCTGCCTGTTCTCCGGGAGAACGGCGGGACGCAGCGCCGCGACGGACCTGTGAGCAGCGACGACACCCTCGGATCCGGGACCACCGCGCAACGTCGCGGTGCCACCGGTGGGACGGACACGCAGGAGCCGGCGGCCTCCTCGCCACCGCCTCCGCCGCTGCGGCACGACCGGGACTTCCGGCGCTACTGGCTGGCTCGCGAGGTGTCGATCGCCGGCACCCTCGTCACCGCCGTCGCCCTGCCCGTGCTCGTCTACCGCCTCAGCGGCAGCCCCTCCCTGACCGCGCTCATCACCGTCGTCGAGGGGTTGCCCTACCTCGTGCTCGGCCTCTTCTCCGGGGCGCTGTCGGACCGCCTCGACCGCCGTCGCGTCATGGTCGCCGCCGACGTCGTCGCCGCACTCACCATGGCGTCGATCCCCATCGCCTGGGGGCTGGGCGCCCTGACCGTGGTGCACGCGCTCGTCGCCGGTTTCCTCACGCAGGCGGCATTCGTCTTCTTCGACGGCGCAGCGTTCGGGGCCCTCCCGGCGATCGTGGGACGTGACCGCATCGGACAGGCCAACGCCGCCGTGTGGGGTGTGGGGTCGTTCCTCGACCTCGGCGTCCCGATGCTGACGGGAGTGGCCCTGGCGTTCATCCACCCCGCCGTCCTGCTCGCGGTGGACGCGCTGTCGTTCGCCCTGTCGGCGGCCTGCGTGGCGACCATCCGAACCCGACTGTCCGAGCCACGGGAGGGTCAGCCACCGCTGCGCCCGCGGGTGCTGCTCACGGAGGTGGCCGCCGGCCTGCGTTTCCTCTGGCGGCACGTGGGGGTGCGGTCCCAGACGGTGATCGGCTTCCTCCTGTCCTTCTCGGGCGCCGGGTTCATGGCGCTCTCGGTGCCGTATGCCGACCGCCTCCTCGACGTGGGGACGAGCGGTTGGCGGTTCGGTCTCGTCTTCGCCGCGTGGGGGATCGGAGGCATGCTCGTCGCGGTGATCACCCCGCGCCTGCTGAGGGTGGTCTCACCCAACCGGCTGGCACTGCTGTGGCTGCCGGTCGCGGCCGTGTCGGGCATCGTCGTCGTGACCGCGTCGTCCTGGCAGGTGGCCGTGGCGGTGATGGTCGTCTGGGGCGTCTCGTACCAAGGGGTCATCCTCAACTCGATGACCTATCGCCAGCAGGTGACGCCGGAACCGCTGCTCGGCCGGGTCAACACCGCCGGGAGGATGCTGTCCTTCGGGGTGGGGTGGACCGGCGGTGCGCTGGTGGCGAGCGCCCTGGCGGGGGCGGTGGGGCTGCGCCCGGCGCTCGTCGCAGTGGTCTCGGTGGGTGTGGTGGCCGCAGCGTTCGGGTGGCTCTCGCCACTGCGGACGTTGGATGTCCGTGGGGCGACGACACCCCACTGACGGACTGCCGACCGGGGGCCGTGGGCCGGCCGGCGCACCGACAGCGTCAGGGCGCGCGCCACTCCCATTCGTCCTCGTCGTCCACCACGGTGCCCGTCGGCGCGAGACCCGCACGTTCGGCCACCCGTCGGGATGCCGCGTGGTCGCCCCTGACGCGGGCCACGAGGCGGCGGGTGCCGGCGGCGCGCAAGGCCGTGACCATCGCCCCGACGGCCTCGCTCGCGTAGCCCAGACCCTGCCAGGTCCTTCCGATGACCCACGCCACCTCCACGTCGGCGCTGGCTCGCTCGAGGCTGGCCTGGACGTAGCCGATCGCCGTGCCGTCCGACCGGAGGCGCACGACCCAGTTGAGCCAGGTCTCACGCCCGTCCGGCGACACCTCCGTGACCTGGACCCGGATGCACCACGAGCGTGAACGACGTGGGTCCTCGAGCCGGGCTCACGTGGAGCGGCCCGGACCAGGAGGCGGGTCGGCACTGTCGACGGGGGATCCGGGCCGGCTCACCCGACGAGGGCCGCCTCGAGCGAGATCGGGACGGCCTGGAGTGCCTGGCTGACCGGGCAGCCGGTCCTCGCGCCCTCGGCCGCCTCCTGGAACTGGTCGGCCGACATGCCCGGCACGACGCCGGTGACCTTGATCGCGACGCCGGTGATTCCGGTGCCGGGCTGGAAGGTCACGTCGGCAGTGGTGTCGAGCGAGGTCGCCGGTGTCCCGGCCCGAGCCAGCGCCCCGGACAGAGCCATCGAGAAGCACGAGGAGTGAGCCGCGGCGATGAGCTCCTCGGGGCTGGTGCGGCCGTCCGGCTCCTCCGCGCGTGACGCCCACGTCACGTTGAACGTGCCGATGCCCGAGGACTGCATGGTGACCTGGCCGGCTCCCTCGTTCAGGGTGCCCTCCCAGTGAGAGGTGGCGGTGCGACTCGTGGCCATCGTGGTGCTCCTTCGCTCGTGGGTTGGTGGTCCGGCTGCTGCCGTTGTTGCGGTCAGAGGTACTGGCCGGTGCCCTCGGCATGGGTCGCCTCGCCCTTGGGCGGGCCGGTGCGCGGCATCCCCGGTGCGCTCGGCGGCACCTGCTGGCGCGTCACGCCAGGCGGCAGTGCACGCATCTGCTGCAGCTGTGCCTGCGCGGCCATCTGCTGCGCGACGAGCGCGGTCTGGATGCCGTGGAAGAGGCCCTCCAGCCAGCCGACGAGCTGGGCCTGGGCGATGCGCAGCTCTGCATCGGAGGGCGCGTCGTCCTTGAAGGGCAGCGCGATGCGCTCGAGCTCGTCGACGAGCTCGGGGGCCAGCCCGTCCTTGAGCTCGCCGATGGAGCGCTCGTGGATGTCGGCCAGTCGGGCCCGGCCCTTCTCGTCGAGCGGGGCGCTGCGCACCTCCTCGAGGAGCTGCTTGACCATCGAGCCGATGCGCATGACCTTGGCCGGGTGCTCCACGAGGTCGGCGGGGTTCGCCACGCGTTGGGGCTCCGGGGGCACGGGCTCGTGGGGTGCGACGCCCATCCCGTCGGGGGTGACGACGACCACCCTCTCGCCGTCACTCGTCACCGTGGTCGGCACCATGCGGTCGTCGCCCTCGTCCGCGTCCTGGTTCTCGTCGCTGCGGGGCTGCTCGGTCATGGCTTCATCCTGCCCCACGATCACCGCGGCGGTCGTGGAGCGACCAGCCCGGCGTCGGGCACCACCACCACCGGACGCTGCAGCTCGGGTGCCCGGCGGCATGCCGGCTGCGGCGCGCTGCCGGCGCGGTCCCCGTCAGGCCGTTGCGAGGTCCGTGCGGGCCGCCTCGGGCTCGGCACGAGTGACCCGACGCAGGAGCGGTTGGCCCGCCGCCGCGAGGAGCGCCGCGGTCAGCGCGGCCCCCACCGTCACCGCGAAGGCCCCGGAGTGCCCGTGGAGGTCGGCGAGCCGTCCGGCACTGGCCGAGCCGACGGCATACCCGATGCCGGTGGCGCCGGCGAGCAGGGTCATGGCGGCCCCGACCTTCTCCGCGGGCGCTGCGCGCTCCCCGAGCATGAACACGCTGATCATGTAGGGCGCGACGACGAAGCCGAGCACGAGGACGACGACGACGAGCCGCGCGATCGTGTCGGTGACGAGAAGGGGCACGGACAGCACCGCCAGTCCTGCGGCGGCTGTGAGAACCCTTGCGGGATACCCGAAACGGGCAGGCAGTGCAGCCACCGCCAGTCCCGCGACCACCGAGCCGACTCCCAGGCTGGCGTGCACGAGACCGGCGATGCCGGGCTGCCCGGAGACGGTGGCCAGCACGGTGGTCCCGGTCTGGACGGAACCGAAGACGACGCCGATGAGCAGCTGTGCCACGAGGAGCACGACGAATGCGGCGGTGAGCAGGCGGGCGCCCGGGCTCCCGTCGGGCCGGTGGGCGAGGGTGAGCCGGGCGGTGTGGTGGAGGGCGAACCAGCACCCGAACACGAGGAGCACGCTCGCCGCCACGACGAGCGCCACCTGCGGGCTGGCCAGCACGACGACGAGCCCGAGCAGGGCAGGACCGAGCACGAACGAGGCCTCGTCGGCGGCGCCCTCGTAGGAGAACGCGGCGTCCATGAGGCGTGGCTGACGGTGGCCGGTGTCCCGGGTGATGGGGCGCCAGCGCACCCGGGCGAGAGGGCCGATCTGCGGCATCGCGGCGCCTGCCAGCGCTGCGCTCGCGACGACGAGGACCGGACTGACCCCGGCATCCGCCAGCGCCACGAGCACGAGGAGCCCGAGGCCTCCGACCACCGACTGCACGAGGACGACGGGGCGCTGGCCCACCCGGTCCGCGAGGGAGCCGGCTATGGGGGAGCCCACGGCATTCGCCACGGCCAGGGCGCCGGCCGCTGCTCCACCGACGCCGTACGAACCGGTGGTCCCCGCGACGAGGAGGAGCGTCCCCATCTGCCCCATCGCGAGCGGAAGACGGCCGACGAACGCCACGACGACGTAGAGCGGTCCGGCCAGGGTGAAGAGGCGGCGGTAGGAGGCCAGTGGTGACATCGGGTGCTTCCTGGTCACGCGCCCGGGGAGGGCGGAGCGAGTGTGCGCCGAACCCGCCTCCAAGGACGCACCAGGAACCCTCAGCAGGGTCCATCCTAGCGCCGGCCCGCGCCGGCGCTGGCAGTCACCGATACCCACCCGGGCGCACGTGCCCGGCTGGGCGTCGTCGCTCCTCCACCGCAGACGCCCGCACGCAGCGGAGAGCCTGACAGGATGCTGCCCGTGAGCCCCGTGCAGATCCGTCCCGTCGGGGGTGCCTCAGGGTGCCTCGTGATGATCCTCGTCTCGGTCGTGCTGTCGGTGCTGCTGACGGTGGGCCTCAACCTGCTTCTCCGGTGACGGCTGCCGTCACCGGGCGAGGGAGACCGCACCGAAGAGGCCGGCCACGAGGACGCAGGACAGGGTGTAGACGGCGAAGGCGAAGCGGTGCTCCGGGGGTCCGACGAGGGCGAGGACGAGTCCTGCCACGAGGAAGCCGTTGTACAGGCCCTGGTTCGCGGCGAGCACCTTCGTCTGCGCGGCGAGCTCGCGGCTGGTGCCGAAGGCGGCTCGGCCGCGGGGTGTGTCCCAGAGCGCCATCTCGAGGACGACGATGGCGACGTGGATGAGCGCCACCAGGGCGGTGAGGACCGTGGCGACCGTCGTCATGGCCGATGTCTACCGCATCGGGGGCGCCGGGGAGAAAGGCTCACGCCGTCGTGAGGAGGACCTTGCCGACGTGGCTGCTCGACTCGAGCTCGCGGTGCGCAGCGGCGGCATCCGCAAGGGGGTGGCGTGCGTGCACCACGGGCCGCACCCGACCCGCCTCGACCAGCGGCCACACGTGCTCGCGGACGGAGGCGACGATCGCCGCCTTCTCCGCCGGACGACGTGCGCGGAGGAAGGTCGCGGTGACGGATCCCCGCTTCGCCAGCAGCGCCGCGATGTCGAGCTCGCCACGGGTGCCCCCCTGCATGCCGATGATCACGAGCCGGCCACCGGTGGCTAGCGCGGAGACGTTGCGGGGTAGGTACTTCGCTCCGATGATGTCGAGGATGACGTCGACGCCGTGCCCGTCCGTGGCCTCCTCGAGGCGCTCGACGAAGTCCTCCTCGCGATAGTTGACGAGCACCGCTGCCCCGAGGCGGCGACAGGCGTCGAGCTTGTCGGCTGAACCGGCCGTCACGGCCACGCGGGCGCCCTTCTCGTGGGCCAGCTGGATCGCCATCGTCCCGATGCCCGACGACCCGCCGTGCACCAGCAGGGTCTCGCCGGCCCGGAGGTCGGCAGTGAGGAAGACGTTGGACCACACGGTGCAGACGACCTCCGGCAGTGCCGCGGCATCGACGAGGGACACCCCCGCCGGCACGGGAAGCAGCTGGCCGACCGGCACCCGCACCCTCTCGGCGTACCCACCTCCGGCGAGCAGCGCACACACCTCGTCCCCGACCCTCCACGCGTCGACACCCTCGCCCAGCTCGTCCACGACCCCACTGACCTCGAGGCCCGGCACGTCCGACTCGCCACGCGGGGGCGGGTAGTGGCCCTGGCGCTGGAGAGTGTCGGCGCGGTTGACCCCGGCGGCCACGACGCGCACGACCACCTCGCCGGCACCCGCCTCCGGCGGGTCGACGTCGGAGAGGACGAGCGCGTCCGGGCCGCCGTACTCCGGGATGGTGATGGCCTTCATGCCGCACACGGTATGCCGGTGAGAACGCCGTGGTCGCCCATCAGGAATGTCGTTGACGTCGTCGCCGGGGTGGGTCGACACTGAGGAGCTCGGACGGGGAGGGAGTTGGCAGATGAAGAACGTCCTGTGCCTCGTCGGCCGGCACTCATGGCAGCACCACGTGATGGCGGCCGGACTGCCGGCTTCGACCTGTGCTCGCGGTGCGGGACGGAACGGGCCTCCTATGACAAGGGAAACCCGTCGTTCAAGGGACCGCTGATCGGCTGACGGCACCACGTGGTGCACCGGTCACCGTCGGGGTGGTGCAGGGACGACGCCACGTCTGCGGCCCGGATGATCGGTCGGGTTCTTCCCCCCGGGGCGGTACGTCACTACGGTGGGTCGATCCTGCTGTCAGCGCTGATAGGGAGCCACCATGTCGATCGAACGCCGCACCGTGCTCAAGGGAACAGCCGCCGTCGCGGGCGGAGCGGTGCTCGGGGGACCGTTCCAAGGCCTCGTCGCAGGCCCCGCGGCCGCCCTGGGCGCTCCGGCCTTCCGGGCACTGCGGGCGCTGCCCGACGAGCGGGACGGCGTCGTGCGCCTCCACCTGCCCGAGGGCTTCCGTTACCGGTCGTTCCACGACACGACGACCGCGGTCGTCCTCGACGACGGCACGCTGCTACCGGGCCGGCACGACGGCATGGCCGCCTTCGCGAACGAGGCCGGACGGGTCACGCTCGTGCGCAACCACGAGGTCAACGCACCCGGCCCCGCCTTCGGTCCCGTCGGTGACCACACCTACGACCCGATGGCCCAGGGCGGGTGCACCGTCATCGACACCACGCTCACCGGTGAGGTCGAGGAGGCGTGGACCGGCATCAACGGCACCCAGATGAACTGCTCCGGTGGCCCGATGCCGTGGGGCACCTGGATCACGTGCGAGGAGACCGTCAACGGGCCGGATGTCGGCGCCGACTTCACGAACGTCTCCAACGTCCCGCTGACCCAGCCCCACGGGTACATCTTCGAGGTGCCCACGACCGGGCGCTCGGATGCCGAACCGGTGACCCACGCAGGTCGGTTCGCCCACGAGTCGGTCGCCTTCGACCCGCGGGGCGGCAGCCTGTACCTCAGCGAGGACAACTTCGGGTTCCCCTCGGGCTTCTACCGGTACACCCCGCCGACCTCGCCGATGCAGACCCGCCGCCTCGCCGACGGTGGTCGGCTCCAGATGCTCAAGGTCAAGGGCGTCGACGAGGCGCACCTCGAGGCGTCACAGGAGAAGGGCGCCCGCTACCACGTCGAGTGGGTCGACATCGACGACCCGGCACCGACCTTCCAGTACACCGCAGGTCAGCCCGCCCCCACGACGAACAACGCCGCGCTGGTGTACGTCGGGGACCAGGGACGCGAGCAGGGCGCCGCACACTTCTCACGGCTCGAGGGGACGGTCTACGACAACGGCGTCGTCTACTTCACCTCGACCCAGGGCGGTGGCGCGGCGATGACCGGGCCCAACACCGTCACCGGCTACGGCAACGGCTTCGGGCAGGTCTGGGGCTACGACACGCGGTCCGAGACCCTCTTCCTCGTGTACGAGTCGCCGAGCCGGCAGGTGCTCGACTTCCCGGACAACATCACGACGAGCCGCCGGGGCACGTTGATCCTCTGCGAGGACAACGTCGACGACAACTACGTCCGCGGCCTGTCCCGGGGCGGCCAGCTCTGGAACATCGCCCTCAACCGGCTCGCCGGGCGCACCAACGACGAGTTCGCCGGCTCGACCTTCAGCCCGGACGGGCACACCCTCTTCGTCAACATCCAGGCGAGCCGGGGCATGTCGTTCGCGATCTGGGGACCCTGGGAGCGCATCGGGGTGTGACGCCCCCGTACCGCAGACCGGGGTCAGCGGTGTCCTCGGCCCAGCCGGGCGCTGAGCGCGGCCGCGGCCGCTCGCACAGCGGCCACCAGCCGGGTCGTCCCCCCCGCGTCGACGTCGGCCTGGGGATAGGTCACGGCCACCCCCGCCACCGGGTAGTCGTTGTGGTCGAGCACCGCCGCTGGCGCACGGCCTGCAGCTGCGCACGCAGCTGCGTCGTCGACGTCGGGCCGTGGCCGTCCCGCTGGACCAGGGCCGTCCGGTCCGGGTACAGGGCACGGACCTGGGCGGCCGGGAGCGCGGCGAGCATCGCCATACCGGATGCCGTGAGCGCTGCCGGCAGCCGCACGCCGACGTCGGTGACGAGGTGCGGCCGGCCGGGCGCTCGCTGCTCGATGACGTAGAGCACGTCCCGCCCGTGCAGCACCGCGAGGTGCGCGCTGTGTCCCGTGGTGTCGACGAGCCGGTCCATGACCCCGCGCGCCATCCGCTCCAGCGGCGCCTGGCGCTGGTAGGCGGACCCGAGCTCGTATGCCGCCAGCCCGAGCCCGTAGCGACGCTCCTCCGGGAGGTGGCGCACGTAACCGCGGTCCGCGAGCACGCCGAGCAGGTGGTACACGGTCGACCGGGGAAGGCCGAGGTCGCGCGCGATGGCGGCCGCCGGCACCGGCTCGCCCCGGCGGGCGATGAGGGCGAGCACGTCGAGGGCGTGTCCGGCGGCGGGGGCGTTGGCCACGGTCAGCCGACCCAGCGGTAGCGGCGCTCGGGGCGCCCGGTCGTCCCGTAGCGGAGTCGCACGTCGGCGCGACCGGTCGTCACGAGGTGCTCGAGGTATCGGCGCGCGCTCACCCGGGACAGTCCCACGGCCTCTGCCGCCTCGGTCGCGGAGACGGCGGTGTCGGCACCGCGCAGCGCGTCCTCCACCAGCCGGGCCGTCTCGGCGCTCATCCCCTTCGGAAGCGCGGCGGGAGGGCCCTGTGCCCGGGCCGGCCCGACGAAGGCGCGGTCGACGTCCTCCTGGCCGCGCACCTCCGTGCGGTCGAGGAGATGGCGCTGCGCGGCATACCGGTGGAGGCGCTCCTCGAGGTCGGGGAAGCCGAACGGCTTGAGCAGGTAGTCCGCGACGCCGAGTCGCACGGCCGACCGGACCGCCTCGCCCTCCTTCGCGGCGGTGATGACGATGGCGTCGCACGGGTGCGGACCGGAGCGCAGGTCCGCGAGCAGGTCGAGGCCGAACCGGTCGGGGAGGTAGAGGTCGAGGAGCAGCAGGTCGGGCCTCAGGCGGGCCACCGCCTCAGCGGCCTCCGCGCCGGAGTGCGCCACTCCCACCACCTCGAACCCGTCGACGCGGTCGACGAAGCCGATGTGGATCCGCGCCACCATGAAGTCGTCGTCCACGACGAGGACCCGGATCACGGGAGCACGTCCGCGGGAACGGGCGCGGCGACGGCCGACACCCCGAGGCGGGCGACGAACGACGTCACGCCGTCCTCCCGCGCGACGTGGATCTCACCACCGCGGCGTCGGCAGACGAGCCGGGTCAGCGCCAGGCCCAGGCCGTGCTGCATCGGGTCGACGCGCTTCGTCGTGACCCCGTGCTCGAACACCGAGGGCAGCAGGTCGTCCGGGATGCCGGGCCCGGAGTCCGACACGACGATCTCGACGGTGCTCGCGTCCTGGCGGATCCGCACCCGGACCCAGGGTGAGGCCGCCGGCCCCCGGGGCGCGTGCTCGAGGGCGTTGTCGACGAGGTTCCCCACGACGGTCGCCACGTCGGCTGCGTCACCCGGCTCCAGCCGCTCCAAGGTCGTCTCGTCGCTGATCGTGAGGTCCACGCGTCGCTCGTTGGCCGTGGCGACCTTGGCCATGAGCAGCGCTGCGATCGTCGGCTCCCGGACGAGCGTGTTGACCGTGAGGTCGAGGGCGTGGCGGCGCTCGCTCAGGGCGTCGACGTAGCGGACCACCTCCTCGTGCTCACCGATCTGGATGAGGCCGCTGATCGTGTGCAGCTGGTTGGCGAACTCGTGGGCCTGGGCGCGCAGGACGTGGGCCGTGGAGCGGAACGACCCGATCTCGCGCTCGAGGTCGGCCAGGGCCGTGCGGTCCCGCATCGTCGTGACCGTTCCGAGCAGCCGGTCTCCGCTCATGACGCGCATCGTGCTCATGACGAGCACGCGGCCACGTCGGATGACGACCTCGTCCCGTGCCGCCGTGACGTGGTCCTCGCGGCGCTCCGGCTCGGGGGGTTCACCGACGGCGGGTCCGGAGTTCTCGCCCACGAGCACCTCTCGCAGCCGACCCTCGATCCGAAGGTCGTCGATCGACGTCCCGATCGCGTGTTCGGGCAGGTCGAGCAGCTGCCGGGCGACCTCGTTGACCAGCGTGATGCGGTGCTGCGGGTCGAGGGCCACCACCCCCTCCGCGATGCCGTGGAGCATGGCCTCCCGGTGCTCGGCGAGACCCGCGATCTCGCGCGGCTCCATGCCCCGGGTCTGCCGCTTGATCCGGCGCGAGAGGAGCCACGACCCGACGAGCCCCACCACCAGGGCGATCCCGAGGTAGGTGAGCAGGTACGAGGACGTGCCCTGGAGCCGGTTCCACGTCGACGGAACCCGCTCGGCCACCATGACGGCGCCCAGGTGGGCGCCCACGGCATCCTCGGACTCCCCGAGCACCGGCACCTGCGAGACGAGGTGCTCGACGCCGTCGAGCTCGAGGGTGCCCGACCAGCTCGCACCGACCTCGACCCGTGGGTCGCCGATCGGCAGCCGGCCTCCCTCGAGCGACGGGTCCGTCGACACCCGGACGTCGAGGTCCGGCTCGGCGAAGCTCACAGACGACACCGCCGTCTGCGTCACGAGCGTCTGGGCGAGGGTGGCCAGGCCGGTGCGGGTGCCCGTCTCGGCCAGGCGGGCCCGCACGAGGGGGCTGCCGGCGACCTGCTCCGCCAGGCCCGCGACCCGGCGGCCCTCCACCCGCTCGAACGTCGCCTCCGACTGGGCCAGCGAGACGCCGGCGACCGCGACGAGGACGACGACGATGATCCCGAGCTGGAGGGCGAAGAGCTGGCCCGCCAGCGTCGGTCGTCGTCGCAGCCTGACCACTATGAACTCAACCTTCTCTGCTGACAGAAGCGCGACAGCGGCCCCGCCGCCACGTCACGATCATGACGTTCGAGTCCTCCACATGAAAGCGATCTCACCCATGAGAACTCACCGCATCGCCCTCGGAGCGGTCCTCGCCGCGGCGCTGGCCGTCACCGGCTGCGGGGCCACGAAGGACCAGGGCTCCACCGACTCCACGGCGTCGGCCACCGGCGGCGGCGCGCCGGCATCCGGGCTCCAGTACATGGTTCCCAACGCGCCCGGCGGCGGCTACGACACCACTGCCCGCGCCGCCGCCCAGGTGATGGAGAAGGAGGGCATCACCGAAACCGTGCAGGTCTTCAACCTCCCGGGCGCCGGTGGCACCGTCGGCCTCCAGCGCGTCGTCAACGAGAAGGGCAACGGCAAGCTCGCCATGCAGATGGGCCTCGGCGTCGTCGGCGCGGCCTACACGCAGAACACTCAGGCCTCCCTCAACGACACCACCCCGATCGCCAAGCTCATCGAGGAGGCCGGCGCGATCGTCGTGCCCAAGGACTCCCCGTACACCGACATCAACCAGCTCGTCGACGCCTGGAAGAAGGACCCGGGCTCCCTCGCGGTCGGTGGCGGTTCCTCCCCGGGTGGCCCCGACCACCTGCTCCCCATGCAGCTGGCCCAGGCGGTCGGCATCGACCCGAAGGCGGTCAGCTTCGTCTCCTACGACGGCGGCGGTGAGTTGCTGCCGGCGCTGCTGGGCAACAAGATCGCCTTCGGCGCCAGCGGGTTCGGCGAGTTCCTCGACCAGGTCGAGGCCGGCGACGTGCGCGTGCTCGCGGTGACCAGCCCCGAGCGCGTCGACGCCCTCAAGGACGTCCCCACGCTCAAGGAGAGTGGCATCGACCTGGAGTTCACCAACTGGCGCGGCGTCGTGGCGCCTCCGGGGATCTCCGAGGAGGACAAGGCCGTCTGGATCGACGCCTTCACCCGCATGCACGACAGCGACGCCTGGAAGGCAGAGCTCGAGAAGCGCGGCTGGGTCGACGCCTTCGCCACCGGCGAGGAGTTCGGAACCTTCCTCAAGGAGCAGGACACCGAGGTAGCCGAGCTCCTGAAGACGCTCGGCCTGGCATGAGCACCGAGGGCACCACGGCCCCCGCCCGGGTCAGGGACCGCGCACAGTTCGGCCTGTGCGCGGCCCTGGCCCTGGTCGGGCTGGTCGTCATCTGGGATGCCACCCGGATCGGCGCCGCGACGAGCAGCAACGACCCGGTCGGCCCGAGGGCACTGCCCTTCATCATCGGCGCCGCGCTCCTCCTGGTGTCGGCGCTCTACGCCCTCGACGTCTTCCGCGGCGGGGTCGGTGAGCAGGAGGCCGGTGAGGACATCGAGCTCGGCCACCCGGCCGACTGGAAGACCGTCGGCATGCTCGCCGCCGCCTTCCTCCTCAACGCCGTGCTCATGGAGCCGCTCGGCTGGGTCATCAGCGGGGCCCTCCTCTTCGCCATGGCCGCGTTCGCCCTGGGCAACCGCCATCATGTGCGAGGGCTGGCCATCGGGCTCGCCCTCAGCCTCATCACGTTCTACGCCTTCGCGATCGGCCTCGGCGTCAACCTGCCGGCCGGCATCCTCCAGGGAATCCTCTGATGGACAACATCTCCGCACTCCTCGGCGGCTTCGCCGACGTCATCACGCCGGTGAACCTCCTCATCGCGCTGCTCGGGGTGACCGTCGGCACGGCCGTCGGGGTGCTCCCCGGCATCGGCCCGGCCATGACGGTTGCGCTCCTGCTGCCGCTCACCTACGGGCTCCCGGTCGAGCAGTCGCTCATCCTCTTCGGCGGCATCTTCTACGGCGGGATGTACGGCGGGTCGACGACGTCGATCCTGCTCAACACGCCCGGCGAGTCGGCCTCGGTCGTCACCGCCCTCGAGGGCAACAAGATGGCAAAGACGGGCCGGGCCGCGCAGGCGCTCGCGACGTCGGCGATCGGCTCGTTCGTCGCCGGCACGATCGGCACGATGCTCATCGTCCTCGTCATGCCTCAGGTCGTCGACTTCGCGATCACCCTCGGCTCGCCCGAGTTCCTCGCGATCATCCTCGTCGCCTTCGTCGGAACCGCCGCCATCCTGGGCTCGTCCCGGGTGCGTGGCTTCGCCGCCCTCCTCATGGGCATCACGCTGGGCCTCGTGGGCACGGACTTCGTCACCGGCCAGCAGCGGCTCACCTTCGGCAGCCCGTTCCTCGCCGACAACATCGACGTCATCGTCATCGCGGTCGGCATCTTCGCCGTGGGCGAGGCGCTCTGGGTGGCCGCCCACCTGCGGCGCAGGGCCGCGACGGTGATTCCGGTGGGCCGCCCCTGGCTGTCCAGGGCGGACTGGGGGCGCTCGTGGAAGCCGTGGCTTCGCGGCACGGCGCTCGGCTTCCCGTTCGGAGCCATCCCCGCGGGCGGTGCGGAGATCCCCACCTTCATGTCCTACCTGACCGAGCGCAGGCTCTCCAAGCACCCCGAGGAGTTCGGCAAGGGTGCCATCGAGGGCGTGGCCGGTCCGGAGGCCGCCAACAACGCCTCGGCCGCGGGCACCATGGTGCCGCTCCTGGCGCTCGGGCTGCCGACGAACGCGACCGCCGCCATCATCATCGCGGCGTTCATGAGCTATGGGATCGAGCCGGGCCCGCTGCTGCTCACCAAGCAGCCGGACCTCGTGTGGATGCTCATCGCGAGCCTGTTCATCGGCAACTTCTTCCTCCTCGTCCTCAACCTGCCGCTGGCGCCGACGTGGGCCAAGCTGCTGCGCATCCCGCGCCCCTACCTCTACGCGGGGATCCTCTTCTTCGCGTCCATGGGTGCGTATGCCGTGCAGGGGCAGCCGTTCGACCTGTACCTCCTGCTCGCCCTGGGCTTCATCGGGTTTGCCATGCGTCGCTTCGGCCTGCCGGTGCTGCCGCTCATCGTCGGCGCCATCCTGGGCCCGCTCTTCGAGCGGCACCTGCGGCGGTCCCTGCAGACCAGCGGAGGAGACATCTCGGGGCTCGTCGGTGGACCCGTGGCCCTCGTCTGCTACTTCATCATCCTCGGCGTGCTCGTGTGGCCGCTCGTGGCCCGCCTCCGCCGAGGTGCCCGGGGCGACGACGACGACGCCGACCACGGTGGCGACGACACTCCCTCCGGGCCCGTGTCGACCTCCACCACCCACACCTGGGAAGGACCCGGATCATGACCGTGCTGGTCGGCTACGTCCCCACCCCGCTCGGCGAGGCGACGCTGCGCGCCGGGGTCGAGGAGGCGCGGCGGCGCGCCGAGCGCCTCGTCGTCGTCAACATGTCGCGCGACGACGTCCTCGTCGACGCGCACCGGGCGGGGCCGGACGACCTCGACAGGGTCGAGCGCGACGTCGCCGAGCTCGGGGTCGACGTCGAGGTGGTGCGCATCGAGGAGGGTGGCGACCCGGCCGACGCACTCATCCACGCGGCCCACGAGCGGGCGGCATCCGTCATCGTCATCGGGCTCAGGCACCGCAGCCCGGTGGGCAAGCTCATCATGGGCTCGACCGCCCAGCGGATCCTGCTCGACGCCCGCTGCCCGGTGCTCGCCGTCAAGGAGGACGGCGGGTGACCTTCACGACCGCCGACCTCTACGACGAGCACGGGGAGGCGCTCCAGTCCTGCTCGGTGCAGCTGCGGCAGTACGGCGGGCGCACGGCGTTCACCGGTGTCGTGAGCACCGTGCGCTGTCACCGGGACAACGCCCTGGTCAAGGCGGCGCTCGCGGAGCCCGCCGATGGTCGGGTCCTCGTCGTGGACGGCGATGGGTCGCTCGAGTCGGCCCTCATGGGCGACCTCATCGCCGCCTCGGCGGTCGAGAACGGCTGGACGGGCGTCGTCATCCACGGCGCCGTCCGCGACGTCGTGGCGATCCGGGGCCTCCAGCTCGGCGCCCTCGCGCTGGGGTCGAACCCTCGCAAGAGCGCCAAGGACGGTGTCGGCGACCGGGACGTCCCGGTCTCGTTCGGTGGCGTCGAGTTCGTCCCCGGTCAGCGGCTCTGGGCCGACGAGGACGGCATCCTCGTCACGCGCCCCGCGCACGAGGGGACTGGATAAACCGGCGTCCCCCGTGCCCGCGCGACACCCAGAGGCACACTCGAAGGGTGGCGTGTGGCCCTCCCGGCACTCGGTGGGGGGCCACTGGCCACCTCTCGCGGTCGTCCCGTGTCTCGGACCCGAGACGGTATGCCGCCGCCGTGTGCCACCGGCGAGCGGCCCGGGGCTCCAATGGACGGCATGAGCAGCGCACCGTCCGGCTCGGCGGGCCCCAGCCGGGAGCGGGTCACCGTCGGCAGGGAGCCCCTGACGATCGACGAGGTCGTCCGGGTGGCCCGTCACGGCACTCGGGTCGTGCTCGCCGACGAGGCGCTCGCCGAGGTGCGCCGCACCCGCGCCGTGGTTCGCGGCCTGGCGGACGGTGCCGAGCCCCACTACGGGGTGTCGACCGGCTTCGGCGCGCTCGCGACGCGGCACATCCCCGTCACGCTGCGCCGACAGCTCCAGCGCTCGCTCGTCCGGTCACACGCGGCGGGGTCCGGGCCCGAGGTGGAGCGGGAGGTCGTGAGAGCCCTCATGCTGCTGCGGATCTCCACCCTCGCAACCGGACGCACCGGCATCCGGGAGGAGACGCTGCTGGCGTACGTCGCGATGCTGGACGCCGGCCTCACCCCGGTCGTCCACGAGTACGGCTCGCTGGGGTGCTCCGGTGACCTGGCACCGCTCGCGCACTGCGCCCTCGCGCTCATGGGGGAGGGTGAGGTCCGCGACGCCTCGGGGGTCCGGATGCCGTCCGCCCAGGCGCTCTCGACGGCCGGCATCTCGCCGGTCGAGCTCGAGGAGAAGGAGGGTCTGGCGCTCATCAACGGGACCGACGGCATGCTGGGGATGCTGTGCCTCGCGATCGCCGACCTTCGCGAGCTGCTCGTCGTGGCCGACGTGACAGCGGCGATGTCGGTCGAGGGCCTGCTCGGGACCGACGACGTCTTCGCCGCCGACCTTCAGGCGCTGCGACCGCAGCCCGGGCAGGCCGTGTCTGCTGCGAACATCCGAAAGGTCATGGCGCACAGCGCCATCCGCGAGTCCCACCGCACGGAGGCGTGGGAGCGGCGCACGGACCGGTTCCTCGACGCCTCCCGCAGCAACGGGTTGGCGCCGTTCCTCGCCGACGACCCGGGTGTCGACAGCGGTCACATGATCGCGCAGTACACCCAGGCAGCCATCGTGTCCGAGATGAAGCGACTGGCGGCCCCTGCATCCGTCGACTCCATCCCGAGCTCGGCGATGCAGGAGGACCACGTGTCGATGGGGTGGTCGGCGGCCCGCAAGCTCCGCCGTTCCGTCGACGGGCTGGCGCGGGTGCTGGCCGTCGAGGTGCTCACGGCCACACGCGGCATCCGGCTGCGTGCTCCGCTGACCCCGGCACCGGCGACCGCGGCCGTGGTCGACGCGCTGGTGTCGGCAGGAGCCGGCACGCCGGGGCCGGACCGGTGGCTGTCGCCGGAGATCGACACGGCATACCGCCTCGTCACCGACGGCACCATCCGCCGGGCCGCCGAGTCGGTCACCGGCCCCCTCACCTGACCCGCACCCGAGGCGGAGAAACGGAGAACGACATGGACGGCGCCCGACCCGTGCGAAGCCCTCGCGGCAGCACCCTCACCGCCCGCCAGTGGTCGACCGAGGCCCCGATGCGCATGCTCATGAACAACCTCGATCCCGAGGTCGCCGAGCGTCCGGACGACCTCGTCGTCTACGGCGGAACCGGCCGGGCCGCGCGCGACTGGCGTTCCTTCGACGCGATGGTGCGCACGCTGACGACCCTCGAGGCCGACGAGACCATGCTCGTCCAGTCCGGGCGACCGGTGGGCGTCATGCGGACCCACGAATGGGCCCCGCGGGTGCTCATCGCGAACTCCAACCTCGTCGGCGACTGGGCGACGTGGCCGGAGTTCCGACGTCTGGAGCACCTGGGCCTGACGATGTACGGCCAGATGACCGCCGGCTCCTGGATCTACATCGGTACCCAGGGCATCGTCCAGGGGACGTACGAGACGTTCGCCGCGGTCGCGGAGAAGCGCTTCGGCGGCACCTTGGCGGGGACCCTCACCTTGACCGGAGGCTGCGGGGGCATGGGCGGCGCCCAGCCGCTCGCCGTCACGCTCAACGAGGGGGTGTGCCTCATCGTCGACGTGGACCCGGCCCGGCTCCACCGCAGGGTGGAGCACCGTTACCTGGACGAGGTCGCCGACTCGCTCGACGCCGCGGTCGCCACGGCGCTACGGGCCAAGGACGAGCGCCGGGCCTGGTCGGTGGGTGTCGTCGGCAATGCGGCGACGGTCTTCGCGGAGCTGCTCCGCCGCGGCGTGCCCGTCGACGTGGTCACCGACCAGACGAGCGCCCACGACCCGCTCTCCTACCTGCCGGAGGGCGTCGCGCTCGAGGAGTGGGCCGACTACGCCGAGCAGAAGCCCGAGGAGTTCACCGATCGCGCCCGGGCGTCGATGGCGCACCACGTGCAGGCCATGGTGGCGTTCCAGGACGCCGGGGCGGAGGCCTTCGACTACGGCAACTCCATCCGTGACGAGGCCCGGCAGGGCGGGTGCGAGCGCGCCTTCGACGTCCCGGGCTTCGTGCCGGCATACATCCGCCCCCTGTTCTGCGAGGGAAAGGGCCCGTTCCGGTGGGCCGCTCTCTCGGGGGACCCCCGGGACATCGCCGCCACGGACCGAGCGGTGCTGGACCTCTTCCCCGACAACGACCGGCTCCAGAAGTGGATGCGCGGCGCGGCGGAGCGCATCGCCTTCCAGGGGCTGCCGGCCAGGATCTGCTGGCTCGGCCAGGGGGAGCGGGACAAGGCGGGGCTGGCGTTCAACGACCTCGTGGCGCGCGGCGCGGTGAGTGCCCCCCTCGTCATCGGTCGCGACCACCTCGACTGCGGCTCCGTCGCCTCTCCCTACCGGGAGACGGAGTCGATGCTCGACGGCTCCGACGCCATCGCCGACTGGCCCCTGCTCAACGCGCTCGTCAACACCGCATCCGGCGCGACCTGGGTCTCGATCCACCACGGCGGTGGTGTCGGCATCGGGCGGTCGCTGCACGCCGGACAGGTGTCCATCGCCGACGGGACGCCGCTCGCCGCCGAGAAGCTCGCCCGCGTGCTCACGAACGACCCCGGCATGGGCGTCATCCGGCACGTCGACGCCGGCTACGAGCGCGCGGAGGAGGTGGCCGCCGAGCAGGGCGTCCGCGTCCCGATGCGCGAGGGCTGATCGGCAGGCGCCGGTCAGCCGGCGCCCCTCAGGCCGGGCCGGTCAGGGCCAGGTCTGATCAGGCCGGGTCGGTGACGTCGGCGACGTCCGCGCCGAGGGCCGTCACGACGGCATCCGCCTCGACGGTGGCAGCCACGCCGTGCGCACCGGCACCGATCGACACCCTGCGCCCCGTCATCGTCGCGTCCGCCACGACCGGCCAGGTCGTCGTGGACCCGAAGGGCGTGATCGTCCCCCGTTCGTACCCCGTGACGTCGAGCGCGGTGTCGGCGTCCGGCATCGAGACCCGGTTGACGCCGAGGTGGGCCCGCAGCTTGGGCCACGAGATCTCGCGGTCACCGGGGACGAGGACGAAGAGGAAGTCGCCCTCGCCCCGTCGGACCACCAGGGTCTTGACGATGTCGCGGGGCGCCACACCGCGCGCCGCCGCGGCCTCCTCGAGCGACCGCACCCTCCCGTGCCGCGTCACCTCGTGGGGGATGCCGGATGCCGTGAGTGCGGCTGCCGCCCGCTCGCTGCCGTCGTCGTTCGAGCCACCCGAAGGGGTCGTCATGCGCCCAGACTAGGTCTGGAGATGCCCGCGCGAACCGTCCCGCGTCTGGTCACCGAGACAATCAGCCATCACGTCCGGCCCCACAACCCTGCCCGACTTGGTGCAATGGGTTCATGTCCACCACGCCAAGAAGCGGCGGGACCGCTTCGGCGTTCCGTGAGATGTGGCGTGACGTGGAGGGGATCGGGCAGGACGCGACGTCCGGGGGGTACACCCGCCTGGCGTGGACGCGGGAGGACCACGACCTCCGCGAGTGGTTCGCCGGCCAGTGCGAAGCGCGGGGTCTCGACCTGACGACCGACCGCATGGGCAACCAGTGGGGCTGGTGGGGCGATGCGGACGGCGCCGTCTCCGCCGGTGACCCCGGGGTGGTGATCGGGTCGCACCTCGACTCGGTACCCAACGGCGGGGCCTTCGACGGGCCGCTCGGAGTGGTGGGTGCCCTCGCCGCCGTGGACCTCCTTCGCGAGCGGGGTTTCCAGCCGCAGCGGCCGGTCGGCGTGGTGAGCTTCACCGACGAGGAGGGCGCCAGGTTCGGTGTCGCCTGCGCCGGCTCCCGGGTCATCACCGGTGCCCTGGGCGCCGACCGCGCGCGGGGCCTGCGGGACCAGCAGGGCCTGACGATGGCGGAGGCGATGCGCCGGGCAGGTCAGGACCCGACGCACCTCGGTCGGGACGACGAGACGCTCGCCCGGGTAGGGACGTTCGTCGAGCTGCACGTCGAGCAGGGCCGTGCGCTCGTCCACCTCGGTCATGCGGTGGGGGTCGGCAGTCACATCTGGCCGCACGGCCGCTGGCGGGTCGACATCGCCGGTGAGGCCAACCACGCCGGGACCACCGCCCTCGAGGAACGCGAGGACGCCATGCTGGGCCTCGCCGCGATGATCATCGCCGCCCGCCGCGCGGCCGAGGAGCACGACTGCGTCGCCACCGTCGGCAAGGTGAGTGTCGTACCGGGCAGCGTCAACTCCATCGCGAGCTCCACGACCGGCTGGCTCGACGCGCGAGGAGCAGACCCTGACGCCGTGCTGCGGGTCGTGGCCGACGTGAGTGAGGTCGTGGACGACTTCGACGGACTCGTCGCCCAGGAGTCGTGGACCCCGGTCACCGACTTCGACCCCGGTCTCGTGCGCCGTCTGTCGACGATGCTCGGCGGCCTGCCCGTCATCGGCACCGCCGCCGGCCATGACGCCGGCATCCTCGCGAACGAGGGCATCCGCACGGCGATGCTGTTCGTACGCAACCCGACCGGCGTCTCGCACTCACCTGACGAGTGGGCCTCCGCGGACGACTGCCTCGCAGGTGTCGAGGCCCTTGCCGACTCCGTCGGGGACCTCGCCGGGACTCCATGACCGCGTTCTGGTGCGAGCACGCTGTGCTCCCCGGTGCTGTACGACGCTCGGTGAGGATCCTCGTGGAGGGCGGCCGGATCCGGGACGTGCTGCCGGAGACGGTCGCCGAGCCGACCGACACGACACTGGGCGGGGTCGTGCTGCCGGGGCTCGCCAACGGCCACAGCCACGCCTTCCACCGTGCGCTGCGCGGCCGGACGCACGACGGCGGTGGGGACTTCTGGACCTGGCGCAAGGCCATGTATGCCGTGGCCCAGTGCCTCGACCCGGACACCTACTACGCCCTCGCGAGAGCGGTGTTCGCTGAGATGCTCCTGGCCGGGTACACCGCAGTGGGCGAGTTCCACTACGTCCACCACCCGGCCGGGGGCCGCCGGTATGACGACCCCAACGCCATGGGGCACGCGCTGCTCACCGCGGCCCGCGAGACCGGCATCCGCATCACCCTGCTCGACACCTGTTACCTGGCGGGCGGGTTGACCGCGACGGGACACCTGCCCCTCGACGAGGTGCAGGAGCGCTTCTCCGACGGCACCGCCGAGGCCTGGGCGGAGCGGGTGGAGGCCTTGTCCGAGGACGACAGCACGAGGATCGGCACGGCAGTCCACTCCGTCCGGGCGGTCCCGCGCGAACACCTGGCCGTCGTGGGTGACGTCGCCGCCCGCGGTGCCCGTCCCCTCCACGTCCATGTCTCCGAGCAGCCCGCCGAGAACCTCGCCTGTCAGGGCTTCTACGGCTGCTCGCCCACGCAGCTGTTCGCCGCGGAATGGCTGCTCACACCGATGACCACGGCCGTGCACGCGACACACCTGTCGGACAACGACATCGAGCTCCTCGCGGCGAGCCGGACGACCGTCTGCTTCTGCCCCACCACCGAACGCGACCTCGCCGACGGCATCGGGCCGGCTCGCCGCCTCCACGACGTCGGGGTCCCACTGGCGGTCGGGTCTGACCAGCAGGCGGTCGTCGACCCTTTCGAGGAGGCGAGAGGCGTCGAGATGAACGAGCGCCTCGCGAGCCTGCAGCGGGGTCGTTTCGACGGCACCGAGCTGCTCGCCACCGCCACCCTGAACGGCTATCGCTCGCTGGGGTGGGACGACGGCGGTCTGCTCGCCTCGGAGCACCTCGCCGACCTCGTCGCCGTTCGCCTCGACAGCCCGCGCACGGCCGGCTCCACTGCCGAGACGGTGCTCTTCTCGGCCACGGCGGCGGACGTGACGGACGTCGTCGTGCATGGTCAACACGTCGTCCGGGAGGGCCGGCACCGCGTCGGCGACGTCGGGAGGCTGCTCGCCGACGCCATCACGGCGGTGACGCGGTGATCCGGTGACCGTATGAGCGCCACGGTGGTGACCGGCATCGGCGAGCTCGTCACCTGCGCCGGAGCGGACGGCGGAACGCCGGTTCTGGGGGCCGTCATCCCGGCCGGCGACCGCCTCGGGACCGTGGTGGATGCCGCAGTGGTGGTCGAGGGCGGCCGGGTGGCGTGGGTAGGGCCCGGACGAGCGGCACCCGAGGCGGACCGCAGGGTCGACGTCGGCGGTCGTGCCGTCGTGCCCGGGTTCGTCGACAGCCACAGCCATCTCGTCTTCGCCGGGGACCGTGCGGCCGAGTTCTCGGCGCGCATGGCCGGGGTGGCGTACGACGGCGGTGGCATCGGGGAGTCCGTGGCCGCGACCCGAGCGGCCACTGACGCGGAGCTGCGTGGGCTGCTGCGGCGGAGAGTCGCCGAGATGCGGGCTCTCGGCACCACGACGGTCGAGGTGAAGAGCGGCTACGGCCTGACGACCACCGACGAGGAGCGCTCGCTGCGCCTGGCGCGGGAGGTGACCGAGGAGACCACCTTTCTCGGCGCCCACGTCGTGCCACCGGAGTCGGCCGACCGGACGGCATACCTCGACCTCGTCACCGGGCCGATGCTCACGGCCTGTGCCCCCCACGCGCGGTGGGTCGACGTGTTCTGCGAGCCGGCCGCGCCCCGAGCCTTCACCGAGGACGAGGCACGGCGGGTGCTGCTCGCCGGGCGGGAGGCCGGGCTCGGGCTGCGGGTCCACGGCAACCAGCTCTCATCGGGGCCGGGGGTGCGGCTCGCCGTGGAGCTCGGGGCCGCGAGCGTCGACCACTGCACGTACCTCACCGATGCCGATGTCGCGGCGCTGGTCTCGGCCGCAGGAAGGACCGTCGCCACGCTCCTGCCGGGGGTGGAGTTCTCGACGCGCTCGCCCTACCCCGATGCTCGGCGTCTCCTGGACGCCGGTGTGGACGTGGCACTGGCGACGGACTGCAACCCCGGGACCTGCAACACGGCATCCATGCCGTTCGTTCTCGCCCTGGCGGTGCGGGAGATGGGGATGACGGCGGCCGAGGCACTGGTGGCCGCCACCGTCGGCGGGGCGCGTGGGCTCCGCCGGCCGGACATCGGCCGGGTGGCCGTGGGGTCACGTGCCGACCTGGCGGTGCTGGAGGCGCCGTCGCACGACCACCTCGCCTATCGGCCGGGGATGCCGCTGGCTCGGGCGCTCGACCTCCCCTGACGGCAACCCTTTCCCGTCACCGGTCGGGCGCATTGACTGGAGGACGGCACGGGAGGACTCTGGTTTCGAGGACGCAGGTCCTCTCTCATGGCTGGGCGTCCAGGATGCGGCCCCACGGCTTCGTGCGCGGTCCTCGACCGGGGCACTCGACCGGCACTCTCCGTGCCTTCCGATCTCGGGCACGGTCCATCCTCCGGAGGTAGACATGACGCCTGACGACGAGACCACCATCGCGACCGACGACGACAGCAGCATCGAGACCAGTGAGGGTCCACCCCCCGAGCCGGACGTGCCCGACCAGACGGACCCGGGCTCGTTCAGCGACCCGGAGCCGGAGGTCCCCGAGAACCAGGTCGACGTCAGTGACATCGAGGAGGGCCCCCCGGACGAGCACGAGTCGGTGTCGAGGCTGCAGCGGCCAAGCGTGTCCGTCGCCCGAGCCAGACGCCACACCTCCGGCTTTTCGGGACAGTGTCTCCACTTCGTCTGGCGGTGCCTGGACGGGCAGCACAAGTACGGGCTGTCCGACGCCAACGCCGCCTTCCGCGCCAGCAAGCACCTGCGCACGACCGGTACCCCGCCGGCCGGAGTCCCCGTGTACTTCCTCGGCTCGAAGCACGGCCACGTCGCCCTCTCCGTCGGAGGTGGCAGGATCCGATCCACGGACTGGCCGTCGAGGAACCGCATCAGCGAGGTGAAGATCACCGACCTCGCGAAGGCATGGGGTCGCAGGTATGCCGGGTGGGCTCCCGACATGGCGGGCCACATGATCCCCGGGGTGGTCACCTCGACCGCGGCTGCGAAGCCGACGAGCCACCCCTACCCCGGCCACGCGACGAAGCGCGACGACAAGGGGGCCACGGTCAAGGTGGTCCAGGACCGACTCAACCACCACGGAGCACGCATCCCCGAGGACGGCCGGTTCGGCCCCGCGACGGAGAACGCGGTGAAGAAGTTCCAGGGAGCGCGCCGTCTCGAGGTCGATGGCCGCGTCGGCCCGAAGACGTGGGCCGCCCTCTGGAGGTGACGCCGCGGGCAGAGTGATCCCTTGCGCGGTCAGGTCACACCTGGCGCTCGTCCGGCGGCACGAGCGCCTGCCGGTCCGCCGCCCGTGAGTCCGCGCCGGCGCCATAAGGGCATCGACGGGCCGGCCGTCCCCCGCGGATGCGATCATCGGCCACCGTGCCAGATGGGTGGCGGCGGGCGAGGCCTCACCGTCCCGTCCACGAGGTCGAGCTCCACCAACCGACGGGCAAGGCGCGGCGCCCCCCGTGAGGTGTCCTGCTCGTGCAGTTCCGACAGGACCCGCCTCGCGGCCGACGGGTCCCCAGCCGCGAGGTGGACCAGGACCATGGTCCCGACGGCGTCAGTCCGGCCGTCGGAGTCGAGCACCCGGTCGAGGACGCTGACGAGGCGAGTGAGGCGAGGCAGCGCGTCGGCGGCCGGCGGACCACCGCGCAGGAGTGCCTCGATGGCGTCGAGCTCGATCGTCTGGCGCTCCAGGATCGCGCCTCGCCGCCCCGTCGGGGCATCCGCCAGGGCATCGAGCACCGTGCGGGCGGAGGCTGTCGCCATGGTCGTCACCCACAGAGCCCCACGACGTCGCTGATCCTTCTCGAGGAGCTTCGGAAGGTCCCACTCCAGATGCGCCAGCACAGCGCTGGCGGCGATCGTCGCCGAGCGGGCGGAGGACCCGGGGTAGCCCTTCCGGGAGGTCACAGCAGCGATTGCGCGTCCCCCGAGCAGGCCGGCAGTGACCAGCCCGGCACGACGCCAACGGGCCGGTGGTCGGTCGCTGGCGATCATCGCCTCCACCTCCACCAGGGATCCGAGTGCGTAGCCGCGCGCGTGTCTCGAGCGCGACCCGGCGTTGGGGTCGACGAGTGCCTTCAGCAGCAGCCGGCGCGCCGCCAGGGCATCACCCGGGCGATGGCGCCGGATGAGGGCCTCCGCTCGGCGGACCGACGTCCGCGTGCACGGATCCTCGGCCTGCAGTCGGCGGAGGATCTCCTCTCCCGCGCAGGGCTGCCCGCTGTCCGTGAGCGTCCAGGCGAGGGCTTCGGCGGCCACCTTGGGGGGCAGTCCTGCCGCCCAGGCGTCGAGTCGTTCCTCGAACCCCTGTCCCCCGTCGGCCGTTCGCGGCCACGGGGGAGTCGCCACTGGCAGCACCGACCTCAGCGCGTCCACCGGCTCGCCGACCGACGGCTGGTCCGGGTCGATGGCGCTGACCAGCAGCGCGACCTCCGGGTCGATCTCGGCGCTCATCCACAGGAAACGCCCCCTCTGGAGGTGTTCGAGCACGGCTGATCGTGACGCGAGGTCGGTGGCGGAGAACCCGGTCACCACGACGAGATCCTCCGTGGCCAGTGTCGCCAGTGCCTGGCGCCGTTCGTTCCCGAGGTCGCCGATGTCGGGCTCGTCCGTCATCGGCCCCATGGGCAGGACCACGCCGTCGGGGTGATCGCCGAGGGAGCCGTGGAGCTTGACGAGAAGGGGACGCCTGCCCAAGGACGACCGGATCTCGCCGGGCCGCGAGACGCAGTGCAGTGGCCCGGCGGACGGTGGCCACAGATCACGCCATGCCGGCAGTGCTGCGTGGAAGACCTGAGGGACGTCGGGCGCGAGCCCGGCCGAACCCGAGAGGACTGCGTAAGCGCGTTCGACGCCGTCGTCGAAGTTGACCGTGACATGGAGGCCGCCCCGCGCCAGGTGGAGGGCCGCCAACAGGTGGGCCTCGTTCGGGACGGGGACGCTCATGGCGTGCAGTGCCCCCGCTCCGGCGCCTGGCTGGGTGCTCTCGATCCGCGCGAGCAGGTTGAGGGTCCTCTCCTGCGTGCTGTCGCGGGGAGTTCCGTCCACGACGTCGGCTGCATACGGCCGCGCCATGTCGACACACAGCTCGAACAGACGCCGGTGGAACGCGTCACCGGTCCAGACGCTTGCGGGAGCCCAGGCGGAGAGGCCTGCGCCGGAGACGACACCGACCCGAGTGGGTTCTCTGCGGGACTTCCCGTCCGGTCCTCGTGCGGGCCCGCTCGCCACCGACGTGCCCGGTGACGTCATGCGCCGTCACCGTGCAGCAGGGCCGAGACCATTCCGGCCGCGAAGGCGTCGGCCCCTCGCGATCCTCTCGTGGCGACCAGCCAGCGCAACCTGTCACCGGCCAGCCGGCGCGCATGGGCGTACGGCGCGGACTCCCAGCCTCCCGGCAGCTGCCGCTCCGAGCCGATGATGATGCCCGCGGGGCAGGAGCCGACGTCTGCCGACTGCGGCGGCGGCGCCACGAGCAGTGCCTCACCGGCGGCTTCCGCGACGCTGCGTGGGAACCGCATGGAGGTCTCGACCCACCCGCAGTCCACCTCACCGAGATCGGGGGTCTCCGTCACGGGGTATGCCGCCGAGGCGATGTCCTGGTCAAGGCCGAGAATCGTCCCTCCCCACCGGGGTCCAGACGAATCAGCGTCCGCGGCGAGGGAGCGGAGACCTGAAAGAAGCGAGCGGTCGTGATGCCGTACCGCTGGATCGCCACCTCCAGGGCGCGGGCCATCGCGTCGTCGCCCAGGGGGCCCAGCAGCTCCGCCCGGTGCCCTGCCGCGACGACTCCACAGGCCAGGTTCACGGTGCCTCCACCCAGTCGCCAGCCGGGGCTGGTCGCGGGCAGGTGCTCCCGGGGGGCGGGGAACCGGTCAACCCGGACGACGATATCGGCGGTGGCCGTTCCCAGCACGACGACATCAGCCCTGGGTCTCGTGGACCCGAAGGGCGCACAGTCCTTTGGCGAGCCGGTCGATGGTCCCCTCGGGAGGCAGGTGGACGGCGTCGAGCCAGTCCAGTTGCCTGCGCACCTCGTCCTTCCCGCGCCCGCAACCCATCACGCCGCCGACCAACGCGGCCACCGTGTCGGTGTCACCGCCGAGCCTCACGGCCGCGAGGACCGCCTCACGCATGGACGGGCTGGTGACCATGCACGCCAACGCGCGGGTGATCGTCTCGTACGGGTCCATCTGGTCCACCGCGTCGTCGGGGGTCCACGAGCCTGCGGACACTGCCAGCAACATGTCGATGATCCGGGCGTCTGCTCGAAGTGCCTTGACGGCCGCTGCGGCCTCGTCACGGGCGATGTCGAGGATCATGTCCGGTGATGCGGCCTCGACGGCCCATGCCGCGCAGGCAGCGCCGATGCACGCGGCGGCGACCGCTTCCGGAGCGGTGTGGGTGGCACGGGACAGCTCGATGGCCCAGCGCCGGCGCTCCTCGACGCGGTCGATGGGGAGCGCCCAGCCGATCGGGAGGGCGCGCATGAGGGCACCGTTGGTGGTGCCCCCGGAAGCGGGGGCTCTGTGCTCGTGCCCGAAGGTGTCGATGGCGGCTGCCGTTGACGGCCCCAGACCCGGGATGCCCGGCGCCGCCTCGGCCAGGCGGACGAGGAAGCCCGGCGCGTCGGCTCTGCCACTGGCCACGAGGTGCTCGGCCACGAGCACGGTCAGCGCGGTGTCGTCGGACGTCGAGCCGGCAGGCCGGCTCTCCGTCGCGTGCAGGCTGGGCAGGCGGTCCTTCTCCACGTCTGCGGGCGGCTTTCCCTCCCAAGGCAAACCGACGGCATCCCCGGCGGCATATGCCAGGAACCCAGCGGCGATGCGCTCCCTGTAGGAGAAGGCCGTGTCCGGGAACCACCACGCCAGGAGGCCGAACTCGCCTTGTTCCATCATCGCGCGGGCTGTCGCGCCCTCCTCGAGGGAGCGGCGGCCGCTGCCCACGGCTGCGTGGGCCTCCGCCAGGGAGAAGGACGCGTGCGCGACGTCGAACGAGACGCTCAAGGCCTGGAAGCTCTCCCGGGCTGCCTCGAGCAGGCGGATCGCCCGTTGGACGTCACCGCCCGTCAGCAGCTCGATACGCGCCTCCGTGTGGGTGAGCTTGGCCTGCTCGAGCTTCTCGCCGAGGGCGAGGGCCGCAGCGCGGGCCTCCGCCAGCTTGGCGCGGGCGCCGTCGAAGTCGCCCAGGGCGATGTCACACCGCACGAGCGCGTGTCGTGAGTGCGCCACCTCCCGGGCCGCGGACACCTCGAGGCGGATGCCCAGTGCTTCGGCGTGCAGGCCCTTGGCGGACGTCCAGTCGCCATGCGCCTCGCGCGCCATCCCGAGGTTGTGGAGGGCCATGGTGTAGGCGAACCGGTCCCTCTCCTCCACGCGCTGCGGCAGGGCCGCCATCCCCTCGAGGAAGGCCTGTTCGCCACCCGTCACGTCTCCCATGTGCAACCGGCTTCCGCCGATCCCCCCCAGGCACCGGGACCGGTCCGTCGGGTCCTCTGTGCCGGCCAGCGCCTCCGTCGACAGCTCCAGGGCCCTGCGCAGCTGGCCGAGGTACAGGTTGATGTCCGAGAGGCGGATGAGCGCTTCGGTGCTCTCGACCGCCGGGTCCTGAACGGCCAGCCGGAGCTCCCGAAGAGCACTGTCGAACGAGCCCCGGACGAAGTACAGGTCCGACCGCAGCACACGCGACTGGCCCAGATCCGCGGGCAGGGTGTCGAGAACGGCTTCGGCCTCCGACCACGACCCGATCATGACGTACGTGCCGGCCAGTCGCAGGCCGATGGCCTCGTCGTCGCCACTCGCCCAGGCACGTGAGAACAGCTCCGCGGCGGTGGCGTAGAGGCCGGCCTGCTCAGCCTGCTCGGCACCGGCGAGCGCCGTCCTCACCATGTCGTCGGTGCGTCCGGCGAGCTCGTAGTGATGGCTTGCCGACGCCAACAGCTCCTCGGCCTCCAGCCACTCCGCGGCACGCACGTTGAGCCTGGTCCGGCGCGACGGAAGCATGTCCTCGATGAGCACCTGCTGCAGAAGCTGCTGGCTGAAGGCAACCCTCCCCAACGGGTCCTCCTTGAGGTAGTGGTCCCTGACAGCGCGGCGGAGGCGCTCCGCCGCCGTGGTCTCGTCGAGCTCTGCGACGTGGGCCACGAGGTCCACTGTGTGCGTCACCTCGAGGGCGACGCTGGCTGCCTCGAGGAAGTGACGGGACTCGTCCGGGACACGACGCAGCCGGCGCACGAGCACCGCCTCGACCCGGGGCGGCACGTCGGCCAGCGGGACGTGTGAGCCGTCCAGGTCGTCGACGAGGCTCAGCACCTGCTCGACGAAGAAGGGGTTCCCCCCTGTCAGCTTGAGGACGTCGTCCACGAGCGCGGGAGCGACCGGCTGGCCGTCACGAAGGACGGACATGAACTGGGCGAGGTCGTCGGCCTCGAAGGGCGGCACCGACTCCACGACGCACCCGCGAACCCTCCACCTGTCGAGGCGGTCGGTCATGGCCACGTCGAGCAGCTCCTCCTTCACGGTGAGGACCGTGACCAGGGGTGTTCGGCTGACCCTCAGGCCGAGGTACTCCAGGAAGCTGAGGGTGTCTTGGTCGGCGTCCGTGATGTCCTCGAGCACCAGACAGAGGCCACGGGGCTCCGCGAGGCCCATGAGCACCTGGGTGAGCCCGTCGTAGACGCCTTGGCCGTTCGACCCGCCCAACGGCACGCTCCCCGTGAGGCCGAGGAAGCTCTCGAGGAACGGCGCGTAGTCGACCAGACCCGGTGGCCCTGTGGCGAGAAAGTCCCGTACGGGGGTGGTGCCCCGGTGCTGGGCAAGGGCGTAGCGGAGGGGAAGTAGGGGTTCGGCATGCCGGTCCAGGCAGGGGGCCAGGAGAACCACCATCCCGAGCTCGTCGGCCTGACGGATGCACTCGTGGATCAGCCGGGTCTTGCCGACGCCGGACTCCCCGAGCAGCAGCAACGAGCAGGTGTCCTGGCGGACCGTCGTGTCGACGAGGGCGGAGCGGATCCGGGTGACGGCGCCCTGCCGGTCGATGAGCGGTCGCTTGGGAGGCTGGGCAGGGCTACCCGTCCTGGGCGGAGGTGGCAACCCGTGGGGTTGACCTGCCGACGTGCCACCCGGCGGCGACACGGTAGCGACCTCTCGTACCGCCGCCTTCCCGTGGCTGATCGCCTCGGCCAGCTCAGGGTTGCCAGGGTGATCCTTGAGGACGCTTGTGAGCAGGTCCTCGAGCTGACTCGGGTCGTTGAGGGCGATGAGGATCTCCCACCACCGTGTTGCGCCCGCCTCTTTGAAGTCGACCGTGACCACGACTCTTTCGAGTCCGGCGTCGCTGACGACGCGGCGGGACTCCGCTGGCTCGGGGAACAGGTCGGTGAGCACCCGCGCCAGCCGCCCGAGGTGGTCCCAGGATGCCGCGAAGCCGGGGCTGGACGCGTCCATCGCCGTCAGCCCGTCGACGGCAGTCCGTCGAGGACGACGTCGATGAGGATCCCCTCGTTCCGGTAGTACTGCTTGGCCGGGTCGTGAGCGCCCGGCTCCGACAGCCAGCCACCGCTGTGGTGGAGGGCGACGACGTTCCACTGCGTGTCGAACACCGGTGAGCCCGACGAGCCCGGCTCGGTGTCCGTGAGGTACTGCACCCGGCCGCCGCCCACGAAGACGACGACGTTGGAGATGAGTGACACCCGCTTCGCGAGACCGCCCGGGTGCTGGATGATGTTGACGCGGTCGCCCGCCTTGACCGCTGCCGGGGACAACGACAGCTCGCCCCACGTCGCGGACGGCTCCCCCTCTACCCGCACCGCCGACCAGTCGTCCTCGACGGAGGTCCGGAAGAAGTCGTCCGGCAAGAGTGCGTGCTCCTCGACCGGCGCGGCCACGCCGTCGACGGTGTTCTGGAAGTTGAACATGGCCGTGGCCGTCCGCGCGGCATCTGCGTCCGGCAGCACGTGGTTGTTCGTGACGAGGAGCCCTCCTGATGTGAGGAACCCCGTTCCCGAGCCGCCGTCCTCGAGTCGGACCTTCGCCACCGCACGAGAGCGTTGCACTCCCAGCTCCAGGTAGGTGATCGGCACCAAGGTGCTCTCGGAGCCGATGATCCGCTCGAGCTGCGGACCCCTGGGGCCGTGCCAGTCGGTCGGCTCCGGGCCGGCCAACACCGGCGGTGGCGCGCCTGCCGCAATCCGTTGGAGGGCGTCGTTGTCCGGGTAGTCGGCGAGGGCGACGCGGAGGATGGCGTCGACCTTCCCGGGGCGCTTCGAGGCGTCGTCGAGGATCAGGTACCACGTGTTGAGGGGAATGGGGTCGAAGGCGATACGGGCCGGGTCGAGCCCGGCGTCCTCCGCCACGCGGCGCGCCTCGGCCGGTGTGTGGTAGAGGCGTGCGAGCGTCTCGCGCAGGGAGATCAATGCCTGACGGTCCCAGTCCATGAGCCCCCTCGGGGTGTGGCACTCGTCGTGGCGACGCACCATCCGAGCAGACTGCGGAATGTCGCCCTCACCTCGGCCAGGGTGTCCCACAGGCCACCTCGACCACTGGCGATGATACTGCGCTGCAGGCGGCGTAGCCAGAGCCAGGCAGGCACCCCAAAGGGCCGCGGGGAAGGGCGACGACCGGTGTCGAGCCGGCCGACGCGGCACGACCATGGCGGGCGGCCGAGCTGCGGTACGGTTCCCCGGTCACTCTGCGAGGGGCGAGCCATGCGGACCGGAGTCTTCGGCGGGACGTTCGACCCCATCCACCGCATGCACCTGCTCATCGCGCGCGCCGTCAGGCGCGAGTCACGACTGGACCGAGTGCTGTTCGTCCCGACCGGCGCGTCGTCCCACCGGGGCGCCCACGAGGCCGCCGACCCGGTTCACCGGGCCGCGATGATCTCCGCAGCATGTTCGGAGGAACCGCAGTTCGCCCTCTGCCTCGTCGACGTGGAGCGCTCCAGGCCCACGTACACCATCGACACCCTGACGGATCTCCGACGGCAGTTCGGTCCCCGGGAGGAGCTCATCCTCGTCCTCGGAGCCGACAACCTCGCCGCGATTCCCACCTGGCACCGAGGTCCTGAACTGATGGCGTCGGCGCACTGCATCGCGGTTTCCCGACCGGGCCACCAGCTGGTCGACCCCGGATTCCCTTCGGGTCGGCTGTCCCTCGTGCACGTCCCGCCGTTGCGCTTCTCCGCAACGACCGTCCGCCGACGAGCTGCCCTCGGGATGCCGATCGGCGCTCTCGTCCCGATGGCCGTGGAGCGCTACATCGTCGAGCACGACCTCTACTGCACACGCTGACCGTCGTGCCGCCGACTCACCGCGCGCCCGCCCCTGCGGGAGTTCGCTCTGCGCGCGGGCCATGGACGAACCCATGTGACCAGGGCCACGATGGATGGCGAAACGTCCGGCGTCCCAGCCTCCACGCGCACGGAAGGCCCACCCCATGTATCTGCACCGGGCGACCGAGCTCCTGTCACCGACGAGGAGATGTTCCAGGCACGCGAGGAGCAGATGTGCCGACCGTTGAGCCAGCCGGCCCAGAGGTGAGCAGCACCGGCCCCGGCACGGCCCAGGCCACCGAGGCGGCCGAAGCAGGGACCCTCCCCACGTCGACCATCGGCCTGTGCCTCTCCGGCGGCGGCTACCGGGCGATGCTGTATCACGTGGGGGTCCTGCGCCGCCTCAACGAGGCGGGCTGGCTTCCGACCCTCACCCGGATCTCCTCGGTCTCAGGTGGTTCGATCGTCGCGGGGCTCCTCGGGTGTGCCTGGGCCGACCTCGAGTTCGAGGAGAACGGCGTCGCAGCGCGCTTCCACGACTGCGTCGAGCAGCCGATCCTCGACCTGGCGGAGCGGACCATCGACGTGCGGGCCGTTCTGCTCGGGCTCTGGCCGGGGAGGATCTCGAGGCAGGTTCAGAAGGCGTACGACACACACCTCTTCCACGGAGCGACGCTGCAGACCCTCCCCGACCCGGTGCGCCATCCCGAGTTCATCCTCCTGGCCACCGACCTGAGGACCGGGACGCTGGTGCACATGTCACGCCGGACGGCCGGTGGCTATCGCACACACCAGGTCCGGAACCCGACACTGCCTCTTGCCCAGGCGGTGGCCGCGAGCTCGGCGTTCCCGCCGGTCCTCTCCCCCTGCGTGGTCGACCTGCCCGCCGGCGGGCGCCTGTACCTCACCGATGGTGGTGTCTACGACAACCTCGGCGTCGAGGCGATCACGAAGCAGTGCCGGACCGTTCTCGTCAGTGACGGTGGCGGGACGTTCTCGGAGCCGGACACACCGCGGACCGGGTTCGTCTTCGGCACCATCCGGGTGTTGAGCGTCCTCGACGTGCAGGTGCGGCGGCTACGTCGCCGCGACATCATCGCCGACTACCGGTCCGGGCGCCGCGAAGGAGCCTTCTGGGCCATCAACACCGATCCGGAGCACTACACCGAGCGCAGTCCGGAGCTTCCCTGCCCGCCGGAGCGGGCCCGGGTTCTGGCCGCCGTGGGCACGCGCCTGGCCAGGCTGTCACGTGACACCTGCCATCAGCTCGTCAACTGGGGTTATGCGTCGGCCGAGCACTCCCTTCGCTCCAACGGGATGCCCCAGATCGGGAGGGCCGCCGGCTTCCCGTATCCGGGCGGGTTGGGCCCGTCATGACCGACCCGCCTCCGCTGACGGGAGGCGTCATCGACGCGTGGACCCTGGGGCTCGCTCCGGGTGATGTCGGGCCGGCGGTCGTCGCTCTCGGGACCACCCGGTCACAGCTCTCACGATGGCCCGCTCGAGACCACCGAGACCCGGTGTTCCTGACGTGGACGGCCCCTGACCCCACGCCCGCTGGGGGTTCTCAGCGGACTCTGCTGCGGTCCGCACGACCGGGCATGGAGTGGCTGCGCCAGCCGATCGACCCGGAGCTCTCATATCGCCGAGATGAAATGGCAGGTCGTGCGCGGCCTCCCTTGCGCCTTGCCCTGGAGGGGAACACCATTCCGACGGAGGTCGTACCGCGGCTGTTGGCCTGCCCCGGCGTCGCATCGGTGGTCGTTCCGACGCCCAGGGCCCCCGGCGCGCTCAAGCGCAGACCGTGGCAGTGGCCGATGCGGTTGGGTGTCGTCGACGACGCTCTGCTGGACGAGCTGCGCTCGCGCCGTGGCGCCCACCTCATCCCGGATGCCTTGGCCGAGGTGGTGGACATGCGCACCGATCCCCGCCCGGTGGGCATCCTGGCGCTGGCGAGCACACCCTCGGCTGCGGTGGCGCTGCTCAGCGCTCGACCCCACCTGGCGAACGCGGTGCTGTGCATCGCGCCCGCCGAGCCCGAGTCCTGGGCGGTGACCGATGCCCGGCTCGCCATGGTTCGAGCACTCACCGGTGCCGTGGCCACGGGTGTGATAGCCCCTCGCCCGACTCCCCTTGCAGAGGACCTGCTGAGGATCCTGCGCTACGTCGGGCACGGGTACACGTTCGACGTGGCGGTCACGGCCGCCGTCGACAGGAACGTCCTCATCGTGGGTGAGCTCGAAGCGTTGAACGAGTCACACCTTCCGGAGGTGTTCCGTGCCCGCGCGGCACAGTACCGGCGGGACATCCGAACGAGCGGTGCACGCGCTGACGCTCAGTCACGCGTCGACACGCTGGAGCTCGCGAGCGGTGGGAGATTCGACCACGAGCAGCACGAGGCCACCACCGGCGCCATCGAGAGCCGCACCGTCGAAGAGGCACTGGACGCAGACACCACTCCACGGGTCGTCCAGGCCATGGTCGCTCGACCGGGACGACGTCCGGGCGGGCTCCCGGACAACGTGATCCGCCCCGGCCCCAACGTCGTGGAGGTCTTCGTCGGCCCACAGGACCCCGCCGCGTTGCAGGGGTCGCCGGTCACGGACCGGGAGCTGGGGTTCGTCGACGCCTCCATCACGAGCGTGCGGCTCACCGCCGTCCTCGTGCCCCTCGTGCCGGCCGGTGACCCCGTGCGCAGCGAGCTCGAGGTTCCCCGAACCGGGCGGTCGACGGCAGCGCTCCTCCCGTGGCGGGTGCCCGGTGGGACGACGACCGCGCAGGCTCGCATCGTGCTCCTGCACCGGAACCGGGTGATCCAGACGGCCGTCCTGACCGGCACCGTGGGTGGACCGCCGGCCACGTTGGGGGAGCGCATCGTTCTCTGGCCCGACCTGTCACACCTGGACGAACGGCGCCCCTTCGACCGGGCGTTCGTCATGAACCACGACGACGAGGACGACTCGCTGTGCGCCTCGTTCGCCGGTGACCAGCACGTGGCGATCAGGTCGATCGACGAGATCAACAGCGTGGCGGGACACATCCGCGGACTGCTCGTCGAGGCGGCCGGGATGAAGCAGGGCAACCAGGAGGACCTGCGTCGCCACATCGCGGAGCTTGCCGTGCACGGGCGTGTCCTGCACAAGGCGCTGCGCTCGGCCCTCGGGGAGATCGGGACCCCGCGGCGCATCCAGATCGTCAGTGCCCGACCGACCTGGATGCTGCCCCTCGAGTTCGTCTATGACCGCCCTGCGAGCAGGGACGCCGTGCTCTGCCCGCATTGGCTGGCCCAGGAGCCGTGCGGCGCCCACTGCTTCGCCGACGAGGACGATGCAACCGTGGTGTGCCCGTCGGTCTTCTGGGGCTTGGGTCGGGTCATCGAGAGGCACTACGTGGACATGACGTCGCATGTGGCCGACACCTTCTGGGTCGGCGCCACCCCGACCGTGGCCCGGTCCTCATTCGTTCCCACCCGGGCCGCCTTCGCGGCCAGCCGCAAGGTCAGGGCCACCGACGTCAAGGCGGTCGCGAAGGCGCTCGGCGACGGGGTGACGGCCCTGGGCGGCTGGGACGACTGGAAGCAGAGCCTCAGGCGAGAACCCACCGACCTGCTCGTCCTCATGCCGCACAGCGACCCGCGCGCCGTGACCCTGGAGGTGGCGGGCACGACACTCGCCAAGGGCGAGATCGAGAAGTGGCACGTCACGGGTGGGCAGGATGTCACGCCGCTCGTCATCCTGTTCGGGTGCGACACCGCCGGCTTCGAGGACGACCCCGCGGGGTACGCGACGGCCTTCGTCCAGGAGCACGCGTGCGTCGTCTTCTCGACCTTCACGATGATCCTCGGGAGCCACGCCTCCCGGATGTCGCAACGGTTGATCTCCACGCTGATGGACCCGGCTCGCACCCGGGTACCCCTGGGTGAGGTGCTGGCCACGTTGCGGGGGGAGCTGGCCCGTGAGGGGCTCCTCGCCGGTCTCTCCATCACGGCATACGGCGACAGTGCGTGGAAGGTGTGACCATGTTCCGAATCGACCTGCTCCCGGCCCAGCGCGGCGACTGCATCTGGATCACCTACGGCATGGGCGACGAGCTGCACCACGTGCTCATCGACGGGGGACCGGCCGAGACCATCGAGACGCTGGTCCCGGAGCTGGAGCGTCGTATTCGCGCCATTCCGGGGGACCGTGACCGGGTGGAGCTGCTCGTGGTCACGCACATCGATGCCGACCACATCCAGGGCGTCGTGTCACTGCTCTCCGACCACGCCCGCGTGCGGCTCTTCCGCGACATCTGGTTCAACGGGTGGAAGCACCACGACCCGGACGAGTTCCTCGGTGGTGTCGACGCCGAACGGCTCACCAGACCGCTCCTGACCGACGAGGTGCGCTGGAACCGGGCGTTCGGCGGACATGCCGTCGTCGTCCCCGACGAGACGCCGTTGCCGACGAGGACACTTGCTGGCGGGATGACCCTGACCCTTCTCGGGCCTACTCCGTCTCAGCTCACCACCCTTGCTCCCGAGTACGAGAAGGCCTGCATCAAGGCCGGGGTGGTGGCGGGGAGCGGTGCCCCCATCATCCGCAAGGGCTGGCTGCGGGAGGACTTCCTGGGTGGCTTCGACCCCGTGCGCCTTGCCGCGGCCAAGGGCTCGAGCGACTCCAGCAAGCCCAACAAGGCCAGCATCACGCTCATCGCCGAGTACGACGGCGCGCGTGTCCTGCTCCTCGCCGACGCGCACGCGGGTCCCACCGCAGAGGCACTGGACCGGCTGGGCCCGGGTCCCCACCACTTCGACGCCGTGAAGATCTCCCACCACGGCTCACGCAACAACACGAGCCGGCAGCTGTGCGAACGGATCCGGTCGAAGAACTGGCTGGTGTCGAGCAACGGAGCGACCTTCGGTCATCCCGACGGGGAGTGCCTCGCCCGCATCGTCGTGAGCCAGGACAGGCCGGTCTTCCACCTCAACTACGTCACCGACCGCGTCACGGACCTCATCGAGGGCGCCGGTGACACCTACTCCGTCGAGGTGCCTCGCCGGCGGCCGGACGGCAGCGTCGAGGAGGGCATCAGCCTGTCCCTCTGAGGTCCACCGACGACGGCGCCCCACTCACATCGCCGGACCGCGCGAGCTGACCACCCGTCAGACGGGTTCCTCTCGGATGTCCGCCGGAAGGTGCCCCGCCGACTTCTCGTAGTACTCGGCGGCCTTGCGGGTCATGACCGTCCGGGCCGCGCCGACCGCAAGGCCGGTGACCGCGGCATACGCGACCGCCTTGGCGAGCGGAGCCCGAGGACTCTTCGGGTTGATCTCGTCCTGCCCGAATCGCGCCCAGACGAAGTCGACGAGCTGCTTGGCCATGACCCCGGCGAGGATGGCGCCCCCGGTGCCCATGACCTTCCAGGCGACGGCTCCCATGGCCATGACGGTCCCTTCCCACTGTGCGCGCACCGGGGCAACGGTGCCCGACGACGTCAGCGGCCACTGTAACGCGGCTGGGATATGGTGGAGCCGTCCAACGACAGGGGAGCGCTCCAGCGCTGAGAGTGCGGTTCGCCGCAGACCCTCGAACCTGATCCGGTTAGCACCGGCGAAGGGAGTCGGGAATCTCAGGTGCGTCTCCGGCACACCCGCGGCGAGTCGGCCCGAGGTGCCGGCGGCGCACCTCCCCGAGGTATCCACTCGGAACCACGGGAGAGCAGTCATGGCACCACAGGTCACCTCCGAGCCGCGGGCGGCCGCTCCGCGCTCCATCACCGCGACCCGGCCCCTCCTCGGCTGGCGCACCGTCGACATCCTCACCATCGCGTTCCTCGGCGCGGCGCTGGGCGTCGCGTTCTGGGGGTGGGGCGTCTTCTACACCGGGCCGCTCACGGCCCTCAAGATCGGCTACGCACCCCTCATGGGCCTGTTCGCCGGCCCGTGGTTCCTCGCCGGGGTCGTAGGCGGTCTCGTCGTCCGCCGACCCGGCGCGGCCCTGTTCTGCGAGGTCGTCGCCGCTCTGGTCTCGATGCTGCCCGGCACCGAGTGGGGTGCGACGGTGCTCGTGTCCGGGATCCTCCAGGGGCTCGGGGCCGAGCTGGCGTTCGCCGTGTTCGGCTACAGGGCCTTCGGCGCCGCGGTCGCCGTCCTGGCCGGCGTCCTGTCGGCGCCGCTCGAGTGGGCGTTCGAGGTCGTGTCGTTCCCGGCCTCGTGGGCCGACGTGCCCGTGCTCTCGGTGCTGGCCGACGGTGGCGGCTGGTACGCCGAGTGGGTGCTGCGTGACAAGCTCGTGTACCTCGGGGCGATGACGCTGTCCGGAGCCGTGCTGGCCGGGCTCCTCGGCTGGGTGCTCGTGCGAGCGCTGGCCCGGGCAGGTGCCCTCTCCGCCTTCCCCGCGGGCCAGGAGCAGCGGGAGATCCGCGCTGTCTGACCGGTCGCGGCCGCGCCCGGCGACCGCCGACGCCCGCGGCACGGTGCAGGTGTCGGCCCTGACCTGGCGGCCCTTCGGGCGCCGCGAGCCGGTGCTCCGCAGCGTCACGCTCCGCCTGGGTCCCGGGGAGCGGGTGCTGCTCGTCGGTCCCTCGGGCTCGGGCAAGTCCACCCTGCTCCGGGCTCTCGCCGGGCTCCTCGAGACGGCCGACGCGGGTGACCTCGAGGGCGAGGTGCTCGTCGACGGTGCCCCTCCCGGGGCTCGGCCGGGGATGGTGGGACTCGTCCTGCAGGAGCCCGGCGCGGGGGTGGTCGCCGCCTCCGTCGGCCGCGACGTCGCCTTCGGTCCCGAGAACGTCGGGATGCCGCCGGTCGCCATGCCTGCGGTCGTCGCGTCGGCCCTCACCGCGGTGGGACTCGGCGACCTGCCGCTCGACACCCCGACCTCGGCCCTGTCCGGGGGACAGACCCAACGGCTCGCGCTCGCCGGCACCCTCGCACTGGACCCCTCGGTCGTCCTGCTCGACGAGCCGACCGCCATGCTCGACCCGCGCTCGGCGGAGGAGGTGCGTGATGCCGTTGCCGCGCTCACCGGGGTGGTCCGGAGGTCACACCGCGTCGAGGGGTGGTCAGGTGCCCTGACAGAGGGGTCCGAAGGGGCCGCTGGCCACCCCTCGGGCCAGCGACCCCCTGTGCTGGCCGGCGCGGCGACCCCGACTCTCGTCGTCGTCGAGCATGTGCTGGCTCCGTGGGTCGATCTCGTGGACCGGCTCGTCGTGCTGTCCGCCGACGGCCGGGTCGTTGCCGACGGCCCGGTCCGCGAGACCCTGGAGATCGAACGGCATCGGCTGCTGGACATGGGGATCTGGGTGCCGGACGAGGGGCCGCCCCGACCCCTCGCGGTCGACCCGGCGCTCATCGCCCCCCGGCGTCGCCCTCGGGATGCCGTGGGCCGCTCCGGCCCCGCGGCTGCTCTCACCGCCACACCCCTCACGGTCGAGCGCTCCACCAGGCTCGTCGACGGCACGGTGCGCACCCGACCGGCCGCGCGCCTCACCTCGCCGCTCGACGCGGCGCCCGGCACCCTCACCGCCCTCGTCGGACCGAGTGGCTCCGGAAAGTCCACCGTGCTCCATGCCCTCGCCGGGTTCCTCGACCCCACCACTGCGGATGCCGTCCGCGTGCGAACGCCGGGATCCGATACGTCCCCGGGATCCGGCACGTCCCCGGGATCCGGCACGTCCCCGGGAGCCCGCACGGCGCCGGGTGACCTCGCAGCCACCGACCTCGCCCGGGCGATGGCCTGGGTGCCGCAGTGGTCCAGCTCGACCATCGTGGCGGCGACCGTGCTCGAGGAGGTCCTTGCCACCTCGGCAGCCCTCGGTGACGTCGACCCGGCCACCAGCGAGCGCGCCCGATCCCTCCTCACGACCCTCCGGCTGGGCCACCTCGCCCGCGCCGATCCTCGGCACCTCTCCGGCGGCGAGCAGCGGCGCCTCGCGGTGGCGGCCGCGCTCCTCCACGGGCCACCGGTCCTCCTCGCCGACGAGCCCACCGTCGGCCAGGACCGTCGGACCTGGGCGGCCGTCGTCGGTCTCGTCGCGGCATACCGGTCGGCAGGGGGCGCTGTCGTCGCCGCGACCCACGACCGCCACGTCGTCGAGCGGGCGACCGTCGTCCACCGCCTCGAACCCCCACCCAGAGCGGTCGAGCCCGCACTGCCCGCAGCCGTCCCGCTGGTGGCCCGCTGTGGCCCGCTCGCGCTGCTCGTCGGCGCGCTCCTCGCCATTCCGGCGGGGGTCATCTCGCCACACTGGACGACGAGCCTCGCCGTGCTGGCGACCCAGGCAGTCCTCGCGCTGGTCGGCCTGTCCGCTCCCGGGCCGGGGACCCGATCGCGTGGTCGCCTCCGCGCGACGGGCCTGCGCATGCTGCCCGGGGTGGTGGCGGCGCTCTCGGTGGGGTGGTCGACGTGGTTCCTCGCCGGGCGCGACCTTGACCCCGCGCTGACGGTCGCCCTCCGGGTGCTCGTCATCGTCCTCCCGTCGGCCGTGCTCATCCCGTGGATCGACCCCGACCGGCTGGGGGACCACCTCGCCCAACGCGTACGACTTCCGGACCGACCCGTGGTGGCGACGGCCGCCGCGCTGCAGCGGGTGCACTCCTTCGGGGAGGTGTGGGGCGAGCTCGCCCGGGTCCGGCGGATCCGTGGCCTCGGCGTCTCCTGGCGGTCTCCTTCGTCCGTCGCGGCTCACCTCGGAGCCCTCACCATGGGCCTGTTGGTGCGCACCCTGCACGCCGCCGCCGAGCTCGCCGTCGCGATGGACGCCCGGGGGTTCGCGACCGCCCGGGCACGCTCATGGTGGATGCCGGCCCCCTGGCCGTGGCGCGACACCCTCCTCGTCGCGCTGGCGACGCTGCCCGCGCTCGTCGCCGTCGTCGCCGGCTGACCGCCGCGCCGTCACCGCCACGTCGCGTAGTGGGTCGGCAGGCGTAGCCCCGCCGGACCGCGAGCGGGCACCCGACGCGGGGGCGGCGGGAGCTGTCGTGAGCGGACGGCATACTGGTGGATCGTGTCTGCCTCACCCCGGACGGAACCCGGCGCGCAGGTGAAGATCCCGCGTGAGATCTGGGTCCTCATCGCCTCCGCCTTCGTCATCGCGCTCGGCTTCGGGCTCATCACACCCGTGTTGCCGCAGTTCGCGCAGAGCTTCGGCGTGGGCGCCACGGCGAGCTCGGTCGTCGTGAGCGCGTTCGCGTTCTTCCGGCTGGCCTTCGCGCCTGCCGGCGGTCGGCTCATCGTCCGGCTGGGCGAGCGGCCCGTGTACCTGCTGGGCCTCGTCATCGTCGCGGTCTCCACCGGCGCCACCGCCTTCGCGCAGTCGTACTGGCAGCTGCTCGTGTTCCGTGGCCTCGGCGGTATCGGGTCGGTGATGTTCACGGTGTCGGCGGTGGCGCTTCTCGTGCGCCTCGCGCCTCCCTCCATCCGGGCTCGGGTCTCTTCGGCCTATGCCTCGGCCTTCCTCATCGGCGGGATCGGCGGTCCGGTCTTCGGCGGTGTCCTCGGCAACCTCGGCCTGCGCGTCCCGTTCCTCGTGTATGCCGTCGCCCTCCTCATCGCGGCGGCGCTCGTCGCGGCGTTGCTCGGCGGGGCCTCGCTGCGCCCGCCCGAGGGTGCTCCGGTGCTGCCCGCCATGACGGCTCGCGACGGGTGGCACGACAGTGCCTACCGGGCGTCGGTCTTCTCCGGCTTCGCCAATGGCTGGGCGAACTTCGGTGTCCGCAACGCGATCCTGCCGCTGTTCGCCGTGTTCGCGATCGTCAACGAGCCGTGGGTCGCCGGAATGGCCCTCGCGGTGTTCGCGGTCGGCAACGCCATCGGGCTCACGTTCGCCGGTCGGTACTCCGACCGGGTGGGACGCAGACCCTTCATCATCGGCGGCCTCGTCGTGAGCGGGATCGCCACCGCCGTCACGGGCTTCGCGACCAACCTGCCCCTCCTCGTCGTCCTCTCCGTGATTGCGGGCATCGGTGCCGGCACCCTGAACCCCGCCCAGCAGGCCTCGCTCGCCGACGTCGTCGGTCGCAAGCGCAACGGCGGCCCTGCGCTGGCCGCGTTCCAGATGTCCGCGGACACCGGCGCCATCCTCGGCCCGATCGTCGCGGGGTTGCTCATCGACAACGGGAGCTACCCGCTGGCTTTCGGCGTCACCGGGCTGATCACGCTGCTCGCCGTCGTCCCGTGGCTCCGGGCGCGTGAGACCCACGACGTGCGCCACGGATCACCCACCCCGGCCTGATGCCCGAGCGACAACTGCGAGTCCTGCCCCCGTGCCCGCGTTCGACCACCTCCTCCTGACCCGCTTCAGTGCGGTGCTCACGCCGGGAGCGCCCCCGGCCCCGGAGGAGTGGCTCCGCTACCGGCTGGCGTTCTTCTACGACGCCGCGCTTCCGTCGGTCGCCGCCCAGGAGGACGCGACGTTCGAGTGGCTGGTCCTCTTCGACGACCGATGCCCGGACGCGTTCCGCCATGACGTCGAGGACCTCGCGGCCGACGGGGCGTTCACCCCGCTGTGGTCGCACGACACCTTCCGGCGGGACAGCTTCGCCGGGGTGGCTGCCCGAACTGCCCGCTCGCCGCACCTCATCACCACCCGGATGGACAGCGACGACGCGATCGCGCGCGACTTCATGGGCCTCCGTCCAGCAGCAGTTCGACGGCCAGGAGCAGCTGTTCGTCAACTTCGTCACGGGGCTCCAGGTCGACCGTTCCGGTGCCGTCTACCGCTCGGACCAGGTGTCGAGTCCCTTCCTCTCCCTCATCGAGCGACGCACCGTGGCACCTCCACGCACGGTCTACGCGCCGAAGCACGCGCGGGCCAGGTCAGCGGGGCCGCTGCGCCAGGTCTTCGCCGATCCGATGTGGCTCCAGGTGGTCCACGGCTCCAACCTGTCGAACATCGTCAACGGCGCCAGGGTCGCGCCGTCCGTGGTCGACCGGCGGTTCACGCTGCACCTCGGCTACTCGCGGGACCTCTCGGGTGCCCCCATGATCCGCGCCAGGGTGAGGCAGCGGACGTCCCTCCTCCGGCTCTGGTTCGACCACCCCGGGGAGCTCGTCACGCACGCCGAGGCGCGAGCCACCCGGCTTCGGGGCACCCACACGGTGCCGCAACGGGTGGACACCCTCAGCGACCGGGTTCGCCGGTTCGCCATCCGACGCGGCTACCGCCCTCGCCGTCCGTGACCACCCGGCGAGCCGCGGAGGGCGCGGCAGGCGCGGGAAGAGGGGGCGGCGACGACTGGGGAACCGCCGTGGACGCCCGGCGCGTTCACTGATGACCGGTCGGGCCCGACCGATGCACCGCGAATGCCGGAGGTTCCCCATCACCGACGCCGTCACCGACGCTCCCCGCACCACCGCCCTGCCCGCCACTGTCGTCCTGGACCGTCAGGTGGACACCCTGCTCGCCCTCGGCTATCCCGCCCTCGCAGGGCTCACCGACACCGAGCTCGTGGACCGCCTCCGACCTCTGCGACAGGTGGCCGCCACCCTTCCCGACCAGGCGGAGGGCGACGACCGGCCGGGTCACGCGGCCCTCGTCCTCGTCGTCACCCGTGCGCTGGCCGACCCGGAGCTCACCGTCCCCACCCTCCGGCTCGCTCCGCGCGGCACGCGACCCGGCGTCGTCGACAGGAACCACGGGACACAGGGTCTCGCCCCGTACCGGCCGATCGAGGAGGTCCGGCTGCCCGACGCGGCGGCATACCTGCTCCTCGACGTCGATCGTGGTGAGGAGTTCCTGGGAGTCCGCCCCGAGGAGGCCCTGCCCGCCATCCTGCGCCGCGGGCGCACCCCGCTGACGATCGAGGAGGGGATCGCGGTGGTCACCCACGCGCCGCACATCCTCGAGCGCAACCGGTGCTTCATGCTCTCCGGCTCCCGGCGCGGCGACCGGAGGGTGCCGGCGATGTGGATCTCGTCCGGTGCCCCGAAGCTCGGGTGGTGCTGGGACGGCAACCCCCACAGCTGGCTGGGGGTCGCCTCCACGGGCGGGCGTCTCTCAGGGCCCGCCGGCTGACCGCCTGACGTCAGGACGCGGGTCAGGCCCGCGCGGGTGCGGGGCGTCCGCGGGCCACCGTCCGCGACGGGTGTGGGCGGACCAGGAGCGCGAGGGTCGCGAGGAGGCACGCGAGGACTGCACCGATCGCGACGGGTGACAGCCAGGATGCACCCGGTATGCCGGCATCGGCCTGGAAGCCGCCGACGACCTCGAGCACCATGAGGTATGCCGCACCCGACGCGTTGACCGCGACGCCCATCACCGCTCCCCATGGCGCCGCACGCCACAGCAGGACGCCGGCGATGACGAACATCGGCGCGAGGATCCCCATGTCGATGGCGTAGACGAGGTGGACCGCCTCCGGTGGCATGACCTCCTGCGGGAGCTCGCCGGTTCGCGAGACACGGACGGACATCGCACCCCAGGCGCCCAGCAGGGCGATCCCCACCCCGAGCGTGAACGCGGCGACCACCTTCGCGCGGACACCGCCGACGACACCGCGGGCCGCCACGTCGGCGTCGATGCTCGTCCCGAGGAGCACCATGGCGATCCCGGACAGCGAGTACGCCGCGACGTGGAGGAGGAAGAGGTCGTTGAACGCCGCCCCGAAGGAGTAGTAGGCGAAGTTGTAGAGGCCGTAGAGGAGCATCCCGAGCCACACGAGCACCGACGCGCTCGACGGCCGGAGCCGGCTCGCGGCCAGCGCCAGCGCGAGCACCGGGACGACGAGGACGAGTGTCACCAGGTCGTTGCCGCGGAGGGCCGCGACAGCCCAGGTCTCCTCCGGGTAGATCCCCTCGACGAGGAGACCGACAGCGGAGGACGTGGCCATGAGGACGAGGACGACGGACGACAGGACCCATGCCGTGGTGAGGCGCGGGCCCGGTCTGAGGATCGCTGTGTCCGACGGGACGGATGTGGGTGCCATGAGCTGCTCCTCGGGCGTGGGGCGCCGGGCCCCGACGGTCCGGCTCTGTGCCTCCCGCTCGCCCTCCACGCTAGTCAGCCTCCGGGTGCTCGTCCGGTCACTGTTCGCACCGTCACACGCCTCGTCGCACGGGTGGGCCTAGGCACGATCGTCAGTCCGCGACCTCGTCGACCCGGCGTGGCATGAGTGCAGCCGTGGCGACGAGCACCACGGCGACGACGAACGACGCGAGGAACACCGCCTCGATGGCGGGGTCGAGCACGCCGGGCGGGAGTGACTCCAGGTCGGCCGGCTGTCGACCGAGGCGTTCCGTGACCACGGCATTGGCGAGCGCCCCGAAGGCGGCCACCCCGACGGCGCTGCCGACCGAGCGAGCGAACAGTGTCGCACCGGTCGCGACGCCGCGTCGGTCCCGCCCGACGGATGACTGGGCCGCGACGATCGCCGGGCTCGCGACGAATCCGAAGCCGAGGCCCATGACGAAGTTCGGCGCGGCGAGGTGGAGCACCGAGCTCGATCCGTCGACCGTGAGGAGCAAGGCAGCCCCGACTACGGCAACGACCGACCCGAGCAGCATGGTCGCACGGAAGCCGAACCGCAGGTAGAGGCGCCCCGACGTCGCGGCGGCGATCGGCCACCCGATGGTCATCGCCGCGAGGGCGAAGCCGGCGACGATGGCTCCGGTCCCGAGGACACCCTGGGAGAAGAGGGGGACGTACGAGGTGAGCCCCAGGAGCAGCACGCCGACGACCAGGGAGGTGGCCATGGCCGCGCCGACCACGCGGTGCCGGAAGACCCACAGGGGCAGGACCGGCTCGGAGGCGCGCCGCTCGACGAGGACGAATGCCATGAGCAGGACCGCGGACGACGTGAGGAGCACGAGGCTGGTGGGCGATGCCCAGTCCCAGACGACCCCGCCCTCGAGCAGAGCCACGAGCAGCGCGACGGTGCCCAGGAGCAGGAGAACCGTGCCGAGCACGTCGACCCGGGGACGGGGCTCGTCGGGGGCCCGCGCCGCGCGCGTCTCGGAGAACCGGGCCCACAGCATCCAGTACGCGAGCGCGCCGAGCGGGAGGTTGACGAGGAAGATCCAGCGCCAGGAGGTGAAGTCGGCGAAGAAGCCACCGAGGGCTGGGCCGACGAGCGAGGAGACCGCCCACACGGAGGCGATGTAGCCCTGGACGGTGGCCCGCTCGGCGACGGAGTAGATGTCACCGACGATCGTCATGCCGACGGGGGCGATCGCTCCCGCGCCCAGGCCCTGGAGCGCGCGGAACGCGACGAGGCTGCCCATGGACCACGACACCCCGCACAGGAGCGAGCCGACGACGAAGAGGCCGACGCCGAGCAGCATGACCGGCTTGCGCCCGTGGAGGTCGGCGATCTTCCCGTAGATCGGCACGGAGACTGCCTGCGCCAGCAGGTAGACGGAGAACAGCCACGGGAACTGGGTGAGACCGCCCAGGTCGTCGACCACGGCCGGCACCGCTGCTGCGAGGATCGTCGCGTCGATGGCCACGAGCCCCGTGCTCAGCATCACGGCGAGGAGTACCGGTCCCCGCTCGCTGCGCAGACCGACGGTGGCACGGGTCGCGGGAGCGTCGGCGGAGGTGGTCACCCCGCGACCAACCATCGGCGCCCGCCCGGCATTCCGTCACGAGGGGTGGCCGTCACCAGCTCGTCTCGACGCAGGCGCGAGCACTGCTCGGCTCGACCTGGATCGTGGCGTGGTCCATGGCGAAGCGCTCGCGCAGGATCGTGGCGGCGTCGGTCAACACGCGGGTCGGATCCGCACCATCGCGGCAGACGAGATGTGCCGTCGCCACGTGCATGCCTGAGGTCAGTGTCCACAGGTGGAGGTCGTGGACGTCCAGGACGTCCGGCACGCCGCGCAGCGCCGCCTCGGCGTCGGCAGGGTGGATGCCGGCCGGCGCGTGCTGCCCGAGCACCGCCACCACCTCACGCCCGAGCAGGACGGCCCGCACGGCGACGTAGCCGGCGATCGCCAGGGCGACGACGGTGTCCCACCGCGACGAGCCGGTCGTGGCGACGAGCACTCCGGCGACCACCACCCCGGCCGAGCCCAGGCTGTCGGCGACCACCTCGAGGTAGGCACCCTTGACGTTGAGGCTGTCCTCGGCACCGCCGCGAAGGAGGACGAGGGCGACGAGGTTCACGACCAGCCCGAGTCCACCGACGACGAGCAGGGCGGTCGGTGCGACGACCTGCTCCTCGCCAGCGCGCTGCACAGCCTCGACGACGATGTACCCCGCCACCGCCAGCATGAGCAGGACGGCCAGCCCGGAGGCGAAGACCTCCGCGCGGTAGGACCCGAAGGTCCGGCGACCTGTCGTGTCGGCCCGGGTGGCGATCCTCGTGGCGACGAGGGCGGCGCCGAGGGCGACCACGTCGGCAGCCATGTGCCCGGCATCGCTGAGCAGCGCCAGGGAGCCGCTCGCGAGGCCGGTGACCAGCTCGACGAGGAAGAATCCCGTCACGAGGGCGAACGCCGCCCGCAGCCTCCAGCGGTGCCGCGCGCCCGCGTGCTCGTGGCCGTGTCCTGACCCCACCGCACCCTCGTTCCTCGCGTCGTCCGGGTCCCGTCGGTGGTCCCGGACACCACGACACACGACGCTACCTGCCGACGCCGAGCCGCCCGGCCGCCGGTGCCCGGCATACAGTGCGGTCCATGGGCGCCGACCTCACCCTCACGGAACGGCGGGTGCTGGAAGCCGTCGACGAGGACGAGCTCGTCGAGACCCTCGTCGAGCTGGTGCGGGTCCCGAGTGTCACGGGCACGGACGCCGAGGCCGAGCTCCAGCACACGATGGCCCGCTGGTACGAGGAGGCGGGCCTCGAGGTCGACCTGTGGTCGCTCGACCTGGAGGGGCTGCGCGCGGACCCCGAGTTCCCGGGCACGGAGGCACCGCGGCTCGAGGGCTACGGCGTCGTGGGCACCGGCCAGGGTGAGGGCCGCCCGGGCCTCGTCCTCCAAGGGCACGTCGACGTCGTCCCCGTCGGCGACCTCGCCGCATGGCCCCCGGCAGGGCCGTACTCGGCGCGCATCGTGGACGGCACCCTGCACGGAAGGGGCGCCTGCGACATGAAGGCGGGCGTGGCCGCCACGCTCGCCGTGGCACGTGCCCTCCACCGCTCCGGTGTGCGGACCGAGCGTCGCCTCGCGCTGCACAGCGTGGTGAGCGAGGAGGACGGTGGACTGGGTGCCTTCGCCACCCTCCGGCGAGGTCACCACGGCGACGTGGCGGTGATCCCCGAGCCGACGAGCGGCCGACTCGTCACCGCGAACGCCGGTGCTCTCACCTTCCGCATCGACGTGCGGGGGCGGGCGGCGCACGGCAGCACACGGCTGGAGGGCGTCTCGGCGTTCGACGCCTTCTGGCCGGTCGCCGCGGCGCTGCGCGAGCTGGAGGAGAGGCGCAACCGGGACGTGGACCCGTTGTTCGGGGACACCCGGTTGCCGTACGCCATCTCGGTGGGCACCGTGCGCTCGGGCGACTGGGCCAGCTCGGTGCCGGACCTGCTCACCGCCGGGGGGCGGATGGGGGTCCGGCTCGGTGAGGATCCCGCCGATGCGCGAGACGCGCTGGAGGTCGCGGTCGCCGAGGCGTCGGCAGCGGACCCGTGGCTCTGCGACCACCCACCGAGCGTGACGTGGCCCGGCGGCCAGTTCGCCTCGGGCCGGCTGCCCCGGGACCACGGGCTCATCGGGGAGGTGGCCGGCGCGGTCGAGGCCCTGGGCGGTGCGCGGCCGCTCGAGGCAGCCGCGCCCTACGGCTCCGACCTCCGGCTCTACGTCGGACAGGGCGGCATCCCGACGCTGCAGTACGGCCCCGGTGACGTTCGGCTCGCTCATGCACCCCGAGAGTCCGTCCCCCTGGGCGAGGTCGTCCACGTCGCCCGCACCCTGGCGCTGCTCGCGGCCCGTCGCCTCGGCGCCCACTGAGGGGCACACATGGGCGCCCGGAACGATCTGCTGCCCCGTGGCTGCGGAACGAGGACGACAAGGGGTGTCGTGGCGCGCGCGACGACGCCGGTGTGAGGAGAATGCCGGGATGGCACGGCTGCGCTACACCGCGATCACCTCCCTGGACGGCTACGTCAACGACTCCGGTGGCGGGTTCGCGTGGGCCGAGCCGTCGGACGAGCTGCACCTCGTCGTCAACAGCCTCGAGCGGGAGGTCGGCACCCACCTCCTGGGACGCCGCCTCTACGAGACGATGACCTTCTGGGAGACGGCGCCGGGAGACGTGCCGGGGCCCATGGGTGAGTACGCCAGGATCTGGCGGGCGGCGGACAAGGTCGTGCACTCGACGACGCTCGAGGACGTGACCACCGCACGCACCCGGCTCGTGTCATCCTTCGACCCGGCCGGCGTCGAGGAGCTCAAGGCGAGCAGTGTCCTCGACGTGAGCATCGGCGGCCCCACCCTCGCCACTGAGGCCTTCCGTGCCGCGCTCGTCGACGACGTCCACCTGTTCCTGCACCCCGTCGTCGTCGGTGGCGGCACCCGAGCCCTGCCGGACGGGGTCCACACCGACCTGGAGCTGCTGTCCGTGGAACGGGTGGGAGACGTCGTCCACCTCCACCACCGCGTCCGACGCTGACGCACCCGGATCAGGCCGGGGCGACCTCGCCGTCCCCGTCGTCGGCCCCCCGGTCCTTGGTCCCGCCGTCCCCGTCCTCCGGCGGCGGGTTGCGTGGCGTGTCGTCCACGCTGTCCAGGACGCGGGGCAGCACGGCCCAGAGCAGCATGAGCCCGACGAAGATCGCGCCGCCGGCGACCCACCCCTGGGCCCTCCCGAGGATGAGGTCGACGACGAGCAGCACGGCACCCGACACGGTGAGCGCGAGCATGCCGAGGCCTGCCATCGCGAACCGGTTGCCCGACTCGACGAGCAGCTCTCGACGGCGCTGGCGGAAGAGGACCCGGTGGAAGGCGACGGGCGCGACGACCAGCCCGGTCGTGATGATGGAGCCGGCGAGGACGGCGAGGTAGACGTTGCGCTGGAAGTCGCTGAGCTCGACGAAGCGGTTGGAGAACGGCACGGTCAGCAGGAACCCGGTGAGGATCTGCACACCGGTCTGGGTGACCCTGATCTCCTGGAGCAGCTCGTCCCAGTTACGGTTCAGCGTCTCCTGGGAGGGCCGCCGCCCGTCGTCGTCTGCCATTGCGCTCCCTTGGTCGTGAGGCGTGAAGTCTAGGACCGGTCCGGTGGGAGAGTGGTGAGCGTGACCGAGGGAGACATGAGCATCGACGGGATGCCGGCCGGCCTCGCCGCGCGCGTGCCGTCCGCCGCTGACGGTCCAGCCGTCGAGGGTCTCCTCACGGCTCACCAGCGAGCCGCCAAGGGGTCCTCGGGTGTCGACCCGACGGCCGTCCTCACCCAGCTGGCGGGCATCGGCTCGTGGACGCGCCGCCAGGCCCTCGTGCACGACGGCGGGGGGCGCCTCCTCGCCTGGCTCTCGGTGCACGACCGCGCGTCGGGCCGCACGCTCGTGGAGGTCACCGTGGCACCGGACCTCCCCGCTCGGGACGCGAGCGAGCTCGCCCTGGCGCTGTTCGCCGCCGCGGAGCGCCATGCGGTCGACATCGCCTCGACGCGGCGGCTGCCGGCGACCTTGCTGGACTCCGGTGCCTACGAGGACGACACCCGTCAGCAGGGCTGGCTCACGGCGGCCGGTTTCGCCCACGCCCGCACCTGGCTGCAGATGACGCGGGCCGTCGCACTCGCGGAGGCGACGGCTCTTCCGCCCCCCAGAGGTGGCGTCGCGGTGCGTCCCGTCGACCAGCACGACGACGGCCTGCCGGTCGCCCGAGACCTGCAGCTGGTGCACCGGGTGCTCGAGGAGTCCTTCGAGGACCACTTCAGCTCCTACCGGGAGAGCTTCCCCGAGTTCGTCATGCGCCTGCGGGAGGACCCCGGTCACCGCTGGGACCACTGGTGGCTCGCGAGCGTCCGCACCCCCGAGGGGCTCCTGCCCGCCGGGGCGCTCGTCTGCTCGGTGCTGTGGCCCGACCGCACCGGCACCGAGGGCACCTACGTCGACTACATCGGCGTCCACCGTCGCGCGCGTGGCCGTGGGGTCGCCAAGGCGCTGCTGCACACCGTGATCGCCGACGCGGCACGTCGCGGCCGGAACCGCGTGGGCTTGGAGGTGGATGCCGACTCACCGACCGGCGCCGACGGGCTGTACACCGCCATGGGTTGGGTCACGGACTACCGCACCCAGTCATGGCACCGCGACGTCCTGGTTCCCTGACGCGCCGTTCGCGTCCGCCCGGCTGAGCACGGTGACGGTGGGGGCTGCACCTCACCCTCGGGCGACGTCGACGACCAGGCGCGTCGGACCGGAGAGGACGAAGGCGCGGAACGGACGCTCGCGGTCGCGCACGCCGATGAACGACTGCCCGTAGCCCTCGAAGCCGCCGTAGATCGCCTTCGCCTCCGCGATGACGGTGCCCGCGAGCGCCCCGGCCTGGGCGTCGGGCGGCCGGGTGGCGCCGGCATCCGGGATGCCGACCGTGGAGACCACCACCTCGAGGTACGCGTCACCGCGCACCTCGACCGAGTCCCCGCTCCCGTCCGCCGTCGGCTCGTCGACGTACCGCACCCGAAACGTGGGGGTCCCCGAGCCGGGGAACTCCCACACGACCCGGTCGAAGGCGCTGTGCCGGCCGACCCTGACGACGCCGACCCCGCCCAGGTCGCCTCCCATGTCCGGGAAGGCGGGACTGGAGACGTCGTCGGTCGAGAACCTCTCTGACGTGGTGGGCTCGTCGCTGGGGCCTGTGGACGGCGTCGCGGCCGAGGTGGTGGGAGCGCTCGTCGTCGTGGTGACGGTGGTGCTGGTCGCCGTGGTGGGGCCGTCCGGCGTGTCGTCAGACGTGCATCCGGTCAGCGCGAGCACCACCAGCACCAGCACCCAGCTCAGGCGTCGTGATCTCATGGCGAGCGACCGTACTCCAGCCGGCCATCGCGATGGGCCCATTCGTGCCTGCAGCGACCGATAGATCACTCGGGTACGGCGGAATGCACCTGCGGTGAGGTGCGGCCTGGCGTGACGGCACTGTGACCCGGCGGCCGCCCCCACGCCCGCCCGGGCGCGGAACGGGGCGGCGGACCGAGCCACGGCATACTCGCCCCATGCTCTCCGGACTGCGGGCCGCCGTGCTGCCCGGATCGCAGCGGCGGACCCTCGACGAGCTCACCGAGGACCTCGACCTGCGTTCGGGGGAGAGTCGCTCGAAGCAGTCGGCGTTCTGGACGATGCTCGTGCTCTCCGGGGTCATCGCGACGGCGGGGATCCTCGCCGACTCCACCGCTACCGTCATCGGCGCGATGATCATCGCGCCCCTGTCGACTCCCATCATGGGCATCGCCCTGGGGATCGTGAAGCGCGAGCGGATCCGGGCGGGACGCTTCGTACTTGCGGGGGCGGTCGTGGTCGTCCTCATCGGGGTGGCTGCGGCGGTGCTCCTGCCGGGCGCCGTCGACCTCACGGCGAACTCGCAGGTCACGTCACGAACCTCGCCCACCGTGGTCGACCTCGTGGCCGCAGTGGCGACCGGATTCGCGGGCGCCGTCGCCTTGTCCCGGCGGGACGTCGCAGCGGTGCTGCCGGGCGTCGCCATCGCGATCTCCCTCGTGCCGCCGCTGGCGGTCGCCGGCGTCTGCCTCGGTGAGGGGTCGGTGGCCCAGTTCCTCGGTGCCCTCCTGCTCTTCCTCTCCAACCTCGTGGCTCTGGTCCTCGCCGGCACGGTGCTCTTCGCGGCCTTGGGGTACGCGCAGGAGGCCGACGCCGAGGCCCGAGCGGTGGGAGCGCAGCGGCGGATGTCACTCACCCTGGGCATCCTTCTCGTCGCTGTGCTCGTCCCGCTGGCGCTCAACACCGCAACCGTCCTCCTCCTCCACGGCTGGACCCAGGCGATCCACCGCGCGGCGGCAGAGTGGGCGCAGCGGATCCCCGGGGCCGAGGTCACGGACGTCCAGTTCAGTGCCAACGCCTTCCGGATCAGCCTTCGCGCTCCCGAGACCGTGGTGTCGACCGACGGCCTGCTCCAGGCTGTCGACGCCGTGGTGCCCAGCGGGCTCGCCATCGTCCTCGACACGACGTACGGCGAGGAGATCTCCGTCGGCACCACGGGCGCCCCCTGAGACACCCGTACGCGCACCCGGACGGGCCGGTGAGCCGGCCGGTCCTGGCCCGGGAACACCGCCGTGCACGACGAAGTTGAGTGAGGTGAACGCAAGTTCGTCGCGGCCGGTTTGCTCGCAGGCATCCGTTCGGGCTAACTTGAGTCCTGAGCACTCAACCGCGTGACCAACCAAGGAGACCCACCATGGCCCGTGCAGTCGGCATCGACCTCGGCACCACGAACAGCGCCGTCGCCGTCCTCGAGGGCGGCGAGCCCAGCATCATCGCGAACGCCGAGGGCGGTCGCACCACCCCGTCCGTCGTCGCGTTCTCCAAGGGCGGTGAGGTGCTCGTCGGCGAGATCGCCAAGCGCCAGGCCGTGACGAACGCCGACCGCACCATCCGCTCGGTCAAGCGCCACATCGGCACCGACTGGAAGTCTGACGAGATCGACGGCAAGAGGTACACCGCGCAGGAGATCAGCGCGCGCATCCTCCAGAAGCTCAAGCGCGACGCCGAGTCGTACCTCGGCGAGACCGTCACCGACGCGGTGATCACCGTGCCGGCCTACTTCGACGACCACGAGCGCCAGGCCACCAAGGAGGCCGGCGAGATCGCGGGGCTCAACGTCCTGCGGATCGTCAACGAGCCGACCGCGGCCGCACTGGCGTACGGCCTGGACAAGGGTCGCGAGGACGAGCTCATCCTCGTCTTCGACCTCGGTGGCGGCACCTTCGACGTCTCCCTCCTCGAGGTGGGCAAGGACCCGGAGGACGGCTTCTCCACCATCCAGGTCAAGGCCACGTCGGGCGACAACAAGCTCGGGGGCGACGACTGGGACGAGCGCGTCGTCAACCACATGCTGACGACGGTGAAGAACACCTCCGGCGTCGACCTGTCCAAGGACCGCATCGCGATGCAGCGTCTGCGTGACGCCGCCGAGCAGGCGAAGAAGGAGCTGTCGAGCGCGACATCGACGAACATCTCGCTCCAGTACCTCTCGATGTCCGAGAACGGCCCGATCCACCTCGACGAAAGCCTCTCCCGCGCCCAGTTCGAGCAGATGACCAAGGACCTGCTCGACCGCACGCGGCAGCCGTTCCAGAACGTCATCCAGGACGCCGGGATCTCGCTGTCGGACATCCACCACGTGGTCCTCGTCGGTGGCTCCACCCGGATGCCGGCCGTGACCCAGCTCGTCAAGGAGCTCACCGGCGGCAAGGAGCCGAACAAGGGCGTGAACCCCGACGAGGTCGTCGCCCTGGGCGCGTCGCTCCAGGCTGGCGTCCTCAAGGGCGAGCGCAAGGACGTGCTCCTCATCGACGTCACTCCCCTCTCGCTCGGCATCGAGACCAAGGGCGGGCTGTTCACCAAGCTCATCGACCGGAACACGGCGATCCCGACCAAGCGCAGCGAGGTCTTCTCGACGGCCGAGGACAACCAGCCGTCCGTGCTCATCCAGGTCTTCCAGGGGGAGCGCGAGATCGCGCAGCAGAACAAGCCGCTCGGCACCTTCGAGCTCTCCGGAATCGCTCCGGCCCCCCGCGGTGTGCCGCAGATCGAGGTCACCTTCGACATCGACGCCAACGGCATCGTCCACGTGACCGCCAAGGACCGCGGCACCGGCAAGGAGCAGAAGATCACCATCTCCGGCGGGTCCGCCCTGTCGAAGGAGGAGATCGAGCGGATGGTCAAGGACGCCGAGGCGCACGCCGAGGAGGACAAGCAGCGACGCGAGGAGACCGAGACCCGCAACATGGGCGAGTCGCTCGTCTTCTCCACGGAGAAGTTCCTCGCCGAGTCCGGTGACAAGGTCTCCGAGGAGCACCGGACGCCGGTGGACGAGGCCCTGGCGCAGCTCAAGGACGCCATCAAGCCCGACTCGGGTGCGTCCAGGGACGACATCCAGGCGAAGATCGACGCCCTCAACGAGCGGTCCCAGACGATGGGCGCGGCGATGTACGCCGCTGCCGCGGAGCAGAGCCAGACCGCCGACGCCGCGGGTGCCCGCCCTGCCGACGGCGACCAGCCCGACACGGGCGCCGGCTCGACGGACGAGGACGTCGTCGACGCCGAGGTCGTCGAGGACGACGAGGAGAAGAAGTGACCGAGCGACCGCGTGAGGAGGCGTCGTATGCCGGACACCCGGCATACGACGCCGACTCCGGCGATGGCGGATCCGTGGAGGCGGCGGAGGTCCCCGTGACCCGCGTCGAGGGCGCGGAGACTGCCGCACCGGACACCGGTCCGGATGCGGATGATGTCGACGACCTGAACACCGAGGCGGTCAACGACGACGCCCCACCGCCACACTTCGCGGCGCCCGAGGACCAGGAGAACGGTGGCGCCGACGCCGACGCCGAGGCGCAGTCGGTGCTCACTGCGGTCGAGCCGCACCCTGACACGGCCCTGGCGGCCGAGCGTCTCGCCGACCTGCAGCGGCTGCAGGCGGAGTACGTCAACTACAAGCGACGCGTCGACCGAGACCGGGCACTGGTCCAGGAGCGAGTGGTGCGCGACGTGCTCGAGTCCGTCCTTCCCGTGCTCGACGACATCCAGGCGGCGAGGGACCACGGGGACCTCACGGAGGGGCCCTTCGCGGCCATCGCCGACAAGCTCGAGGCCACCCTCGGCAAGTACGGCCTGCAGCGCTTCGGCACCAAGGGCGAACAGTTCGACCCGATGCAGCACGAGGCCCTCATGCACGCACCGTGGCCGGCCGACGACGCGGAGCTGCCGGGCGGGGTCACGGCGACCACGGTCGTCACCGTGCTGCAACCCGGCTACCGTGCCGGTGAGCAGGTGCTGCGCCCGGCCAGGGTCGCCGTGGCGGACCCCGCCTGACGAGACCGACGAGGCAGTGAGAGGAGGCGCCGATGGCCAGCCAGGACTGGTTCGAGAAGGACTTCTACGCGATCCTCGGCGTCCCCCAGGACGCCGACGCCGCGACCATCAAGAAGGCGTACCGCCGACTCGCCCGCAAGCACCACCCGGACCAGAACGCGGGAGACACCGCGGCGGAGCGCCGGTTCAAGGACATCGGAGAGGCGCACTCGGTCCTCTCCGACCCCAAGCAGCGTGAGGAGTACGACGCCGTCCGCCAGATGGCTCGTGGTGGAGCACGCTTCCGGGCCGGTGGCCCGGGCGGCGCAGGCGGAGGATTCGAGGACGTCTTCAGCGCGTTCGGCGCAGGTGCCGGCGGGCCGCGCGTCCGGTTCTCCACGGGAGGACCCGGACGTTCGGGTGCCGGCGGCGAGCAGGACCTCGACGACCTCCTTTCCCAGATGTTCGGTGGCGCAGCGGGTGCCTCGCGTGGCGGGGCCGACCCGTTCTCCGGGTTCGGGGCGCCACGGGGCCCCAGGCCCGGAGCCGACGTCCAGGCCAGGACCACCCTGAGCTTCCGCGACGCCGTGGAGGGAGCGACCGTCACGCTCACTACCGCAGAGGGGCGTCGCATCACGACGAAGATCCCGGCCGGCGTCAAGGACGGTCAGAAGATCCGGCTGCGCGGCAAGGGCGACGAGGGCGATCCCGGCGCGTCCCGCGGCGACCTCATCCTCACCGTCGCCGTCGAGAAGCACCCGGTCTTCGGCCGGGACGGTGACAACCTCACCGTCGAGCTCCCCGTGACGTTCGCCGAAGCCGCCCTCGGGGCCACCGTGTCGGTGCCCACGCTCGACGGCTCTCCGGTGCGCGTCAAGGTCGCCCCGGGCACTCCCAGCGGCCGGGTGCTGCGCGTGAAGGGTCGTGGGGTGCAGGGCCGGCACGGCACCGGTGACCTGCTCGCCAGGGTCTCCGTCGTCGTCCCCCAACGGCTCACGGACACCGCGCGGGAGGCCGTCGAGGCCCTGCGCGCGGAGGAGGCGGCCGTGGACCCGAGGGCGGGGCTCTTCGAGCAGGCCAGCACCTGAGGAGGAGGACATGACGTCGATCAGCTACTCCACGTTCAGCCCGGACGACGACGAACCCGTCTTCGTCATCTCCGTCGCGGCGGAGCTCGCCGGCATGCATGCCCAGACGCTTCGGCAGTACGACCGCCTCGGCCTCGTCACACCCTCACGGACCCGCGGGGGCGGGCGCCGCTACTCCCAGCGCGACGTCGCACTGCTCCGTGAGGTCCAGCGCCTCTCGCAGGAGGAAGGCGTCTCCCTCCCCGGCATCGCCCGGATCCTCGAGCTGGAGAACCAGGTCGAGGCGTTGCGCCGCCGGATCTCCGAGCTCACCGAGGAGCTCGCGGCGGCCCATGGGTCCTCAGGCCGGACGTCCCGCGTCTTCTCGGTCTCACCGACCGGAGACGTGTATGCCGCCCGGCTCGGTGAGCGCCCGCGGCACGGACGCTCGCAGGCCCTCGTCGTCTGGAGCCCGAGCCACCGCTGACCGGTCTGCCCGGCCTCGTGGACGTGCGCCGAGCGGCACTGCTCAGCGAGCCGGCAGCCGAGTGACCCAGTACTCCGCCGTACCGGCGGACGGCACCCCGAACCGGGCGTTGACCACCCACAGCCAACCGCCCGAGAGGGTTGCGGTCGACGGCACGTCGAGCGTCTCGTCGGTGCGAGCGCCCCGCCACCGCGCCGTCCAGCCGTCCTCGGTGGCCTCGAGCTCGAGCACCGACACCTGGTTCGGCCCGCTGCCGCGCACGTTGTAGAGCGTCGTGCCGTCGATCTCGAGGCCGTCGCCGCCGATGATGCCGGGACCGCCCAGCACGGGAATCTCGACGGTCTCACCCGTCACCGGGTCGACCTGCCAGAGGCCGCCATAGCGGCTGTTGTTGAGCACGAGGCTTCCGTCCGGCAGCTCGCGGATGCCGTTCGCGTTGAGGTTCGTGCCGTCGTAGGCCGGCCACTCTCCCGTGAGCTCGAGGACGATGAGGTCGCCTCCGGTCGGCTGACCGTCCGCTCCCACGGGGATGCCGATGAGCCGGTCGACGCGTGAGTCGGTGACCCACACCACCTCGTCGGTCACGACGAGGTCGTTGAGGAAGAGGCCGCCCTCGACCACGACGTCGAGGACCACCTCACCGGTCTGACCGTCGACCGCCCACACATGGGCCTCCTGGCCGACGTTGCCCACGGCCCACACGAGACCGGAGCGGGCGTCCCAGAACAGTCCTCTGACCTGGCGCCCGGGTGCCCCCGGCAGGAGGACGTCGACGGTGCCGGTGAGCAGGTCGCCGGTGACGATGCGGCCGTCGGCCAGCGATCCGACGTAGAAGGTGGTCCCCGGTCCGGAGGTGATGCCCTCCGGGCGGATGCCGGCCGGCAGGGTCACCGTCTCCGGCGCGTCGGGCAGGCGGCGTGGGTCGGCAGCGGCGCGGGCCGCTCCAGCCGAGGCCGTCGCGGCGGTGGTGGCCGTGACGGCCGCGAGAACCAGGGCAGCACGCCGGGAGAGGGCAGGGGGCACGGGGACGGATGCGGAGCCAGTCATGAACCCATGGTGCGCGCCGAAGGACACACAAGGGGGAATCGAGACGGACGAGCGGACGAGGTTCGACACCCGGACGCTCGGCCCTCCGGCGCACCGGCGCGCACGGCTGGTCAGCCGCCCAGGCGGCGCGCACGGACGGTCAGTCGCCGCGGCGGGCGTGCACCCGAGCAGCCGCCGACAGGACGACGAGCGCGCCGACGAGGGCGGCGAGACCCACGAGGACCGCCTGGGGCTCGCCCGCGGCACGACCCCAGGAGATCCACCCGAGCCCCCAGGCCATGGCGCAGGCGACCGCCCAGCGTCCACCGAGGCGCTCGGCGAGCAGCCAACCGACCCCGGAAGCCAGGGCGATGACGGCGACGGCAGCCAGCTCTGCGGCATACCCACCGGGGTCGACGCCGCTGTCCACGAAGGCGGCGGTGACGTTGGCACAGGCCGCGACGGCGACCCAGCCGAGATAGAGGCCGAACGTCCCGTCGACGACGATCGATTCGCCTGTGCCGTACGAGCGGATGTCCTCGAGGCGCTGCACGAGGAGGCCGAGGGTGACGACGAGTCCCGCCATGACGATCACGCTGACCCAGATCCACCCCCGCTGCGTCACGAGCAGCCAGGCGGCGTTGAGGACCATCGATGCCGCGGCCAGCCAGCCGATCGCCCTGTGGCGACGGTCGGTCGCCTGCTCCGGCAGCCACTGCCACACCGTGTACGCCGCCAGGCCAAGGTAGATCGGCGTCCAGATCACGAACGCCGGCCCTGCGGGAGCCAGCAGCGTCGCGTCTGCGGCCAGGGCACCACCGCTGGACTCCTCGACGCGGGTGCCGAGAACCCCCACCCCGACCAGTGTGCCGACCACGCAGAACACCTCGGCCAGAGTCACCGCCACCTGCCGGAGCCGGTCCGACGGCTGGACGGCCTGGCGGCTCACGATGGTCATGCGACATTCCACCATGCTGGTGCGGTCCGGCCGGAGCGGCCGAGGAGCCGACAGGCGGGGAAAGAACGCCGGCGGCGGGGCGCATCCGGGCGACTCACAGACTTCGGGTCTATCGTTCCGCTGTCGGGACACGAGGCGTGGCCGGCCGAACGTCCGCGCCCGCCAGGAGAGGTGGGTATGCAGGACCAGGTGCGGCAGGCCGGACCCCCGTCCCGAGACAGGTCGTCGCTCAGTCGCGCTGAGCTGCGCAACCCCCCTCGGAGGTATTACCAACGGGTGGCCTTGGGTACCGTCCTTCCCGGCGCGGGCCTCCTCGGCACCCGGTGGCGGGTGCTCGGCCTCGTTCTCGTCGCGCTCGCCCTGGCGGTCGGCGGCTTCCTCGTGGTGCAGCTGGCGCGCGGTGGGGTGGTGCGTTCGGTCCTGGACGTCGCCGTCCGGCCGGAGGTCCTCCGGTGGCTGGGCGTCGCAGTCATGGTGGGGGCCGTCCTGTGGATCGGCTCCATCGTCCTCACTGCGCAGCAGTCATGGCCCGGCTCGCGGGGCCGCCGGGGCCCCCAGGTGGCGTTCGCGGTGATGGCATGTCTCCTCGTCGCCGCACCGTCGGCCCTCGCCGTGCGCTACCTCGGCGTCCAGGGCTCCCTCATCGACGAGGTCTTCGCGCAGGACGGTGCCGGCGAGTCGAGCGACCCGGGGCTCGCGAACGCCGGTGCAGACGACCCGTGGGCCGACGTGGACCGGGTGAACCTCCTCCTCATCGGCTCCGACGCCGGCAAGGGCCGGGAGGGAACCCGGACCGACTCCCTCATGGTCGTGAGCATCAACACCAAGACCGGCGACACCCTGCTGGTCGGCGTCCCGCGCAACCTGGAGCGCGTGCCGATCCCCGACGACAACCCGCTGTCGTCGCTCTGGCCCAACGGCTACGACTGTGGCGACGAGTGCCTGATGAACGGCATCTGGACCCTCGCCGAGGGCCGGCCGGACCTGTTCCCCGGCGTCGAGAACCCTGGGCGCCAGTCCACGGTCGACGTGGTCGGTGC
>JAQSWG010000062.1 GCA_029266735.1 Ornithinibacter sp.
GCACCACATAGCCTGACGGGCGTGACGCCCACGCCTCCCGCACCCGTTCCGGACGGTCTCGCCCCCGCCACCCGCGTCGTCGCCCTCGGTCGGGAGCCCGCGGCGCCCGGAGGGCAGGTCGGCGCTCCCCTCGTGCTCACCTCGACGTACCACGCGGGCGGTGACGTCGTGTACGCCCGCACGGGCAACCCGACGTGGACCGCGTTCGAGGCGGCCGTCGGCGACCTCGAGGGCGGCGAGGCCCTCGTGCTCGCGTCCGGCATGGCGGCCGTCACCGCCGCGCTCTCGCTGCTGCCCCACAGTGGGACGGTCGTCGCACCCGACGTCGCGTACAACGGTGTGGTGTCGACCCTCGCCGAGCGGGAGGCCGAGGGCTCCGCCGTCGTCCGGCGGGTCGACGTCACCGACACGGATGCCGTGCTCGCGGCCCTCGATGGTGCCCACCTGCTGTGGCTGGAGTCACCGACGAACCCCCTCCTCGAGGTCGCCGACCTCCCCGTCCTCCTCGCGGCTGCCCGGGACCGCGGGGTGCTCACCGTCGTCGACAACACCTTCGCGACACCGCTCCTCCAGCGCCCGTTGGAGATGGGCGCGGACGTGGTCGTGCACTCGGTGACCAAGTACCTGTCCGGTCACAGCGACGTCCTGGTCGGCGTCGTCGTCACCCCGGCCACCGATGCCGGTCGCGCGCTCGCGGCACGGCTCGTCACCCACCGCACCCTGCACGGCGCGGTCGCCGGCCCCATGGAGGTGTGGCTGGCGCTGCGCGGGCTCCGAACGCTGCATCTGCGGGTGGAGCGCGCCAACGCCAACGCCCTCGTCCTCGCCGAGCGGCTGGCCGGACACCCCGCGGTGGTGCGCGTCCGGCATCCCGGCTGGGGTGCGATCGTCTCGATCGAGGTGACCGGTGGGGCCGACGGCGCGGACCGGGTGGCGGCGGCCACCCGTATCTGGGTGGACTCGACGAGCCTCGGTGGGGTCGAGAGCCAGGTGGAGCGGCGGCGGCGCATCGAGCACGAGCCGGCCCAGGTGCCCGAGAACCTGCTGCGCCTCTCCGTCGGCATCGAGGACGTCGACGACCTCTGGCGCGACCTCGCGCAGGCCCTCGACCGGGCGTGACCTGCCCGCGCCTCCCCGACCTCGTCTGTGGGCACGTCGCCTCACCCCGCGTGTCGCGGCACCGTCACAGACGACGTCGGGGAGGCAGGGGAGGCGAGGGTCAGGCGGTCTCGGCCTTGCGGGGTCGGGAGAGCAGGGCGGCGACGACCTCCTGAGCCGTGCGGTCGTGCTGGATCATCGCGTCCACCTGTTCGATGATCGGCACCTCCACGTCGTTCTTGCGGGCGAGCTCGAGGATCGAGGTGCACGACTTCACGCCCTCCGCGGTCTGCCTGGTCACCGCGACGACCTCGGAGACGGCCATGCCCTGACCGAGGCGAACCCCGAACGAGTGGTTCCGCGACAGCGGCGACATGCACGTCGCGATGAGGTCGCCGACGCCCGCCAGGCCGGCGAAGGTCACCGCCTCCCCACCCAGTGCCAGGCCGAGCCGCATCGTCTCCGCCAGCCCCCGCGTGATGATCGACGCCTTGGAGTTGTCGCCCATCCCCAGCCCCTCGGCCATGCCGACCGCGAGCGCGATGACGTTCTTCACCGCGCCGGCGATCTCGGTGCCCACGACGTCAGCGCCGGTGTACGGCCGGAAGTACGGCGCCGCGCACGCCTTCGCCACCCGCTCGGCCATGTGCTCGCTCGACGACGCGACGACGGATGCCGCCGGCTGCTTGACGGCGATCTCCCGCGCGAGGTTGGGCCCCGACACCACGACGATCCGCTCGGGCTCCACGCCGCCCACCTCGGCGACCACCTCCGACATCCGCTTGGTCGTCCCGAGCTCGACACCCTTCATCAACGAGACGACCGCCGCGTCCGACGGAAGGCCGCTCCCCCAGGCGATGAGGTTGTCGCGCAGCGTCTGCGACGGGACAGCGAGCACGACGATGTCGGCCCCGGCACCCGCCTCCCCAGGGTCGGTCGTCGCCCGGATGGTCGAGGGGAGCCGCAGCTCGGGGAGGTAGTCCTCGTTGACGCCCGCGTTGATCTGGTCGACGACCTCCGGTCGCCGGCCCCACATCGTCACGGTCGTGCCGGCATCCGCGAGCACCGAGGCGAATGCCGTGCCCCAGCTCCCCGTGCCGTAGACCGCTGCGCTCGTCATGAGGCCTCCTCCAGGGGACGTGGCTTTCCGGTGGGCGTCACGCGGTGGGCCCGGGGGTCGTAGCGGACGAGTGGAGCCTTCTCCCCTCGCAGCACCTCGAGCTCGGCCGTGATGGAGGCCATGATCCTCGAAGTGGCCTCACCGAGGACCTCCGCCGTCAAGGGCTTGCCGTAGAGGTCGGTCAGCGGGACGGGTCGACCGGCCCGCACGCGCACGGTCTTGCGGGGCAGCAGCCGCAGCCGCTTGGAGTACGGGGGGAAGATCTCCTGGGCGCCCCACGTCGCCACCGGCACGACCGGGCACTGCGTCTCGAGCGCCACGCGGGCGGCCCCCGTCTTGCCGCGCATGGGCCACAGCTCGGGGTCACGGGTCAGCGTGCCCTCGGGATAGATGGCCACGCCCTTGCCGGCGCGCACCGCCGCCACAGCCGCCCGGTACGCGTCCCCGGCCCGCTCCGACTCGCGGTAGACAGGAATCTGGTCCGCGCCCCGCACGATGCGCCCCACCACGGGGGCTTCGAACACCTCGATCTTGCCGAGGTAGCGCGGCGCGTGGCCGTGGTCGACGAGGAAGTGCCCGAACACGAGCGGTTCGAGGTACGAGTAGTGGTTGGGGCACACGACGTAGCCGCCCTCGGTGGGCAGGTTCTCGGCACCACTCCACTCGCGCCGCGTGAAGACCATGAGGAGGGGCCGGATGATGGCGATCGCGAGACGGTAGGCGAAGGGCCGGGAACGGTCCGTTGGGGTCGTCACACGCTGCCTTCCGTGGGGTGCGGGTCACCGGCATTGTGGTCCCCTGCTGGGGGGATGTCGAGGACGTCGCCGGGGATTGGGAGGATCAACGGGTGCCCCTTCCCGCGCAGGCCTGGGCGGCTGTCGTCCCGGTCAAGGGCGGGCCGCTCGCGAAGAGCCGTCTGCGGCTGCCCCGCGCCACGCGTGCCGACCTGGCCGATGCCTTCGCCCGCGACACCGTCGCCGCGATGGCCGGCGCCATGGAGGGGATGCCGGTGCTCGTCGTGACCGGCGACCCGGACGTCATGGGCTGGGTCGCGCTCGCCGGCCACGAGGTCGTGCTGGATGCCGGTGCGGGACTCGACGCGGCCGTCGCGGCCGGAGTGCGGGCGGCGGGTGCTCGAGGTGCGGACCGGGTGGCGGTCGTCCTCGGCGACCACCCCGCGCTACGACCGCTGGACGTGCGGACGGCTCTCCACGCCGTGGCGCGGCATCCAAGGGCGGTCGTCGCCGACGCCGACGACCTGGGAACGGCACTGCTGACGCTTCCGGCGACGGGCGAGGTGCACACGGCCTTCGGCCCGGGGAGCGCAGCGGCCCACGAGCGGCTCGGGTACACCCGGGTCGCGCTCGAACTGCCCGGCCTTCGGGTCGACGTCGACGACGCGACCTCCCTGGCTGCGGCGTTCCGGATGGGGCTGGGCCGGCACAGCGCGGCGGCGCTCGCTCGCGCTAGCCTTCCGGGCGTGCAGGCGACCATCCACAGCATCGGTGAGGACGGCTCGGGTTCCGCCCTGCTCGACGACGGGCTCGAGGTCGTCGTGCCGCCGGGAGCGGCCGTCTCGAGTGGCCTGCGCCATCTCCGGGTCGGCCAGCGCGTGAGCGTCGAGCTCGACGACTCCGGCCGCGTGGCGACCCGTGTGTGGGTCGTGGGGATCGGTCCGGGAGAGACGATTCGCTGAGCTCCGTCGCGGCGCCCCACGCCCGGCGGTGATGGTGCCCGTCACCGCCGCGACGGGGGCGCCGTGCCTCAGCGGGTGCTCTTTCGCACCGGTGCCTTCTTGGCGGTGGTGGTGCGAGCGGTGCCGGCGGTGCGGGCCGGGGCCTTCTTCGCGGGCGCCTTCTTCGCCGTCGCCTTCTTGGCTGGCGCCTTCTTCGCCGTCGCCTTCTTGGCTGGCGCCTTCCTCGCCGTCGCCTTCTTGGCCGTGGACGTCGTCGTGGCGCGCTTCGTCGTCGTGGACCTCGTGCCAGCGGTCGACCTCGACGAGGCCTTCTTGGCCGCCGCCTTCTTGGCCGCCGCCTTCGTGGTCGTCGCCTTCTTGGCCGTGGACGTCGTCGTGGCGCGCTTCGTCGTCGCCTTCGTGGCGCCCGCTGTTCTCGCCGGCGCCTTCTTCGCCGTCCCGGTCGCCGACGAGGCCACCCTGGCAGCCGCCTTCACCGGAGCGGTGGCGGCGGCTGCGGCGGTCCGTGCTGCGGCCTTGACGGGCGCGGTGGCGGCGGAGGCGACAGCTCCGGCGGCGCCGACGGCCCCACCCGCTGCCGCGCGGCCGGTGGCGGGAGCCGACTTGGGCAGGGTGTTCGGCTTCTTGACGTAGGACTTGAACGACGTGCCCGCGCGGAATCGCGGCGCCTTGGACTTCGGGATGCGCACGGAGGTGCCGGTGTGCGGGTTCCGGCCGGTCCGGGCCGCCCGCTCGACGCGGTCGAAGGTGCCGAACCCGGTGATCGAGACCTTCCCGCCGCGCACGACCTCACGGACGATGGTGTCGAGGACCGCCTCCAGGGCGTCGTTGGCACCCCTGCGGCTGCCGAGTCGCTTCTCCAGCTCCCTGACGAGATCTGCCTTGTTCACAGTGGATCAACTCCAACTCGTGACGGTGTCGGGTCGACGCCCGACGGCGGTGTCGGCCGACGGATGCCGGCCCTGGAACGACGCTATGCCTGAGTCGAGCGATATTCCATCATCGGCGCGGGCGTGTTTTTCGCTGTGGCACAACAGGTTCGCCTGAACGGAGGGCCACGGCTTCGTCACACCAGCAACATCCGTCCCACCCGGGCGCAGGGCGTCAGGAGGGTCGACCGCCAAACCGGTTGTGCAGCAGCCGATCTCGCGTCGGTCTCAGGCAGTGACCCTCGGCCGCCAGCGAGGACGAGAGCTCTCGTATGCCGTGATGAGACCCTTGTGCCGGAGTGTGAGGCTGATGTCGTCCAGGCCCTCCAGCAGGCGCCAGCGGGTGTAGTCGTCGACCTCGAACGAGGCGACGAGATCACCCGCGGTCACGGTGCGGGAGACGAGGTCCACCGTGACCGAGGTGCCCGGGTGGTTCTCCAGGAGCTTCCACAGCAGCTCCACGTCGTCCTGACGGCACTGGGCGGTGAGAAGGCCCTGCTTGCCGCTGTTCCCTCGGAAGATGTCGGCGAAGCGCGAGGAGATGACGACCCGGAACCCGTAGTTCATCAGCGCCCAGACGGCGTGCTCGCGCGATGACCCGGTGCCGAAGTCGGGTCCGGCGACGAGCACCGAGCCGGCGGCATACGAGGGGTCGTTGAGAACGAACGTCTCGTCCCTGCGCCAGGCCGCGAACAGCCCGTCCTCGAAGCCGGACCGGCTCACCCGCTTGAGGTACTCGGCGGGGATGATCTGGTCGGTGTCCACGTTGCTGCGGCGCAGCGGGACACCGATGCCCGTGTGGCTCGTGAAGGCGTCCATCAGGCGATCGCCTCCGTGACGTCCTCGAGGTCGCTGGGGCTCGACAGCGTCCCGCGGACGGCGGTCGCCGCGGCGACGAGCGGGCTGACGAGGTGCGTACGGCCGCCCTTGCCCTGGCGGCCCTCGAAGTTGCGGTTGGACGTCGAGGCGCTGCGCTCCCCCGGCGCGAGCTGGTCGGGGTTCATCCCCAGGCACATCGAGCAGCCGGGCAGGCGCCACTCGGCCCCGGCAGCGGTGAACACCTCGTGGAGGCCCTCACTCTCCGCCTGGAGGCGCACCCGTGCCGACCCGGGCACGACGAGCATGCGGACACCGTCGGCGACCCGGCGACCACTGACGACCTCGGCCGCCGCGCGCAGGTCCTCGATGCGCCCATTGGTGCACGAGCCGAGGAAGACCGTGTCCACGTGGACGTCCCGTAGTGGCGTGCCCGGGGCCAGTCCCATGTACTCGAGCGCCCGGCGGGCCGCCGCCTTGTCGTTCTCGTCGGGCATGAGCTCGGGGTCGGGCACCGCGGACCCGAGGGGTGCCCCCTGCCCCGGGTTGGTCCCCCAGGTGACGAACGGTGTGAGGCTGGCGGCGTCGAGCACGACCTCGTCGTCGAACACCGCGTCGTCGTCGCTGCGCAGCAGCCGCCACGCCTCGAGCGCGGCGTCCCAGTCCGCGCCGGACGGGGCGTGGTCCCTGCCCTCGAGGTAGGCGAAGGTCGTCTCGTCGGGAGCGATCATTCCCGCCCTCGCGCCCGCCTCGATCGACATGTTGCAGACGGTCATCCGCGCCTCCATCGACAGTGCGCGGATGGCGCTGCCCCGGAACTCGAGGACGTAGCCCTGGCCACCACCGGTCCCGATCTTCGCGATGACGGAGAGCACGATGTCCTTGGCCGTGACGCCGGGGGCCAGCTCGCCGTCGACGGTGATGGCCATCGTCCGAAACGGCGTTAGGGGCAGCGTCTGGGTCGCGAGGACGTGCTCGACCTCGGAGGTGCCGATGCCGAAGGCGAGAGCGCCGAACGCTCCATGGGTCGAAGTGTGGCTGTCACCGCACACGATGGTCATGCCGGGTTGGGTCAGGCCGAGCTGCGGACCGACGACGTGGACGATGCCCTGCTCGGCATCCCCCATCGGGTAGAGCCGGACGCCGAACTCCACACAGTTGCGCCGGAGCGTCTCCACCTGGGTCCGGCTGACCGGGTCGGTGATGGGGCCGGGCGTCGTCGGGACGTTGTGGTCCTCGGTGGCCAGGGTGAGGTCCCTGCGTCGCACCGGCCTGCCAGAGAGGCGCAGACCGTCGAAGGCCTGGGGGCTCGTCACCTCGTGGAGCAGGTGCAGGTCGATGTAGAGCAGGTCCGGCTCGCCCTCGCCGCGGCGCACGACGTGGGACTCCCACACCTTCTCGGCCAGGGTTCCGGCCATGTCCATCCACCTCCACGACTGACCGCCGAACGGCGGTCGCACGACGCTGCACGACGGCGCGACGCCGAGCGGCGCCATCGCGTCTCCGAGATTCGCACGGCGGCGGTGTCGAGGAACGTGCGTCTCAGGCAATGAGACGCTAATATCACGACATGGACAACACTTCCGGGGTCGGCGTCCTGGACAAGGCGGCCATCGTCCTCAGCGCCCTCGAGGCCGGTCCTTCGACGCTCGCTCAGCTCGTCACGGCCACCGGCCTCGCCCGCCCGACGGCGCACCGACTGGCCGTCGCCCTCGAGCACCACCGTCTCGTGACCCGCGACCTCCAGGGCCGCTTCGTCCTCGGGCCTCGTCTGGGTGAGCTGGCCGCGGCCGCCGGGGAGGACCGCCTCCTCGCCGCCGCGGGCCCGGTGCTGGGTGCGCTGCGTGACCACACCAACGAGAGCGCCCAGCTCTTCCGCCGGCAGGGCGAGCACCGCGTGTGCGTCTCGGCGGCCGAGAGGCCGGTGGGCCTGCGCGACTCGATCCCCGTCGGCGCCACGCTGTCCATGCGGGCCGGCTCGGCCGCCCAGGTCCTCCTGGCCTGGGAGGAGCCGGACCGCCTGCACCGCGGTCTGCAGGGTGCGGCCTTCACGGCCACCGCTCTCTCAGGGGTCCGTCGCCGGGGGTGGGCACAGAGCGTGGGCGAGCGCGAGCCGGGGGTCGCGTCGGTGTCGGCCCCGGTCCGGTCTCCGTCGGGTCGGGTCATCGCCGCCGTGTCGATCTCGGGCCCCATCGAGCGGCTCTCCCGCCAGCCCGGACGCCTCCACGCGGCCACCGTGATCGCCGGTGCCACGAAGCTCACCGAGGTCCTCGCCCGCCACGCCGCGCAGCAGGAGGTCCAGAACAACGCGTGACGTGGCATCCGCAACAGGGATGTCACACGACGGACGCGGGGTGGCAACACCCGCGCGGCAGGCTCCAGCCATGAACCCGGATGCCGCGCGCCAGGAGGCCGCCGTTGTCTCGTACCACCGCCCAGCACACCGCCCCTGACCGGACCCGGCTGCTGGGGTTCCCGCGCCACGGCCGCCGCGCCGTGGTGGTCGGTGGCGGCCTGCTCGCCGCTCGACGGGCCGCGGCGCTGACCCACTCCACCACGCCGGTCGCCGTGTTCGCCCCGGTGCTGTGCGACGAGGTCTTCGACCTGCTGGCCGAGCGGCTGGTCTCGTGGGAGAACCGCTGGCCGACCATCGCCGACCTCCACGATGCCTGGCTCGTCCACGCCGCCACCGGGGACCCCGACATGGACACACGGGTGTGCGGGTGGGCCGCCACCCTGCGCGTCGCCCAGGAGGCCGAGAGCGGGGAGCGGATCACCACGGCATCGCCGGGAGCGGACGCTGCATGGTGAGCTCAGGCCAGTCTCCGGCGCGGCATCCGGCATCGGACACGGCATGCGGTGGCGAGGCATCCCGGCCCGACCGTCTCAGGTCTGGCCCGGCGACATGGCGAAGGCCCGGTCCGGGGACCGGGCCTTCGACGTCGTAGCCCCGACGGGATTCGAACCCGCGCTACCGCCTTGAGAGGGCGGCGTGCTAGGCCACTACACAACGGGGCCGTGACCTTCACCCACTGCGCGGCGGCGGCGGGCAACGGAGCAGAACCTTACCGAAACGGCGGATCTTCTCCGAATCGTCCCCAGCCGGCTGCGGCCGAGGACGAGAGCTGGGGTACCAGGACTCGAACCTAGAACGGATGAACCAGAATCACCAGTGTTGCCAATTACACCATACCCCATGGGGTATGCCGTCCGTCGTCCGGCGAGCAGGCCGACGTTCGGCGAACCGGGCAGTGATGTTACCGGTCGGCTGCCCCGCCGCCCAAATCACTCGCCCTGGTTCCGGCGGTCGGACGCCCGAGGCGTTCCCCGTGGTCGGACCCCTCAGAGCGCGGCCCTGAGGGTCCGCAGTCGGGTCAGGGTCGCCTGCTTGCCGAGGATCTCCATCGACTCGAACAGCGGCGGCGACACGCGACGGCCGGAGACGGCGGTGCGCAACGGGCCGAACGCGAACCTCGGCTTGACGCCGAGGCCGTCGACCAGGGCGGCCCGCAGCGCGCCCTCGACCGCGCCGGCCGTCCACGAGGACTCGGAGCCGAGCACCCCGGACCGGTCCTCCGGCACCGCGACGAGTGCCTCGATCGCCGTGTCCAGCACCTGCGGAGCGTCGTCCCCGAGGGACGTGCGGGCGTCGTCCGCGACCTCCACGGCGTGGTCGTCGACGTAGAAGGGGCTGACGAGGTCTGCCGCCTCGGTGAGGTGCACGATGCGCGTCTGGATGAGGGCGGCGACGCTCCGCAGCCGCGCCAGCTCCCCGAGCGACGGGTTCTCCCCGAGCACGCCGGCGCCCTGGAGGAACGGCAGGAGCCGTGCGGTGAAGTCGTCGAGGTCCAGCGCACGCAGATACACCCCGTTGAGCCAGTCGAGCTTCCTGAGGTCGAAGATGGGGCCCACCGGGTTGACCTCCGTCCAGTCGAACCGCGCCGAGAACTCCCCGAAGGTGAACACCTCGACGTCCTCCCCCTCCGCACCCTCGGCCGGCGGGTAGGCCAGGAGCGCGAGGAAGTTCACGAGGGCCTCGGGGAGGTAGCCCTGCTCCTGGAACCAGGTGAGCCGCGCAGCGGGGTTCCTCCGCTTGGAGATCTTCGACTTGTCCGGGTTGCGCAACAGGGGCATGTGGGCGAACCGGGGCGGTTCCACACCGATCCACCGATAGAGGAGCACGTGCTTGGGGGTCGAGGAGATCCACTCCTCTCCGCGCACGACGTGGGTGATGCCCATCTCGAGGTCGTCGACGACCACGGCGAGGTGGTAGGTGGGGAACCCGTCCGCCTTGAGGATGACCTGGTCGTCTGGCCGGGGCGCGGAGACCCGTCCACGGATGAGGTCGTCGAACTCCAGGGGCGCGTCGTCCGGCACGAGCATGCGCACGACGGACGTCGGTGAGAAGCCAGGGAGCGCCTGCCGCTCCGCCTCGCTCTTGCCGAGGCACAGCCGGTCGTACCCGGTGGGGCGCTTGGCCCTCTGCTGCTCCTCGCGCATCTGGGCGAGGCGCTCGGGTGAGCACCAGCATCGGTAGGCGTTTCCGTCGGCCAGCAGTCGGTCCACGTAGGGCTTGTACGTGTCCAGCCGCTCGCTCTGCCGGTAGGGCGCGCAGGGGCCGCCGACGTCGGGCCCCTCGTCCCACGTCAGCCCGAGCCAGCGCAGGGTGTCGAAGACCTGCCGCTCGGAGTCCTCACGGAACCGGGCCTGGTCGGTGTCCTCGATCCGCAGCACGAAGCGCCCACCCTGCTGGCGCACGAACGCGAGGTTGAAGAGCGACATGTACGCCGTTCCCACGTGCGGGTCGCCGGTCGGCGACGGCGCCACCCGCAGCCGGACGGTGCCGGGGAGCCCCTCCCCGGGGGCGGCGGGCCGCGTGCCGACGTTCTGGTCGGTGCCGGCACGGTCGGCCGTGTCTGCGACGTCGTGGGCGCTGGTGCTGTCGGAAGGGTGGCCGGCGGCACCGGCATACGTCGAGTCGCTCATGGTGGTGACAGCCTAGTGACGCACGAACGGGTTGCTCAGCGCGCCGATGCCGTCGACCTCCACCTCGACCCGCTGCCCCGGCCGGACCGGGCCGACGCCGGCGGGCGTGCCGGTGAGGATCACGTCGCCCGGGAGGAGGGTGAAGGCCCGGGACGCGTGCGAGACCAGTGCCGCGACGCCGTGGACCATCTGCGCCGTCCGGCCGTCCTGGACCACCGTCCCGTCCAGGCGGGTGGTGATGCGCTGAGCTCCTGGGTCGAGGTCGGTCTCGATCCAGGGCCCGAGGGGGCAGAACGTGTCGAAGCCCTTGGCGCGTGCCCACTGCCCGTCGGTGCGCTGCAGGTCTCGGGCGGTGACGTCGTTGGCGCAGGTGTACCCGAACACCACGCCCGGGGCATCGTGGACGTCGACGTCCTTGCACACCCGGCCGATGACCACCGCGAGCTCGCCCTCGTAGCTCACCTCGGACGTCTGCGGCGGCATGACGACGGGATCTCCGGGCCCGACCACCGCCGTGTTGGGCACGAGGAACATCATGGGCTCGGCGGGCGGCTCGCCGCCCATCTCCTGGGCGTGGTCGACGTAGTTGCGACCGATGCCGATGACCTTGCTGCGCGGTATGACGGGGGCCAGCAGGCGGACGTCGTCCACTTGGTGCACCGCTCCGGTCAGCTCGATCCGCTGGTAGAGCGGGTCGCCGGTGATCTCGGCGACCTTCTCGCCCGCTCCGTCGACCAGCCCGTATGCCGGGTCCTCCCCCGTCGTGAACCTCGCGATGCGCATGGGTGGAGCCTACGGTCGCGATGACCGGCGTCCAGCGGCCGGGACGGGACGCTGCACGTGGGCGGTCACGACGAGGCGCGGACGCCGGCATCCGCCGCGGCCTCCGCCAGCACGCGGGCCACCGTGGCAGCTCCCTCGTCGGTGAGGTGGATGTCCCCGACGGTGCAGATGTTCGTCAGCGTGCAGATGCGGGCGGCGTTCTCCGGCACGGTCCGCCCGTTGATCTCGGTCGGCGTGGTGTCCGTCGTCGCGAAGGCCTCGTCGAGCCCCACGAACGTCGTCTGCGTCGCCTCGGCGGCGTCCCGGATCGCGCGGCTGAGCGCGGTGTAGGCCTTGGCCGCGTCGTCCAGGCCCTTCACCGGCTGGTCCAGCGCCTTCGCGGCGAGCCAGGGGTTGTAGTAGCCCAGCACGAGCACGGGCACGTCGTCGCCCGCGGCGGCCCGCAGCCGTCCGAGGATGGTGGGGAGGTTCTTCTCGACCGTCTGGACACCGTCCGCGACGCAGGCGGTGTCGACCTCGGCTCCGCCTCGCACGCAGCGGAGGAGGTCGTTGCCGCCGATGTCGATGGTGACCAGCGCGACGTCGTCGCCGCGCTGCTCGAGCACCGACTCGGCCTGTGCCAGCTGGCTGCCCTCGGCGAAGTCGCACTTCCCGCCCTCGACGAGCGAGGTCGTCGTCTCCCCGCTGCATCCCAGGTTCTCGACCCCCAGCTCTGGCCCCTCGCCGGCGAGCCGACCGGCGGTCAGCGCCGGGTATGCCGTCTCGCGCAGCTCCGTGCCGCCCGGCTGGTAGCCGGCGGCGAGCGAGTCACCGAGGGCGACGTACACCCCGCCCTCGGTCCCGGCGGACGGGCTGGGGGTCGCGCTGCCGGGCGGGGAGGTCACCGTGGGCCCGGGAGCGCTGGACGCGGCATCCGGCTCGGGGTCGTCGCCGCACGCGCTCAGGGCGAGGGCCAGCGCGGTCACCGCCGCGAACGCGATCGTCCTGTGCATGGGGGTCCTCGTCAGTCGTGGAAGGGTGTCGCGCACCATCGTCCCTTCCGACGAACGGCCCGTGGCACGGGTTCCCGGGGCCTCGACGCCGGACTGCGGCGGCGACCCCACCTCGGCAGCGCCGGCACGGATGCGGGTGCCTGGCGACAGGCAGTCGGCCACCGATGGCGGGGCGCCCCCGCTCAGCCCACCCCGGGAATGCCCGGACTGCCTGTTCTCCGGTCATGGCCGTATCCGGCGGCTCAGGGGCCATCGCCCTGCCGGTGTTCGTCGCGAAGATGGTGGACCGTCGCGGCTCGACCGGCGCCAGCAAGGCGGATGACCTGCCCTGGAACGGGAGGGGCCGCCCGGGACCCTTCGACTCGTCGCACGGCGGCGCTGGGGCCTCGGACGCCTGGTGGCGACGGCGGCGGTGGCTGGTAGTCCATCGCGCCTTCGCCCGCACGCCCAATTGGGGGCGCTCGGACGCCGGGGCGAACGCGCCGGCACCCGTGGGCGCCGTCAGCGGGGGGTGACCCCCGCTCGGACGAGGCCATACGTCACGGACTCGATGAGCGCGTCCCAGGACGCCTCGAGGATGTTCGCCGCGACGCCGATGGTCGTCCACGAGGTCGTGCCGTCGGAGGTCTCGATGAGCACCCGGGTGACGGCATCCGTGCCGTGTGCCGCGTCGAGGATGCGCACCTTGTAGTCGATGAGCTCGAGGTGGCCGATCTCCGGATAGGCGCCCGAGATGGACTGGCGCAGTGCGTGGTCGAGTGCGTTGACCGGGCCGTTTCCCTCCCCGGTCGCGACGACCCGCTCACCGGCCGCACGCACCTTGACGGTCGCCTCCGAGAGTGCGTCGTCGTCACCGCGTGCGTCGGTGATCACGCGCCATGACTCCACCTCGAAGAACGCCGGAAGGGCGCCGTCGACCTCGTGCCGGAGGAGCAGCTCGAAGCTGGCGTCGGCCGCGTCGAAGGTGTAGCCCCGCAGCTCCCGTTCCTTCACGGTGCGCAGCACGCG
>JAQSWG010000063.1 GCA_029266735.1 Ornithinibacter sp.
TCAGAACCCCAGGCGACCGAGCTGTTTGGGGTCGCGTTGCCAGTCCTTGGCGACCTTGACGTGGAGGTCGAGGTGGACGCGCTGACCCAGGAGGTCCTCGATGCCCCGGCGGGCGTTGGTGCCGACCTCGCGCAGCCGGGACCCTCCGCGGCCGATGACGATGGCCTTCTGGGAGTCGCGCTCGACGAAGACGTTGACCCGCACGTCGAGCAAGGGGTTCCCCACCTGCCGACCGTCCCGCGGAACGATCTCCTCGACCACCACCGCCAGGCTGTGCGGCAGCTCGTCTCGGACGCCCTCGAGGGCTGCCTCGCGCACCAGCTCGGCGATCATCGTGGTCTGCGGCTCGTCCGTGAGGACACCGTCCGGATAGAGGGGGCCGGGAGAGGGCGGCAGGTGCTCGGACAGCACGGCTGCGACGTCGTCGACCTGGTCCCCCCGCGTGGCCGAGCACGGAACGATCGCCGCCCAGTCCCCGAGCTGGTCGATGGCGATGAGGTGCTCGGCGAGCCGCCCGCGGTCGACGGCGTCGGACTTGGTGGCGATCGCCACGACAGGGGTTCGTCTCCCGCGCATGATCTCCGTCAGCTCGGCGGCGATGAACTGGTCCCCGGGCCCCACCCGCTGGTCCGCCGGCACGCAGAAGCCGATGACGTCGACCTCGAGCAGCGTCTCCCGGACGAGGTCGTTGAGCCGCTCCCCGAGAAGCGTGCGCGGCTTGTGCAGGCCGGGGGTGTCGACGAGGACGAGCTGGCTCCGCTCGTTCGTGACGATCCCCCGGATCGTGTGCCGGGTCGTCTGCGGCTTGCTCGACGTGATGGCGACCTTGCTGCCCACCAGGGCGTTGGTGAGCGTCGACTTGCCGGCGTTCGGGCGACCGACGAGGCAGGCGAACCCGGCGACGTACCCGTCGTGGCTCATCCGGCCCGCTCCTCCATCACGGGCAGCCCCTCCCCGTGGGGCTGCTCGACGGCCTCGACCGGCTCGACCACGACGGTGGCGATGCGGTGCCTGCGACCGGACATGCGCTCCGCGGTGAGGCGCAGCCCGGCCACCTCGCACGTCGACCCGAGGATGGGCACCCGCCCGATCGTCTTCGCGATGAGGCCGCCGACCGTGTCGACCTCGTCCTCGTCGAGGTCCAGGTCGAACATCTCCCCGAGATCGTCGACGTGCATCGTCGCCGACACCCGCATCCGACCGTCCCCGAGGTCCTCGACCTCGGGAGCCTCGCGGTCGTACTCGTCGGTGATCTCGCCGACGATCTCCTCGAGGATGTCCTCGATGGTCACGAGCCCCGCGGTGCCGCCGTACTCGTCGACGACGACGGCGAAGTGGGTCTGGTCGCGCTGCATCTCGCGGAGCAGGTCGTCGACCGGTTTGCTCTCGGGCACGAACGGCATCGGGCGCATGAGGTCGGTGACGGGCACCGAGCCCGCGTCGGGATCGGCGTTGAGCCGCCGGATGACGTCCTTGAGGTAGAGCAGCCCCACGACGTCGTCGACGTCCTCGCCGAGGACGGGGATCCTCGAGAAGCCGGAGCGGAGGAACAGGCTCATCGCCTGCCGGCAGGTGCGGTCCTCGTCGATCGAGACCATGTCGGTGCGCGGCACCATGACCTCGCGGGCCAACGTGTCACCGAGCTCGAAGACGGAGTGGATCATCTCCCGCTCCCCCTGCTCGATGAGCGCGGAGTCGCGCGCCATGTCGACGAGGTCCCTCAGCTCGCTCTCGCTCTCGAACGGGCCGTCGCGGAAGCCCTTGCCGGGCGTCACGGCATTCGTCAGGGCGATGAGCAGGCGCGAGAACGGTCCGAGCACCCTGCGCAGCCACAGCGTCAACGGAGCCGCGGCGAGCGCGACGCGGGTGCTGTGCTGCGCACCGAGGGTCCCCGGGGACACCCCGACCACCGCGAACGAGATGAGGGCCATGATCGCGATGGCGACGAGGAACGGCTGCCAGGTGCCGTCGACGCGGTTGACGACGGCCAGGGTCACCATCACCGCGACGGTGGACTCCGCGATGACCCGCAGGAAGGACAGGACCGAGAGGTATGCCGCGGTGTCACCGACCACGCGCACGAGCGCCTTCGCGCCGGGCCGGCCCTCGTCGAGGAGCTCGTGCGCGCGCGCACGGGACATCCGCTGGAAGGCAGCCTCCGCGGCGGAGATGAGGAAGGCGACGAGGGTCGCGACCACTGCGGCCGTGACGAGTCCGGTCATCGCCGTCGAGGCCTCATGCGCTGGGCCGGCCGCGGGTCGCGAGGAACGTGAGGAGCAGCTGGCGCTGGAGCTCGAACATCTCCTTCTCCTCCTCGGGAGTGGCGTGGTCGTAGCCCAGCAGGTGGAGGATGCCGTGCGTCGTGAGCAGCAGGAGCTCCTCCTCCGTGGCGTGGCCGGCCTCGCGGGCCTGCTTCGCGGCGATGCTCGGGCAGAGCACGACGTCGCCGAGCACCCCCTCCGCTGGCTCGGACCCCTCGCGCCCCGGCCGCAGCTCGTCCATGGGGAAGCTCATGACGTCCGTCGGTCCGGGCAGTTCCATCCACTGCACGTGGAGCGTCTCCATGGCTGCCTCGTCGACGAGGCGCAGGCAGAGGTCCGCCTGCGGATGCACCCGCATCTGCTCGAGCACGTAGCGGGAGCACGCGACGAGCTCGAGCTCGTCCATCACGACGTCGGTCTCGTTGAGGACGTCGATGCTCACCTTCGTGGGCCCTTGCGCTGCTTCTCGTCCCAGCGACCGTAGGCGTCGACGATCTCCCCGACGAGACGGTGCCGGACGACGTCGGATGCCGTGAGCTCGGCGAAGTGCACGTCCTCGAGCTCGTGGAGGATGTCGCGGACGACGCGCAGGCCGCTCTGCGTACCGCCGGGCAGGTCGACCTGGGTGACGTCTCCGGTGACCACCATCGTCGACCCGAAACCGAGCCGGGTGAGGAACATCTTCATCTGCTCGGCTGACGTGTTCTGTGCCTCGTCGAGGATGATGAAGGAGTCGTTGAGGGAGCGCCCACGCATGTAGGCGAGGGGGGCGACCTCGATGGTGCCCGCAGCCATGAGGCGAGGGATCGAGTCCGGGTCGACCATGTCGTGGAGCGCGTCGTAGAGCGGCCGGAGGTACGGGTCGATCTTGTCGTTGAGGCTCCCCGGCAGGAAGCCGAGGCGCTCTCCCGCCTCGACGGCCGGTCGGGTGAGGATGATGCGGTTCACCCGCTTGGCCTGGAGGGCGGCGACGGCCTTGGCCATCGCGAGGTAGGTCTTGCCCGTCCCTGCCGGGCCGATGCCGAAGACGATCGTGTGCTCGTCGATCGCGTCGACGTAGCGCTTCTGGTTCAGCGTCTTCGGGCGGATCGTGCGGCCACGGCTGGAGACGATGTTCATCGTCAGCACGTCGGCGGGGCGCTCCGAGGTCTGGGCACGCAACATCTGGATCGAGCGCTCCACCGCGTCGCGGTTGAGCGGCTGACCGCCCTCGAGGACGTCGAGGAGCTCGTCGACGAGGCGCTCGACGAGCGCCACCTCCGCGCTGGGGCCCGTGATGTGGAACTCGTTGCCCCGGACGTGGATGTCCACCCGGGGAAACTGCCGCTCCATCGTGCGCAGCAGCTCGTCGCGCGGGCCGAGCAGCGTCACCATGGCGACGTCCGGGGGGACGACGACCGTGTGCTGCGGGACGTGGGGATGGTCGGTATGGGCGTCAGTCATCGTGGGCCAAGTCTACGAGCGCGACCGAGGTCCGGCGCACCAGAACGCCGTCTGGTCATCCGGGGGGCCATCTGAGCTCTCGCCCCCCGAGGAGATGGAGGTGGGCGTGGAACACGCTCTGCTGCGCCGCCGCACCGGTGTTCGCAACGATCCGGTACCCAGGCAGGTGCTCCTGGCCCGCGACCGCCGCAGCCAGCCCGACGGTATCGGCGAGCTCGCCGGGCGAGGCCGTGGCGAGTGCGGCGAGGTCGGGCACGTGGCGCCTCGGGACGACGAGCACGTGTGTCGGCGCCTGCGGATCCAGGTCGCGGAAGGCCAGCGAGTGCTCCGACTCGGCGACCACGTCGGCCGGGATGGTCCCGGCGACGATCCGGCAGAACAGGCAGTCCTCGGGCACGTTCTCGCTCATGCCCGCACAGTAGACGGCCCGGGGCCGCTCATCGAAGCGAGAGGAGGTCCTCGTCGCGGACGGCGTCGAGGGACAGCGTGCGGTAGCCCTCGCTCTCGAAGAGCACGGTCAGCCGGTCCGGCTCGGTGCTCATGACGAGGCCCGCGCCCCACTCCCGGTGGGCGACCTCACGCCCCACCGGGAAGGGGTCGTCGACGCCGTCCGTCGAGTGCTCGGCGTCCCAGGTGGTGGCCGTGCCGTCCTCGCACGTGTCGCAGTGCCCACACGGCTCGTCGAGGTCCTCCCCGAGGTAGCCCAGCAGGAAGCGTCGTCGGCAGCCCGCGGTCTCGGCGTACCCGCGCATCATGTCCATCCGCGACTGCAGGACGCGCTGGCGCGACTCCGCGAGCGCGACGGCTCGCCGGACGGCCTTCCCCGGCGTGACGTCCTCCGCGCGAACTCCGGACCGGTTGACGCGCACGGCGCCGGCCTGCTCCAGGAGGTTGAGGGCACCGGTGACCCGTCGGGTGGAGGCGTCGACGTGTCTCGCGAGCTCCTTGCTCGACAGCCCCGCAGCGGCTCGTCGCAGGACCCTCATGAGCCGCGCGAGGAGCTCTTCGTCGGCTCCGCCGCCGGCGTGGAAACGGTGCATCCCGAAGTCCTCCGGCCGGTAGAAGAGAAGCGCCTCGGCCGGCTCCCCGTCCCGTCCTGCCCGTCCGATCTCCTGGTAGTAGCCCTCGGGAGTCTCCGGAGTCGCTGCGTGGACGACGAACCGGATGTCCGGCTTGTCGATACCCATGCCGAAGGCCGAGGTGGCCACGACGACGTCGGCCGACCCGTCGCTGAACCTCAGGTGCGCCTCACGGCGTTCGGCGGCCCGCAGGCCGCCGTGGTAGGCCACGGCAGACAAGCCTCGTTCTGCGAGGGCGGCGGCATAGGCGGTCGTGTCCTTGCGGGTGGCGACGTAGAGGAGGCCAGGGCGGGGCAGCGCGGCCACGCCGTCGACCACCGCCTCGCGGCGCTCTCGGTCCTCCACGTGACGCCGTACGTCGAGGTGGAGGTTGGGCCGGTCGAAACCGCGGACGAGGACGAGGGGGTCGCGAAGCCGGAGGCGCGTCACGATCTCCTCGCGCACCGGTGGCGAGGCCGTGGCGGTCAGGGCCAGCAGCGTCGGATGGCTCAACCGCTGCGCCACCGCCCCCAGCGTGAGGTAGTCGGGTCGGAAGTCGTGGCCCCAGGCGGAGATGCAGTGCGCCTCGTCGACGACCAGCAGGTCCACTCCGCGGGCCCGCAGCCGCTCCAGGACGTCGTCGCGCGCCAGCTGTTCGGGTGCGAGGAAGAGCACGAGGGGCTGCTCCGCGTCCACCGCCGCCCACGTCTCGTCGGTCTCAGCGACCGCCTGCGTGGAGTTGAGCACCCGTCCGGGTGGAGCGCCGGGAGCCTCCGCCAGTGCGGCCACCTGGTCCCGCTGGAGCGCGATGAGGGGGGAGACGACGACGGTGAGGCCCCCCTGCACCGCTGCGGGGAGCTGGTAGAGCGCCGACTTGCCGTGTCCCGTGGGCATGACGGCCAGCACGTCGCGACCGGCGAGGGTCGCCTCCATGGCCTCGGGTTGGCCGCTCCTCAGGGACGGGTACCCCAGGACCTCCTGTGCTGCTCGGGTCAGGTCACGCGTCTCACGACGGCGAGCCATCGCCACCCGTCGACTCGTCGTCGTCGAGCGCGTCGAGCCCGTCGGGACGCTCCGACTCCGGGGCGTTCATCGTGGGCTCGGAGTCCTGGTCGTCGCCGAAGTCGTCGACGCTGGGGTCCAGGCCCTCACGGGGGGTGTTCTCGGTGTCGTCCATGGGTGCCCCGTACCCGACGGGGTGCGGAACCAATCCGTGGGCACGGTCAACCGGATGGGCGGGCCGCGCGTCAAGGACACGTGACAATGACCACCATGGGTGAGCCGGGCAGCGCGCAGCGCGAGGCCGACGACGCCGTCACGGAGCTGTATGCCGCGCACTGGCAGCGGCTCGTCCGGCTCGCCTGGCTGCTCCTCCACGACGCGGGGGAGGCCGAGGAGGTCGTCCAGGACGCCTTCGTGGCGCTGCATGCGCACTGGTCGGGTCTGCGCGACCCCGCGGCGGGCGCGGCATACCTGCGGCGGGCCGTCCTCAACGGGGCGCGCTCCGCGCTCCGCCACCGTGGGGTCAAAGAGCGGTGGGCCGCCTCGGTGCGAGGCGGTCCGGACGATCCCGGGGCTCGGACCGGACCCAGCGCGGAGGAGTCGGCCGTTGCCGGGCTCTCGCGCCAGTCCATCCTCGCGGCCCTCGGGCGGCTCCCCACACGACAACGAGAGGTTCTCATCCTGCGCTACTACCTCGACCTCGGCGAGGCCCAGATCGCCGACGCCCTGGACATCTCCCCGGGCTCGGTCAAGACCCACGCGAGCCGCGGCCTGGCGGCCCTGCGCAGCGGGACGGAGTGGACATGAACGACGACGAGCGCATGGTCGAGGCCCTGCGTGGGGCGCTCGACGAGCAAGCCGCACTGCTCGAGCCGGGCGACCGGCTGGACGAGATCCTTGCCACCGCGCGCCCGTCGCGGTCGGCCTGGGCGACCAGCTGGTGGCTGCCGCTCGCGGCCGCTGCTGCCGTGGTGGCCGTGGTCACCGGCGTCTGGCTCGGCCTCCCGGACGGGTCGGACCCCGTCCCCGCCAGTAGCGACCTCCCCCTGCCCACCTCGAGCCCTCTCACCAGCCCGTCCGCGGGCCCCACGACGACCCCCTCCGCCGGACCCACCGACAGCGGCGCACCGTCGCCCACGAGCACCGCCTCGACCCCGGCGCCCACGGCTGGGACCCCTGTGGCCCTTCCGGTCTACTACGTGGCGACCATCGGCGACGACGCGCGCATGGCCCGGCTGTACCGGGAGTGGCTGACCGTCCCGGGCGTGACCCGGCAGGCCGACGACCGGCTCCGGGCTCGCACCGCGATCGAGCTGGCGATGGCCGCGGTGCCCCCCGGGACCGACGGGTACCTGCGCACCTGGGACGGGGTGGAGCTCGTCGACGTCGCCGTGACGGACTCACGGATCACCATCACCCTGTCCGGCCCCGGTGGGACGGCCTTCCCCGAGGACACCGAACGCGTCAGCGTGCAACAGCTCGTGTGGACCGCCCAGGCGGCGGTGGGGCGTGGGACGATCCCCGTCCGCTTCGTCCTCGCCGACGGCTCGGAGGCGATCTTCGGCACCCAGCCGGTGGACCGCGCGTACAACCGCCCGGCATCGCGCGATCTCTACCACTACGACCTCGCCCCGATCTGGGTGAACTCCCCCACGCGGGGACAGGAGCTCGGCTCCGGACCGGTCACGGTGACCGGCGAGGCGCAGGTCTACGAGGCGACCGTGTCCTGGCAGCTGCTCCGCGAGGGCGACGTCCTCGACGAGGGCTTCGTCACCGCGTCGGACGGCGCCGCCAGCCGCGGCACCTACGAGATCGACCTCGGCACCCTCTCCCCCGGCGCCTACGCCATCCGCGTCTACGAGCCGAGCGCCGAGGACGGCGAGAAGGTCTCCGCCGAGACGACGATGCCGTTCTCGGTGCGGTGAGGCGGGTGCTCAGCGCCAGCGCGCCATCGCACTGAGCACCGCGAGGGCTGCGGGACCGGCGCTCGAGGACCGGAGCACCGTCCCGCCGAGGCGCACCACCGACGCACCGGCCGACTCCAGGGCGGCGAGCTCCTCGGGTGCCACCCCGCCCTCAGGCCCCACGACGAGCACGACGTCCCCGGCGGCCGGGAGCGAGACGCTCGCCAGCGGCGTCGGTGCGTCCTCGTGCAGCACGTATGCCGCCGCCGCGCCTCGGACCCGAGCCGCCAGCTGCGCCGTCGTGGCCGTGGGCGCGAGCACCGGCCGACGGGTGCGGCGTGACTGCTTCGTAGCGGCCACGAGCACGGCATCCCACGTGCGACGTGCCTTGTCGCCACGCTCCCCCCGCCACCGGACGACGCTGCGCGACGCCTGCCAGGGGACGACCTCGTCGACGCCACACTCCGTGGCCGCCTCGACCGCCTGCTCGTCCCGGTCGTGCTTGGCGAGCGCCTGGACGAGGACGAACCGAGGGTTCGGTGCGGGGTCCGTGGCGACGGCGACGACCTCGAGCTCCAGGGAGGCGGCGTCGACCGCGACGACCCGCGCCTCGACCCGCGCGCCCTCGCCGTCGGTGAGCAGGAGCCGCTCCCCCACCCGGGTTCGCCGCACCGTGGCGGCGTGCCGGCCCTCGGGGCCGTCGAGGACGACGACGTCCCCGACACCTCGGCCGGCCAGGGCCTCACCCGTCAGGAGATGGAGCGGCAGGGTCATGAGGGCTGTCACCGTGCCTTGAACGCGTCACGCAGCTTGCCGAAGAGCGAGCCCTCCCCGGGGACTCCGATCCGGGCCTCCGGGCGCTCCTCGCCGCGCGCCACCGCGAGTCGCCGGAGCAGGTCCTCCTGGTCGGCGTCCAGGCGGGTCGGCGTCTGGACCATCGTGTGGACCACGATGTCCCCGCGACCGGTGCCCCGCAGGTGCGTGACGCCGAGCCCGCGCAGGGTGATGGTGTCGCCGGACTGGGTGCCACGCCGGATGTCGAGGTCGCGCGGGCCGTCGAAGGTCTCCATCACCAGGGTCGCGCCGAGCGCGGCGGCGGTCATGGGCACCTCGATCGTCGCGTGGAGGTCGTCGCCGCGTCGCTGGAAGACCGTATGCCGGTTCACGGCGACCTCCACGTAGAGGTCTCCCCGCGGGCCGGCGCCGTGGCCGACCTCACCCTCGCCGGTGAGCTGGATCCGCGTTCCGGTGTCGACCCCGGCCGGCACCTTGAGCGTGAGGGTCCGTCGGGTCCGGACCCGACCGTCCCCCGAGCACTCGTAACAGGGGTGCGTGATGAGCTGGCCGAAGCCCGAGCAGGTCATGCAGGGCCGGGTCGTCATCACCTGGCCGAGGAAGCTGCGCTGGATCTGCTGGATCTCCCCACGGCCGCCGCAGACGTCACAGGTGCGGGTCGAGGTGCCCGGCTGCATGCCGTTGCCGTGACAGGTGCCGCACGTGACGGCGGTGTCGATCGTCAGGTCCTTCTCTGCGCCGAAGACGGCGTCCCCGAGGTCGATGTCCAGGCGGACCAGGGCGTCCTGGCCGCGGGTGGTGCGCGAGCGCGGCCCCCGCCCGGCAGAGGTTGTCTGCCCGCCGAAGAACGCGTCCATGATGTCGCTGAAGGAGAAGCCTTGGCCGAAGCCGGCCGCACCGGCGGCATAGGGGTCCGCACCCATGTCGTAGGCCTGCTTCTTGTCCGGATCGGACAGGACGTCGTAGGCCTGGGAGAGCTTCTTGAACTGCTCCTCGGCCTGGGGTCCGGGGTTGACGTCGGGGTGGAGACGCCGAGCGGCCCTGCGGTAGGCGCGCTTGATCTCCTCCGGGTCGGCGTCGCGGGCGACCCCGAGGTCGGCGTAGTAGTCGTTCACAGGTGGCGGGTCCTTCGGGACAGTGGTGGTCGGTCGGGTGGGGCTGCGCAGTGGCGGCTCACTGCGCGAGGATCCGTGAGACGTAGGTCGCCACCGCGCGTACGGCCGCCATCGTCGTCGGGTAGTCCATCCGGGTGGGGCCGACGACGCCGAGGCCGGCGACGAGGTCGGTCCCCGCTCCGTAGCCGGTCGTGACCATCGAGGTGGTGTGCAGGCCGGCATACGGGTTCTCGTGCCCGATGCGGACGGCGACACCGCCGCCCTCCTCGGCCACGGTGCCGAGGAGCTTGAGGAGGACGACGTGCTCCTCGAGGGCCTCGAGCACCGGTCCCAGGCTCGTCGTGAAGTCCGGTCCCACGCGCGCGAGGTTGGCGGTCCCGGCCAGGACCACGCGTTCCTCCCGCTCCTCGACCAGCGCGTCCTGGAGGGCGGTGCTGATCGCGCGGACGAGGTCGCGCAGCGCCGGGTCGAGTCGCTCGGGGACCCCGGAGAGCTCGGTCGACGCCTCGGCCAGGGTACGGCCGCTCGTCGCCCGGTTGAGCTCGGCACGCAGCGTCGCCAGCGCCTGCTCGCCGTCGTCGGTGACGAGGTCGGTTCCGACGTCGATGACCCGCTGCTCCACCCGGCCGGTCGTTGTGATGAGGACGACGAGCAGCCGCTCGCCCCCGATCGGCACGAGCTCGACGTGCCGGACGGACGACCGCGACAGGGAGGGGTACTGCACGACGGCGACCTGCCGGGTCAGCGACGAGAGGAGGCGCACGGTGCGGTCCACGACGTCGTCGAGGTCGACTGCGCCCTCGAGGAACTGGGAGATGGCGCGCTGCTCGGCGGCGCTCATCGGCTTGATGGCGGACAGCCGGTCGACGAAGAGCCGGTAGCCCGCATCCGTCGGCACCCGCCCGGCACTCGTGTGGGGGGCGGCGATGAGGCCCTCCTCCTCGAGGACGGCCATGTCGTTGCGCACGGTCGCCGCAGAGACGCCGAGGTGGTGGCGCTCGAGCAGCGCCTTGGATCCCACGGGCTCGGAGGTGTGGACGTAGTCCTGGACGATCGCACGCAACACGCGCAGACGGCGGTCCTCGCTCATGGGTTCCTCTTCACCTCCGGACTCGGATCGGGGCAGGCTGGCACTCCCGCGCCGGGAGTGCCAATTCTACGGGATGCGCCGAACGCCCGCGGCGCGCCACCCGGAGCCGGTCGTGGGCGCCGGTTACCGTCGCGGCGTGAGTGACCGCTATGGGGACGACGTGCTCTCGGGGCACCGGCGCCGGCGGGCGCGGGCGCGTCCGGTGGAGGTGCCGGCCGAGACCGGCACGGTCGTCGAGGACGTCGAGACCGGCTGGTGCGGTGCGGTGGTGCGCGTGGAGAAGGCCGGCGGGGTGCACATGGTCCACCTCGAGGACCGCCACGGGCGCACTCGGGCCTTTCCCCTCGGACCGGGGTTCCACGTCGACGGCGCACCGGTGACCCTCTCGGCACCCCGGGCGTCCGCGACGGCCCGGCTGTCCGCTGCGCGCGCTGCCGAGCGACGAACCGCAAGCGGTTCCCGCGCGGTGCACGGCCGGCGAGCCATGGTGGCGAAGGGGTCGCGGATCTTCGTCGAGGGCCGGCACGACGCGGAGCTCGTCGAGAAGGTGTGGGGAGCCGACCTTCGCGTCGAGGGCGTCGTCGTCGAGATGCTCGACGGGGTCGACGACCTCACGGAGGTGATCCGCCGCTTCGCACCGGACCGCGGTCGGCGCATGGGGGTGCTCGTCGACCACCTCCTGCCGGGGACGAAGGAGTGGCGGGTCGTCGAGGCGGCCCGCCGGCTCCGGCCGTGGGCGGACCACGTCCTCGTCGTCGGCCACCCCTATGTCGACGTGTGGCAGTCGGTGAAGCCGCAGCGGCTGGGGATGGACGCCTGGCCGGTCATTCCGCGCGGAACCTCGTGGAAGGCGGGGGTCGCGACGCACCTCGGGTGGCCGCACGCCACGCACACGGACCTGGCACGGGCCTGGCGGCGGGTGCTGGGAGCCGTCGACAGCTATGCCGACCTCGAGCCGGAGCTGCTGGGCCGGGTCGAGGAGCTGATCGACTTCGTCACCGCCCCCGGCTGACCGCCCTGGCGGCGGCCACACCACGCTCCAGCCATCGGCCCAGCGCGGGCTCCTCGTCGAGCACGCGCGGGTCGACGTGCACCCAGCCACGGCTCACTCGGCCACCCATGACCATCGGCGCCACGCCGTCCTCCTCGAGGAGCTCGTCCTGGTGTTCGGCACCGACCCTCACGAGCAGGCCCCGCCGGCTCACGGAGCAGGCCAGTGCCCCTGACACCATGAACGCGGTGCCGCCGAACATCTGCCTCTCCTCCGCGGGCGGCAGCGCGTCCCGCACCCTGTCGACGAGATCCATGGGTCCAGTCTGACCGCAGGCACCGACAGCCGGGGCCACCTCGGGTCTCGGGGTCCGCCCTGAGCCGACCCTGACGTGGCCCCTGCCTCACCCTCGAACTGCTCGGCTCGGGGGCCGGCGGGTGTTTGATGGAGGCAGACCGCCCCCATGGAGGAGTAAACGATGAGTGACATGCACCCCCGCCCCGACGAGACGTCGACCGATCCGGCTGCACAGCCGTCCCAGCCGGTTCAGCCGGTTCAGCCGTCACAGCCGGCACCGCCGCCCCCGGCGGCGGAGCCCGGCTACCCCCCGCCCGCACCGCAGCCGGGTGGCGAGACGGTGCCCTACGCAGGTGGGCCCAAGCCGATGACCGCCCAGGAGGAGCGGACGACCGGCATGGCGGCCCACGGCGTGGCGCTCGGCGCGACCGTCCTCTCGGGCGGTGCGCTCGGCTTCGTCGTGGCCCTCGTCATGTACCTCGTGTTCCGTGACCGCGGCCCGTTCGTGCGGCACCACTCGGCGAACGCGCTCAACGTCCAGATCATCGCCGGCATCGTCATGCTCATCTCGATCCCGCTGATGTTCGTCCTCATCGGGTTCGTGACGTTCGCTGCTGCGTGGTTGTTCGCGGTCATCGTGCACATCATCGGCGCGGTGAAGGCGAACAACGGCGAGTGGTGGAACCCGCCGATGACGCCGAACTTCGTCAAGTAGCGCGGCCCGTGCTCAGACGCCGACGAGGCGGCGCACGACCGCGTCCGCGAGGAGCCGCCCCCGCAGGGTGAGCACCAGCCGGCCGTCGCGCAGTGCCGCCCTGCGGTCGACGAGCCCCTCGGCCACGAGACCGGCGACGGCCTCGTGGCCGAGGGCGTCGAGCCGGTCGAGGGGGAGCCCCTCCCGCAGCCGCACCCCGAGGAGCACCTCCTCGTCGTGCCGCTGCGCCTCGGTCAGCGTCTCCCGACCGGCCGCCGGTGACGCGCCCGACGCCAGGCGCCCGGCATACGACCTCGGGTGCTTGACGTTCCACCACCGGACGCCGCCGACATGGCTGTGGGCACCGGGCCCGATGCCCCACCAGGCATCGCCACGCCAGTAGCCCTCGTTGTGGCGACAGCGCGCGGTGTCCCCGCGGGCCCAGTTGCTCACCTCGTACCAGTCGAACCCCACGTTCGAGAGCAGCTCGTCGGCGAGCTCGTACTTGTCGGCCTCGTCGTCGCCGTCGGGAAGCGACAGCTCGCCGCGTCGCACCCGGACGGCCATCCGGGTCCCCTCCTCGACGACCAGCGCGTAGGCCGACACGTGGTCCGGCGCCAGGGCGACGGCCGCCTCCAGGCTCGCCCGCCAGTCGTCCAGCGACTCCCCCGGGGTGCCGTAGATGAG
>JAQSWG010000064.1 GCA_029266735.1 Ornithinibacter sp.
CCGGACCCGCACGGTCTGGTCAACCAGGGTCGGAACAACGCCACGGCCCGAGGGATCCAGATCCGCCGCGACGACGAGCTGGACGAGTCGGCCCTGCTGGAGCTCTTCCGTGCCGTCATCGCGAACAACCGCGCGGGCGGATGGCGCCGGATCCAGCCATCGCCATGATCGTGTCCACCCCGACGCTCAGCCGAAGTGTCGACGGCTCTCGAGGGCCTCGCGGAGGGCGTGGTCGGCGTCGACGAGGGCACGTCGGACGCCCGGTGTGAGGTCGCCGCGTTCGAGGACCGCACCGGAGACCACGGCCGTGCCCTCCTCGACGACGGTGGTGGGGTGGATGGCCTCCACGATCCTCGACATGGCGTCGTCGCCCATCCGGCCGGACATCCCGACGACGAGGTCTCCGACACGGTCGACGTAGGGGCGGACGAGGTCGTGGGTCGGCGCCACCCAGAAGCCGCCGGCGACCGAGAGCGCGGCGTAGTTGGAGAGAGTCTCGTCGTCGCGAAGCGCGGTCCATGCCCACGCCTTGGCCTCGGCCGTCGGACGGACCGCGCGGACGCCGAGCGCGGCGAGCTCGCCCGCGAGGGAGCGGTCGGCCGACTCGGCGGCCTCGATCTCTGCGTCGGAGAGCTCTCCGAGGGTCGCCAGTCTGCGCAGCACCGCCCACCGGAAGTCGTCGTCGCCGACGAGGACGGAGGGCAGCCCCTCGCCCTGGGTCCACCGCCGAAGTCGCTCGACGTCGGAGCCGCTGCGGGCCCAGACGCGCGCGGCGAGCACGGCGAGGGCTTCCCCCTCGGCGCCGGGCACCGCCGCTGACCGGTCCAGCAGCTCGTCGGCGGCTCCCGCCACTCGGACCAGCGCCGGCGGCTGCTCGCCAGGGGGGAGGAACATCGGCACCATCTGGCTCGTGACGACGAGCGCGGACCGGGCCAGCACCGCCGACGCGGTCTCGTGCGGCCACGCCTCGCAGAACACGTCGATGGCGTGACGGGGGTCGACCTCGGCGCGGTGGACGCCGCCGAGCAGGGCCACCCACACCACGGAGCGGGCCTGCAGGTCCGGGACGTCGGCGAGCCCGTCGACCAGGTTGTCCAGGGTGCCGGAATCGAGCGACACCTCGGCCCATGTGAGGTCGCCGGCGTTGGGGACGACGATGGCCTGCGCCGGCAGCGCGTCGAGGCCGGGCACCGGCGTGCGATCTCCCTCGATGACGACCCGCACCCGCGACACCTCGGCCGCGCCCGCGAACACCGCGACGTCGACGGTGTGCGGCCGCTCCACGGGGTCGTCGGACGGGGGAACCCGCACGAGGACGTCCCCCTCGAGCGTCAGGCGGTCCGCCCCTGCCGTCTCGAGCCAGGCCGAGCTCCAGGCCGCAAGCGATCGCCCCGACGCCCGCTCCATCGCCGCAAGGAACTCGGCGAGGTCGCCGTTCCCGAACTCGTTCGTCGACAGGTGGGTCGTGACGCCGCGCACGAAGGCGTCGTCGCCGATGTGCGCGATGAGCTGGCGCAGCACGGAGGCGCCCTTCGCGTACGAGATGCCGTCGAAGTTGCCGAGCGCCGAGTGGGCGTCGGGAGCCGGCGAGCCGGCCACCGGATGCGTGCTGGGTGCCCGCTCGGCCGAATATCCCCACATCTTGCGGATCACCCCGAACTCCACCCACGCGTCGGTGAACTCGGTGACCTCGGTCAGGGCCTCGTAGGCCATGTACTCGGCGAAGGACTCGTTGAGCCACAGGTCGTCCCACCAGTGCATCGTCACGAGGTCCCCGAACCACATGTGGGCCATCTCGTGGGCGATGGTGTTGCTGCGTTGGAGCACCTCGTCGGGGGTCGCCGCTCCCCGGAAGACCATTGTGTCGCGGAACGTGACGCAGCCCGGGTTCTCCATCGCGCCGGCGTTGAACTCCGGCACGAAGACCTGGTGGTACTCGCCGAACGGGTACCGGATGCCGAACAGCCGGTGGTAGTGGTCGAAGCATGCCCGGGTCGTCTCGAGCATGTGCTCCGCCTGCTCCCGGAGGTGTGGCTCCAAGGAGCGCCGCGCATGGACACCCAGCGGTATGCCGTCGTGCTCCGCCCGCACGGACGCCCAGGGCCCAGCGCACACAGTCACGAAGTACGTCGCCAGCGGTGGAGTGGCCGCCAGGGCGGTCCGGCCGGGGGCGGTCAGGGTCGCGGCGCCGTTGCCGAGCACGGTCCACTCCTCGGGCGCGGTGACCGTCAGCGTGTAGGGCGCCTTGAGGTCGGGCTGGTCGAAGCAGGCGAAGACCGTCGGCGCGGCGTCGAGGAAGAGGTGCCCGTACACGTAGTCCTCGCCGTCCGCGGGGTCGGTGCTGCGGTGCAGGCCCTGGCCGTCGTGGCTGTAGGCCATCGTCGCCTCGACGTGGAGCACGTTGTCGGGCTTGAGCTCGGTCAGGGGCAGCCGTCCGTCGCTCAGGGATGCCGGGTCGAGGGCCCGCCCGTTCAGTGTCGCCGAGACGAGGTGGCGGGGCCGCAGCTCGACGAAGGTGTCGGTCCCCGGCTCGTGGCACGAGAAGCGGATGCAGGCGCGGGAGCCGAAGACCTCGGTGCCGCGGTCGAGGTCGAGGTCGACCTCCATCGCGTCGACGGTCAGGCGGGTGGCGCGGGCGACGGCCTCGGAACGGGTCAACGACGGCATACACCCAGCCAACCAGAGAGGTCGATCACGGTTGGGTCACAGGGGTTGTGCAGGATAAGTTAGTAAAGTTTACTAACGCTTGTGAGCAGCACCTCCCGCCGCGTCCGGACGTCGGCGGCCGTCGTTCCAGCCGACGGTCGTCGGCAGAACCTGTCCCTCGTCCTCCAGACGCTGCGCCGGCTTGGTCCGACGAGCCGGGCACAGCTCGCCCGGGAGGTCGGAGTCACCAAGGTGACGATGTCCGACCTCGTCGCCGAGCTCATCGGCAAGGGTCGGGTTCTCGACGTCGGACCCGACGTCCAGGCCGGCCCTGGCAAGCGGGCCACCCTCGTCGACCTCGACCGGGCGCGGCTGCTCACGCTGGCCGTCGACCTGTCCGTCCCGGCCCGACTCCGGGCGGCGGTGCTCGACATCACCGGTGAGGTGCTCGTGCGCGAGGAGCGGCCCGCGGCCGTGGACGCCGCGCAGGGCCGTGGTGTCGACCCCGCCGTGGTCGTCGAGCTCGTCCGTGCCACGATCGCCCGCTCCCCGTATCCCGTGCTCGGCATCGGGATCGGAACGCCCGGCCTCGTGGACCGGCACGGCACTGTTCGCACGGCCCCCAACCTCGGGTGGACCGACGTGCCGCTGCGCGATCTGGTGGCCGACGCGACCGGTGTTCCCGTGCTCGTCACGAACGACTCCGATGCCGCGACGCAGGCCGAGCTCAGCGCATCACCGGGCAGCGAGGACATGGTCCTCGTGCACGTCGGTCGTGGCGTCGGATGCGGCATCGTCACCGGCGGCCACCGGGTCGCCGGCGCCCACCACGCGGCAGGCGAGATCGGCCACGTCACCGTCGGCACCGACGGCGGCGAGGACTGCCCGTGCGGAAAGCAGGGCTGCCTCGAGACGTGGCTGTCGATACCGCGTCTCAGGGCGGCACTCGACGGACCGGACGGGCGCGACGTCGTCGAGATCGGGGGCGAGCGCCTCGGTGTCGCCCTCGCGCCGATCGTCGCCGCTCTCGACCTCTCCGAGGTCGTCCTCGCCGGTCCCGAGGAGCTCATGGCGCCGGTCCTCCCCGTCCTCGAACGGACGCTCTCCGAGCGCCTGCTCGCCAACCCCGACTTCCCCATCTCCGTCCGGCTTGCCGCGTCGCCGCAGGACATCGTCCTGCGTGGCGCGGCCGCACTGGTCCTCTGGGACCAGCTCGGGGTCGTCTGACCCCACCCCTCCGCACCTCGGTGCACCCCAGGGGCCGTTCGGCCCCACCGCCCGAAAGGAAGACCGAATGAACCGGCGTCTGCCCCTCGTCGCGCTCACCAGCGCGGCACTCCTCCTGACCGCGTGCGCGAGTGGTGAGTCGTCGGACACCCCGGCGGCCACCACCTCGACGTCCAACGCGGACAAGACCGTCACCCTGTGGCTGGCCGGCGGGGACACCCCCGACGAGCTGCGGACCTACCTCCAGGACACGTTCAAGGCCAAGACCGGCGCCACCCTCGCCGTCGAGGAGCAGTCGTGGGGTGACCTCGTGACCAAGCTGACGACGGCGCTCCCGGATGCCGAGAACACCCCCGACGTCGTCGAGCTGGGCAACACCCAGTCCCCGACCTTCACCAACGTCGGCGCGTTCCTCGACATCTCGGACCAGTACGACGCCCTCGGTGGTGACAAGCTCCTTCCCTCGTTCGTCGAGGCGGGCTCGGTCGACGGCAAGAAGTACGCGCTTCCCTACTACTTCGGGTCGCGCTACCTGTTCATGCGCAAGGACGTCTGGAAGGAGGCCGGGGTCGAGCAGCCGACAACCCTCGAGGAGTTCAACGCGGCCGTCGCCAGGATCACCTCGGAGAACCCGCGCGACATCAAGAACTTCTCCGGCTTCTTCCTCGGTGGCCAGGACTGGCGCAACGGCATCTCCTGGATCTTCGCCAACGGCGGCGAGCTCGCCAAGAAGGAGAACGGCCAGTGGGTCTCCACCCTCTCGGACGCCAACTCCCTCAAGGGGCTCCAGCAGCTGCAGGAGATCTACCGGTCCGCCAGCAAGGCGCCGTCCGACGCCAAGGACCAGTCACCGTGGCTCTACATCAACGACACGGACCAGATCCTCGACGAGAACCAGAAGCCGACCGGCAAGACGTCGTTGACGGCGGCCACCATCATGGCTCCCGGCTGGGCCCACTGGTCGATCGGTGACCTCGTCAAGAAGGACGGCAAGGACGTCCGGGAGTGGAACCCGAAGAAGTTCGGCACCTTCGTCCTCCCGGGCAGTGACGGCCAGCCGGCCCCCGTGTTCGCCGGTGGCTCCAACATCGCGATCTCCGCGAAGTCGCAGAACCCGGAGCTGTCGAAGGAGCTGATGAAGATCATCTTCTCCGCGGAGTACCAGCAGAAGCTCGGTGGCGCGGGCCTGGGTCCGGCAAACTCCGACTATGTCTCCTCCCTGGGTGACGACGAGTTCGCCAAGGCGCTCATCGACTCGGCATCCAAGTCCAAGCTCACCCCGGCGGCGCCGGGTTGGGCGGCGGTCGAGTCCTCGATGGTGATGGAGGAGTTCTTCGGCAAGATCCGTGACGCGCAGGACCTCACGGTGCTCGCCAAGGAGTACGACGCCAAGATCACCCCGATGCTCAACCTCCAGTGAGCACCACCCCGGCGGTCGGCGCCCCGCCAGCCGGCCGCCGGGGCGCAGGAACACCGCACAAGGACCGCCCGACGCGCCCCGTGGGCCGCCGCCTCCCCCTCCTCCTGATCCTCCCGACGCTGGTTCTCCTCGTGGTAGCTCTCGGCTACCCGATCGGCTGGCAGCTCGTCACGAGCTTCCGCGAGTTCGGGCTCCTGCAGCAGTTCGGCGCGCCCCCGGCGTGGGTCGGCCTGGACAACTACCGTTCCCTCGTCACCGACCCTGAGCTGTGGCAGGTCGTCGTCCGCTCCCTCGTGTTCTGCGTCGTCACCGCGGTCCTCACGGTTCTCGTGGGCGGGGCACTCGCCATCCTCATGAACGCCCTCGACCGGCTGCCCCGGCTGATCCTGCAGGTCTCCCTGCTCCTGGCCTGGGCGATGCCCGTCGTCGCGTCGATGACGGTCTGGATCTGGATCGTCGACTGGCGGCGAGGGCTCCTCAACTGGCTCCTCACCCGCGTCGGCGTCGAGGCGGCGCAGGGCCACAACTGGCTCTCCCAGCCGCTGTCCTTCCTCGCCGTGGCCTGCGTCATCGTCGTCTGGATGAGTGTGCCGTTCGTCGCGCTGAGCATCTACGCGGGACTGACCCAGGTCAGCGCGGAGGTGATCGAAGCCGCCACCATCGACGGTGCGAGCTTCCTCCAGAGGCTGCGGCACATCATCCTGCCGCTCATCGCCCCCGTCCTCTCGATCGTCATCCTCCTCCAGCTCATCTGGGACCTGCGGGTCTTCACGCAGATCAAGGTGCTCCAGGATGCCGGCTCCGTCGCGAACGAGACGAACCTGCTGGGGACCTACGTGTACCAGCTCGGCACGGGCAAGGGCGACTTCGGATCGGCCAGCGCGGTCAGCGTCTTCATGCTCGTCCTCACGGTCGCCCTCAGCTGGTACTACGTCCGCTCGCTCATGAAGGAGGACTCCTGATGCGACGCTCGCGCACCTCCCGCACGCTGCTCACGGTCCTCGCCCTGGCTGTCGCGCTGCTCTGGGCGTTTCCCGTCTACTGGATGCTCAACTCGGCGTTCCTGCCGAACGTCGTCCTCCAGTCCACGACGCCCACGTTCCTGCCGTTCGGCGGTTCCGTGGACAACTTCCGCGTCGTCGTCACCGACCCCGCGTTCGTCCAGGCCCTGGCCGTCTCGCTCGTGGTGACGCTGACGACGGTGGTGGCCGCACTCGTCGTCGCGTTCCTCGGTGCCCTCGCGATCAGCCGCTTCCGGTTCCGGGGAAGGGCCTCGTTCGTCGTCGCCCTGCTGCTCATCCAGATGCTGCCGGCGGAAGGGCTGTTCATCGCGCAGTACAAGATGATGTCCTCGCTCGGCCTGCTGAACCGCTCGCTCGGCCTCGCCGTGCTCTACACCGCCGCCGTGGTCCCCTTCACGATCTGGATGCTGCGGGGGTTCGTGGCCGGCGTCCCGGCCGACCTCGAGGAGGCCGCCATGGTCGACGGCCTCTCGCGCACGAGGGCCTTCCTCAAGATCACCTTCCCGCTGCTGGCACCCGGGCTCGTGGCCTCCGGGGTGTACGCCTTCCTCCAGGCCTGGAACGAGTTCACGGTCGCGTTGGTCGTCATGACGGAGGAGCAGGCGAGGACCCTGCCGCTGTGGCTGCGGGGCTTCGTGCAGGCGAGCGCGAGCCGGGAGACGGACTGGGGTCAGGTCATGGCGGCCTCCACCCTCGTCGCGCTCCCCGTCATCGTCTTCTTCCTCATCGTCCAGGGCCGGATGAGCAGCGGGCTGGTCGGCGGGGCGGTGAAGGGATGAGCCTGTCCGCGGACGTCGCGGCCACCCTGCAACCCGGTTTCGTCGGCGCGTACCTGCCCGCCTGGATCGAGCGCGCGCACGGGGCCGGGCTCGTGTCGGTGTGTCTCTACGGCGACAACGTTCCGGATGCCGGTGGGCTGGCAGCGCTCTGCGCCGCCCTCCACGACCGGATGCCGGGGGTCCTCCTCGCCGTCGACGAGGAGGGTGGCGACGTCACCCGCCTCCATTACCCCGCCGGGTCGCCCGCCGTCGGCAACGCCGTGCTGGGGCGCCTCGACGACGAGGGGACGACGCGGGACGCGGCGGCCACGATCGGCGAGGAGCTCACGGCATACGGCATCGGGCTCGACCTGGCACCGGTGGTCGACGTCAACTCCTCCCCGGACAACCCGGTCATCGGCGTGCGGAGCTTCGGCGCCGAGCCGCACGGCGTCGGTCGACACGGGGCAGCCTGGGTGGAGGGCTTGCAGTCGACGGGGGTGCTGGCCTGCGCCAAGCACTTCCCGGGCCACGGCGACACCGTCGTGGACTCCCACCACGGGCTGCCCCGAATCGGCGTGCCGCTCGACGTGCTCCGCGCGCGAGAGCTCGCACCGTTCCGCGCTGTCGTCGCGGCCGGCGTCGCGTCGGTCATGACCTCCCACATCGTCGTCGAGGCGCTCGACCCCGAGCGTCCGGCCACGTTCTCGCCCGCCGTCCTCGCCGTCCTGCGCGACGAGCTGCGCTTCACCGGGGTGATCGTCAGCGACGCCCTGGACATGGCGGGGGCGAGCGCGCAGACGGGCATTCCGGATGCAGCCGTCCGCGCGCTCACGGCCGGGGTGGACCTGCTGTGCCTCGGGTCCCGGACGACCGAGGAGCGGTACGCCGGCGTCCACGCCGCGGTGCTCGACGCCGCCCGTTCCGGCCGACTGGCGCCGGAACGGGTGACTGAGGCGGCCGAACGGGTGCGTTCTCTCGCCGCGCGCTCTGCCACGTCGTTGTCCCGCCCATCGGTGACGAAGACAGGGCCGACCCTGCAGAAGCTGCCGGCAGAGGTTGTGGCCCGGGCGTTCCGGGTCACCGACGAGGCGCGGCGGTGGATCTCGCGACCCGGTCCTGTCTGCGTGGTGCAGGTCGACTCAGTCGCGAACCTTGCTGTCGGACAGGTTGCCTGGGGCCCCGCAGCCCTCGGCGCGGTCGTCGAAGAGAGCGCTCTACCGCCGGGCGCGCGGGTCGCCGTCGTGGCCCGGGCGGTCGGGCCCGGTCACCTCGCCCACGCTGTGGTGCAGCGCCTGCGCAACGCGGGACACGACGTGGTCCTCGTCGAGTGCGGGTGGCCCCGTGGCGGCGCCGACCTCGAGACCTTCGGCGGGTCGCCGGCCGTCGCCCGGGCCCTGCTCGCGGTTCTCCGTGGCGAGGTGTCCGCGTGAGGCTCGGTATCGACATCGGCGGGACGAAGACCGCCGCCCTCGTGCTGGACGCGGCAGGCGAGGTCGTCGCCCACGTCGCGGCGCCGTCCGGGCACGGCACGGCCCAGACGCTGTCGACCGCGGTGGACGTCGCCGACCGGGCCGCGGCCGAGGTGGGCGGGTGGGGCGAGATCGACCACGTCGGAGCCTGCATGCCCGGACTCGTGGACCCCGAGACCGGCTGGGCGCGACACGCCGTGAACCTCTCGGTGCAGTCCCTCGACCTCGCCGGCGGCATCGAGGCAGCCACCGGCCGGCGGCCCCACGTCGACAACGACGTCAAGGCCGCCGCGCTCGGCGCGCACCACGCGGTGCGACCGCACGTCCCCGCCGGCACGACGGCGTACCTCAACGTCGGCACCGGGCTCGCTGCGGCCTTCGTCCACCGCGGCAGGGTCGTTCGCGGTGCCGGCGGCGCCGCCGGGGAGATCGGGCACATCCCGGTGGGCACCGGCATCCCCTGCTCCTGCGGTCAGGAGGGGTGCCTGGAGACCATTGCCTCCGGGACTGCCCTGCTGCGGTTGTGGCCACGACCCGCCGGCGAGCTCTTCCCCGCCGCCTCCGCCGGGGACGAGCACGCGGGGGACGTCGTCGCGACCCTGGCCCATGGCATCGCCCTCGCCGTCCAGGTGCTGGTCGTCACCGGCGCGGAGGTCGTTGTCATCGGCGGCGGCCTCGCCCGCGACCGGCACGAGCTCGAGGAGGCCATCGGCGCAGACATCAGCCGACGGGCGGCGGTGTCACCGTTCCTGCGGCGCCTCGACCTCGTCTCGCGCGTCGTGGTGCTCGAGGGCGGCGTGCCCGTCGCCGCCATCGGGGCGGCCCTGCTGCCAGGACAGATCGAGCAGGTCGGGGTGGGGGTCTGATGGAGGTCGTCGTCAGCCACACCCCCGAGGAGACAGCCCGCCGGGCGGCCACGGCCGTCCTGGCAGGGCTTCCGTCGGGCACCGGCCGGCAACCGGTCCTGGGGCTCGCGACGGGCTCCTCACCGCTCGGGCTCTACCAGGAGCTCGGGCGCGCCGTCGCCTCCGGGCGCGCGGACTTCTCCGCGGCGCACGGGGTGGCCCTGGACGAGTACGTCGGCCTGCCGCCCGGACACCCGGAGGGGTACCGGCAGGTGCTCCTCCGCGACGTCTGCGGGCTTCTCGGGCTGGCTGCCGAGCGGCTCGCCGTCCCGGACGGGTCCGGTCGCGACCTGCCGGCGCTCACGGCAGCCGCTCGAGCGTTCGAGGAGCGGGTCACGGCGCTCGGGGGGGTCGACGTGCAGGTCCTCGGCATCGGCGCCAACGGCCATCTGGGCTTCAACGAGCCCGGGTCGGCGCTGACGTCGCGCACCCGCGTGAAGCGCCTCTCGGAGCGGACCCGGCGGGACAACGCCCGCTTCTTCGCGCGGCCCGAGGACGTGCCGACGCACTGCCTCACCCAGGGTCTGGGCACCATCCTCGAGGCCCGCCGGCTCGTCCTCGTCGCCACCGGGGACACCAAGTCGGATGCCGTCGCTGCCGCGCTCGAGGGGCCGCTCACGGCATCCGTGCCGGCGTCGGTGCTCCAGTGGCACCCCGACACGGTGGTCTGCCTCGACGAGGCGGCGGCCGCCGGGCTGCGCAACCGCCAGTACTACGACGAGGCGGCGAGCGGGCTCACGGGTTGATCCGGTGGCCGTACGCCATCTGCTCCAGCCGGGCGATGCGCTCGGCCATCGGCGGGTGGGTGGCCATGAGCCGCGAGACGTCCTGGGCGCGGAACGGGTTGGCGATCATCATGTGGCTGGCGTTGACGACCTGCTGCGTCGGCGCGAGAGGCGCCCGGGCCACCCCGAGCTCGAGCTTGCGCAGCGCCGAGGCGAGGGCGAGCGGGTCGCCGGTGAGGCGGGCGCCGTCCTCGTCGGCGTCGTACTCCCGGGTGCGCGAGATCGCGCCGGCGACGGGGTTGCGGTTCTCGTCGCTCGAGCCGCCTCCGCCGAACATCATGCCGAAGGAGAGGAACTGGCCGATCGTCGAGATGACACCGGCGATGGCCGCCGCCACGGAGCTCGTGAGGATGTCCCGGTTGTAGACGTGCATGAGCTCGTGACCGAGCACGCCGCGCAGCTCGCGCTCGTCGAGCAGGCCGAGGACCCCGACGGTGCAGCAGACCGCGGCGTTCTCGGGGTTGCGGCCGGTCGCGAAGGCGTTGGGCGCGGAGGTGGGAGAGATGTACAGGCGGGGCATGGGCTTGCCGGCGGCCGTCGACAGCTCCCGGACGATCCGGTACATCTCCGGTGCCTCGGCCTCGCTGACGGGGTAGGCATGCATTGCGCGGATCGCCAGCTTGTCGGAGTTCCAGTAGCCGTAGAACGTCGTCGCGACGCCGATGAGGGCGAAGACGAGCAGGAAGACGCTGCTGCCGAAGTACTGCGCCACGATCCACCCGATGGCGAGGAGGATGGCCCACATGCCGCCGAAGAGGGCGGCGGTCTTCAGGCCGTTGTTGTGGCTGTGCATGTCGTCTCCAACGCTGCGGGGGGCTCGGTTCGTTCCGGTCAGGAGAGCAGGTCGAGGAGCAGCGCCGGCAGGGCGCTGAGCAGGACGAGGAGGGCCGTCCCGAGCATGAGGACCGCCCGGGAACCCCCGCCACCGCCCTCGGCCGGGGCGTGCTCCGCCGGCTCGCCGAGCAGCAGCGCGAACCACCGGAGGTAGACCGCGACGCCCAACACGACGGCGACGACCGCGACGACGACGAGTGGCCACAGGCCGGCGTCGACGGCCGGGCCCAGCGCGACCACTTTCGCGACGAGCCCGATGACACCCGGTGGGAGCCCTGCGAGGACCAGGAGGGCGAGCGCGAGTGCTCCACCGGTGAGCCGGTCACGGCGCAGGAGGCCACGGAAGCGTGCGAGGGGTCCGGTCCCCACGCGGGCCACGGCGGCGAACGCCACCATCGTGGCCAGCGCGTACACGAGGACATATGCCGCTGACGCACGGAGGCCGCTCGTGCTGAGCGCTGCCACGGGCAGCAAAACCCAGCCGGCCTGGGCCACCGTGGACCACGCGAGGAGGCGGGTCGCGTCGTCCTGTCGCAGGGCCATGACGTTGCCGAGAAGCATCGAGGCGGCTGCGACGATGCCGACCACCACGGACACCCGCCCGGCATCCGGCCCGGTCCCGGTGAGGGCGGACGCGACCACGAGGAGCGCGGCTGCCGCCGAGACCTTCGACATCGTGGCCAGGGCCGCGGCGGTCCCGATGTCTGCCGTGGAGTACGCCTGAGGGGTCCAGGCGTGGAACGGGACGAGCGACAGCTTGAAGCCGAGCCCGCAGAGGAGGACCGTGACGGCGAGGACCAACACCGTCCGGCGCTCGGGATCACCCCACGCCGCCGAGACCGTGTCGGCAGCGAAGGCCGCGTCGCCGGTCGCCGTGAGCCACAAGGCACTTCCCAGCACGAGCAGGGCGAAGGACGTGACGGAGGTGACGAGGAGGGTGAGCGCCCCGTGCGCGGCGGTGCGGGATCCGCGCAGTGCGACCAGAGCGACCAGCGGCACGGTCGCGAGCTCGAGGGTGACGAGCCAGGCGCCGAGGTCACGCGACGCGGCGACCCCAGCACCGCCCGTCGCAGCCGCCAGGAGGAGCGCCGTCGTCACGGTCGTGTCACGAGGACCGCCACCGGCGTCATGGAGCAGGGCGAGCGCCGCCGCCCCGGCGAGCAGGATGCCTGCGTCACCGACGAGGACGAGGACCGCTGCCAGGGCGGGGAGCAGCGCCGGCGCGAGGATGACGGCGTCGACGCCGACGAGGGCAGGATCGGTCACCGAGCGCCGCCGATCCGGGCCACGGCATCCGCGGTCACGGCGAGCAGGGGGCCGGGGAGCACACCGAGGACGACGACACCGAGCGCGAGGGTCGTCAGCACCACGGCCTCCACGCCCCGGGTGTCACGCGTGGTGCCGGCCTCGGGGTCGGGCACGTCGCCGACCCAGACCCGCCGCGCGACGCGCAGCGCGTAGGCCGAGGCAAGGGCGGCGCCCACGGCCGCGACGACGGCGCACCCGACGAACAGCGCGCGGGGCCGGTTGTCGGCGGGGGCCCAGGCGGCATACACCGCGAGCAGCTCCCCCCAGAAGCCGGCGAGACCCGGGAGCCCCAGGCTGGCCGCCAGGCCGAGCACGAGCACGAAGCCGAGCCGCGGTGAGGTCTCACGCAGCGCCGGCCGGGCGACGGACAGGTCGACCGTCCCCCAGCGCTGCTTCAGCCCGCCGACGAGCACGAAGAGCAGGGCCGACACGACGCCATGTGCGATGTTGGCGAAGAGCGCCGCCTGCAGACCGGTCTCCGTCCCGGCGGCGAGGGCCAGCACGACGAAACCCATGTGTGCCACGGACGAGTAGGCGATGAGCCGCTTGAGGTCACGCTCGACGAGACAGACGAGCGCTCCCCACACGATCCCCACGACCCCGAGCACCGCCAGGACCGGGCTGAGCCGGGCGAAGCCGTCGGGCACCGTCGCGACCGGGAGGCGGACGAGGCCGTAGGTGCCCATCTTCAGCAGCACCGCGGCGAGGAGCACCGACCCAGCCGTGGGTGCGATGGTGTGCGCGGGCGGCAGCCAGGTGTGCACCGGGAAGACGGGGACCTTGACGGCCAGCCCTGTCACGAGCAGCGCGGCGACGAGGAGCTGGCGGTCGGGGGAGAGGGAAGCACCCGCCCCGGCCGCGAGCTCACGAAGGTCGGAGGTCCCGGCGAAGGTCACGAGCGCGAGGATGCCGACGAGCATGAGGGTCGAGCCGAGGGCCGTGTACAGGACGAACCGGTGGCCGGCGTCGGCGCGGGCGTGGTCGTCGTGCCGGTCGCCGTAGCGGCTGATGAGCACCCACATCGGCACGAGGACGAGCTCGAAGGCGACGAAGAAGAGGACGGCGTCACGCGCCGTGAACGTCGCCAGCGCGCCCGCCTCGACGAGCAGCAGGCACCCCAGGAAGGTCGCGGGGGTACCACCCTCGGGCACCTCGACCCACGCGTGGGCGACGACGAGTGCGCCGATGGCGGCGGTGAGCAGGACCAGGGGCACCGCGATCCCGTCGACGCCGAACGAGAACCGGACGCCGAGGTCCGGAAGCCACGGCCGGTCGATCCCCTCGCGAGAGACCGCGGCGGCGAGTGACAGCACGAGGGTCAGGCCCACGGCAGCCGCCGACAGGGTCCGGGCGGCGGCCAGCGGCAGGGCTCGGCCACCGGTGACCAGCCACAGACCGGCCGCGGCCGGGATGGCGAGGAGGAGGCTCAGGACCACGCGAGCACCCCCGCGAGGCCCAGGAGGACCAGGGCCGCGAGAACGAGGCCGACGGCCGATCCGGGGCGCTCGCCACGGTGGGCGCGCGCGCCGGCCCGTCCCGCGACCCGCGTGGCCACCGCCGTCCCGCGGACGTAGGCGTCGACGACCTCGGTGTCCAGGAAGGACACGAACCGGGCGAGCGCGAGGACCGGGTCCGCGACGACCCTCCGGTATGCCGCGTCGGCACCGAGTCCGCGGTCCGCCAGCGGGATGAACCGGGGGACGAGCACCTCGGCCGGGTCACGGTCGAACCCACCCCGAAGTGCGACGAGCACCCCCACGAGGACCGCGAGGGTCGTGATGACGACCCAGGTGAGGGAGAACTCCCCCACGGCGAAGGCGTCGGTGAGGAGCACGAGCCCGCCGAGGACGCTGAGCAGGACGAGCCCGGACAGCACGCCCTGCACCGCCGGGGGAAGGCGCGGAGAGCTGCGCTGGGGTCGCACGTGTGCGGTGAGGAGGAGGTAGGCCCGGGTGCAGTACGCCCCGGTCAGGGCCGCGGTCGTCAGGAGGGCCACGAGCACGACGAGACCCGGCCCGTCGTGGACGGCTCCCTCCCAGGCGACGGCGACGACGTGCTCCTTGGAGAGCCCGCCCACGACCAGTGGCACCCCGGCGAGGGAGAGCAGCCCGAAGAGGAGCGACACCCGGAGCAACGGGGCTGCCGCGGCGCTGCCGCGGAGCGCGTACGCGGCAGTGCCGCCCGCGATGACCGCGGCCCACCCGAGGGCGAGGAAGAGGAGTGCCTTGAAGACGGCGTGGGACCAGAGGTGGAAGAGCCCGGCATCCGGCCCGGCCTCGATGGGGGCGGCGGCCAGCGCCGACAGCATGACGCCCACCTGGCTCACCGTCGACCAGGCGAGCAGCCGTTTGAGGTCGCTCTGGGCGAAGGCGAGCGCCGCTGCGAGGACCATGGTGAGCGAGACCGAGAGTCCGAGCACCCACCGAGCACCGGGGCTCTCGGCGAGCAGCGGGAACACGGCGGCGAGGACGACGGTGCCGGCGGCCACCATGGTCGCCGCGTGGATGAGCGCGCTGGCGGGGGTCGGGCCCTCCATCGCGTCGGCGAGCCAGTCCTGGAAGGGCAGCTGGGCCGACTTGCCGAGGACCCCGATGACGACAAGGGTGAGGAACAGCGCCCGAAGGGTGTCGTCGGGGGCGTTGCACTGCGTGAGCACGTCGTCGAGTGGTGTCCCGGAAGCAACCCCGCCGTCGATGCAGGCCGCCGGCCGCGCCCAGAAGGCCACGACGTGCTCCAGGCTCGTGGTGCGGGCGCCGGCCGCCAGGCCGATGACGCCGAGGAGGAAACCGATGTCCGCGAGCCGGGTCACGAGGAACGCCTTGTGCGCGGCGCGGCGCGCGCTGTGCCGCCGCGACCAGTGCCCGATGAGGAGGAACGAGCACCAGCCCATGACCTCCCACCCGATGACGGTGAGCACGAGGTCGCCGGAGTGGACGACGAGGAGCATCGCCGAGGTGAAGAGGGACACCGTGGCGGCGAACACCGGATACCTGTCGTCGTCGACGAGGTACCAGACCGTGTACACCTGCACGGCGAGGGCGACGAGGGCGACGATGAACGCCACCGCCGCGCGCGAGGGGTCGCTCACGACGTCGAGCGGCACGGAGAGCTCACCGGTCTTGATCGACGGCCCTGCGCCCCGCACCGGCTCCTCCCCCTGGACGGCCCAGGCGATCAGGGTCAGGAGGAGGGTCAGCGCGGCAGCGGCGACCGCCACGGCCCGGGAGAGCCGGCGCTCACGCCCGAGGAGCAGGCCGGCGAGCGACGCCAGCGCGGGGAGGAGGACGACCGGCCAGGGGTTCACGGGGCCTCGCCGCTCGGCTCGGCGAGGTCGATGCGGGCCCGGTGGCGGTATGCCGTGAGGATGACGGCGAGGGCCACGACGACCTCCGCCGCCGCGATGGTGATGACGAAGAGCGGCAGGACGCTGCCCGCCGCCCACCGGTCGCCACCCGTAGCCTGGGTCGCCACGAGCAGGACCAGGCTGCCGCTCAGCACGAGCTCGACGCCGACGAGGAGGAGCACGGCGTTGCGCCGGACCGTGATCCCGAACGCACCGAGACCCACCAGCGCCGCCGCCAGGAGGTACGGGCCCGTGAGGTGGATCACGGGGCTGCCTCGCGGGGGATGCGCGAGACGGCCAGCGCCGCGACGAGCGCGACGAGGAGGAGCAGGGACAGCAGCTCGAACGGCCAGACCCACGTGCCGAAGATCTGCCCCGCGACCTGGGTGCTCGTCACCTCTGCGCGCTCCACCGCGCCCCCGGTGAGCGGCAGCAGGACGGACCCGAGGAGCACCGCCACGGCTGCCCCCAGGGCGGCACTCCCCGCGGTACGCCACGGACCGGCCCGGTGCTCGAGGTCGGGACCGATGGGGGCGCGGGTCAGCATGAGCGCGAAGAGGACCAGCACGACGACGGCCCCGACGTAGACGAGGACGAGCACGAGAGCGACGAGCTCGGCGCCCAGCACGAGCAGCGCGCCGGCGACGCCCAGGAGGGCGACGACGAGCCAGAGGGCGGCGTGGACGACATGGCGGGTCGTCACCGCCAAGAGCCCTCCGACGACGGCGACGAGGCCGGTGGCCGCGAAGGCCGTGTCGAGAGCGGTCACCGCGTCTCCCCGTCGGCGGGGGGACCCGCGGCCGGCGGGGTGTCGTCCGGCACGGACTCCGGGGTGCCGGTCAGCGGCTCCCTCGGGGTCGGGGGTCGCGTGCCGGTGCCCGCGGGGCGCGGCCGGACGGTCCGCGGCATCCGTGCTCCGGGGCCTGTGGCGCCGGCTCCCGGGGCAGTGCCCGCGCCGCCGACGAGACCGGCTCCACGGGCCGGCTTGGTGGCGGCGGCGATCTCACCCGGCTCGGCAGCACGCTCGTCGAGGGCCGGCGGCGGCGGGACGGTCGCCATCCACTGTCCGAGCCGGTCCTTCTCGTGGATCAGGTCGCGGATGTCGACCTCGGAGTACTCGAACTGGGGGCTCCAGAAGAGGGCGTCGAAGGGGCACACCTCGATGCAGATGCCGCAGTACATGCAGAGCGAGAAGTCGATCGCGAAGCGGTCGAGGACGTTGCGCTGGCGGTCTCGGCCGCCCTCCGTCGTCGCGGGGACCGTCTCCTTGTGGGAGTCGATGTAGATGCACCAGTCAGGGCACTCACGCGCGCACAGCATGCACGACGTGCAGTTCTCCTCCAGGAGGGCGATGACGCCCCGGCTCCGTGGCGGGAGATCGGGTGCGACGTCGGGGTACTCCGCCGTGTGGGTGGGCCGCATCGCGGTGCGGGCCGTCGTCGCCAGACCCTTGAGGATGCCGGGCAGCGGGCTCACCAGCCCATCACCACCCCGGCACCGGTCAGCAGCAGCTGGCCGAGCGCGAGCGGCACGAGCCAGACCCACGCGAGCCGCTGCAGCTGGTCCTCGCGCAGGCGGGGCCACGCGACGCGGACCCAGATGATGACCACGGCCACCGCGAAGCCCTTGAGGAGCGTCCACAGCCATCCCAGCGTGTCCTCGAACGGGCCGTGCCAGCCACCCAGCCAGAGGACGGCGACGAGGAGCGACATGACGACGATGCCGGCATACTCCGCGAGCAGGAAGAACGCGAAGCGCAGCCCGGTGTACTCCGTCCAGGCCCCCATGACGAGCTCGGCGTCGGCGACGGGCATGTCGAACGGTGGACGCTGGAGCTCGGCGCAGGCCGCGACGATGAAGACGATGGCGCCGGGCAGCTGCCACACCATCCACCAGGGGGACCATCGGTCGGTGAGCGTGGCCACCGAGAGGGAGCCACCGGCGAGCGCGATGGATGCCGCGGCGAGGACGATCGGCAGCTCGTAGGACACGAGCTGGGCGGCGGCCCGGAGCCCACCGAGGAGCGCGTACTTGTTCGCACTCGCCCAGCCGGCCATGAGCGTTCCCAGGGCACCAACCGAGGTGGCCGCGAGGGCCAGGACCAAGGACCCCGGGACGTCGATGGCGGCGACGCCCGGGTGCACCGGGATGGTCGCGAGGGCGACGAGGTACGGGATGAGGGCCACCGCCGGGGCCAGGCGGAACACCCACCGGTCGGCGGCTCGGGGGGTGATGTCCTCCTTCTGGACGAACTTGACGCCGTCGGCGACGAGCTGGGCCCAGCCGTGGAAGCCACCGGCATACATCGGCCCGAGCCGTCCCTGCATGTGGGCCATGACCTTGTGCTCGGTCTGGCCGACGAGCAGGGGCAGGACGAGGAACGCGGCGAGCACGGACGCCGAGCGCACGGCCACCTCGAGGAGGCTCATCGTGGGCCCCAGTCAGCGGGCGGCACGCCCGGTGCCGCGACCCGTCGACGGCCCGGTGACTTCGCGGACTCGTGACCCTCGCCGGGCTCCTTCCCGCCCGGCCAGGGCTTGGACGCCCGCGCCGCGAGCTGGAACGACTTGCGCAGGGGGGTGCCCTCGAAGCCGTCGGGCAGGAGAAGAGGCCGAATGGCGAGGCCGCTGCCGTCGTCGAAGCCGGCGAAGTCGATGCCGAACATCTCGTGGGTCTCGCGCTCGTGCCAGGCCGCTCCGGCGTACACCCCGGTGACCGACTCGACGGGCTGCCCGTCGGCGACCCGCGTGACGAGGAGCACGCCTCGCAGCGCTCCCGGGGTGCTGACGTCGAGCAGGTGCGCGGTGACGTCGAACCCGGGGGCCGCGTCGTCGTCGGTGCGGTCGACGGCGCTCAGCCAGTCGAAGAAGCGGTAGCCATCGTCGCGGGCGGCGAGGAGGGCGGCACGCCACTCCCCCGCCTGGACCACGCGCGTCTCGTCCGCCACCCGGGCAGCCTATCCACCGGGCACCCCGGCGCGCCGGGCCGACGTGCGGGCGTCCTTGGACGTCAGGCCGGCTGCCGCCAGACCGGAGCGATGTCCTTGCGGTAGCGCCGGCCGAAGAGGCCGGTCATCACGGCGAACACCGGTGGCGGGACGGCGATGGAGGCTCGCTCCTCGGGCGTGGCGCCGTCGGTGACCCAGGCGAGGAACTGGCCGGCACCGGAGACGTTGCGCTTGCGGAACTCGCGGGACATGGCGACGACCTCCGGGTGGTCGTGGTGCTCGAGGTAGAAGGGTTCGAGCTCCCGCTCCTCGTGGTCGAGGTGGTCGACGGTGGCACGACGCAGCCGCTCGACCGCCTGCCGTGCGGTCGCGGCCCGGGCGGCGCTCGGGTCACTCCGCAGGGCCGTCATGGACTCGCGGGCCTCCTCGAGCGCACCCAGCATGACGCCGTGCTCGGCGTCCATCTGCGCCAGGAGGTCGGTGGCGACGCCGGCGCGCTCGAGGTGCGGCCAGGCCACCTCGTGCTCGCCCTCATGGTGGTCGGTCAGCTGGGCGTCGAAGTTGTCCCAGGCCCTGCCCAGCTCGGCCGCCCGGGCGGAGTCGCCGTCCCGGAACCCGTCCAGCGCTCCGGCGAAGCGGTCGAGGTCACGGCGAAAGGCCGCGTGGATCACCTTGTTCATGCTCATCGTCGCCATCAGCCCAGCGTAGGGACAACGGTGCCGGTCGCGCAGCAGTTGCGCGTCAGGGCCGTGCGTCGGGGGCCGTGGGCAGGGCCACCTGGGCCGCGACGACGGCCAGCCCCGCCACGCCCACGAACCAGCCCCAGGCCGGGAACCCGGACTGCACCAGCCCGTATGCCGTGCCGAGGCACAGGGCCGCTGCCGCGACCAGCCGCGCCCCGGCCGGCAGTCGGAACCTTGCCTTGGGCGCCATGAAGAGCCCCCACAGCAGGACGACAGCCGCCGTGGCGGCGAGGGCGGCGAGCCACGCGGTGAGGCCCGAGCCCACGGCCACGTAGGCGATGGCCCCGACGCCCCCGAACAGCGCGAGCTCGACCGCGAAGGCCACTACGGCCAGGACGACGAGCCCCGGCGTGGACAGGAGGGCGGCCCCGTGCCCGGGCGTGGGTCGCTCGCTCACGGCTTCGTGACCAGGCCGCGGGTGACCTCGGCCGCGGCGGCGGTGCGGTGACCGGCATACCGCTGGTCCAGGTCACGGGTCCGGCCCGGCTGGCGGGCACCGATGGCGGCTCCGCTCACGCGCTCGGCCGCGATCTTCTCCTGGAGCCGGATGATGCCCTGCAGGAGGGCCTCGGGACGCGGCGGGCAGCCGGGGACGTAGACGTCGACGGGAATCAGCTGGTCGACGCCCTTCGTCACGGAGTAGGAGTCCCAGTACGGGCCACCGGTGTTCGAGCACGCACCGAACGAGATGACGTACTTGGGCTCCGGCATCTGGTCGTACAGGCGTCGGATCGCCGGTGCCATCTTGTCGGTGACCGTGCCGGAGACGACCATGAGGTCGGCCTGTCGGGGCCCCGGCGCGAAGGGGATGACGCCGAGCCGGATGAAGTCGTGCCGGCCCATGGACGTGGCGATGAACTCGATGGCGCAGCAGGCGAGACCGAAGTTGAACACCCACAGGGAGTAGCGGCGCCCCCAGTTGAGCACGACGCGGATGGGCTTCGGGGCATGCTCTGCGACCGGCCCCACTCGGGGCATGGGCAGGTCGACACTCACGTGAGGTCCCACCGGAGGAGACCGCGCCGAGCGGCGTGGACCAGGCCGACGAGGATGACGCCGACGAAGACGACGACCTCGACGAGCGAGGCGACGCCCAGACCCGGGTCCCGGATCACGAGCGCCCAGGGGAACAGGTAGACGGCGTCCACGGCGAAGACCACGTAGAGGAACGCGAAGGCGATGTAGCGGATCTGGCTCTGGGCCCAGCCGGCACCGACCGGGTCGACCCCCGACTCGTAGGTCCGCAACCCCATCTCGGTGACCGCTCGTGGAGCGAGGAGGCGGCGCGCCACCATCGCCGCGGTGACGAGGAGGACGCCCGCGAGGACGACGCCTGCTGCCGCCGCGTAGCCCTCCATGCCCGCCAGCGTAGTGCGCCATGGTGGACAGGGGACGTCGGCCGCGATGTGCTGGGCGCGTGACGACCACCTCGCCCCGGGTGCACTGGGCCGTGGGTGTGCTCGGCCTTCGGGCGGATGCCCGCGTCCTCGAGGTCGGCGGCGGGTCGGGCGCGTCGGCACGGCTGGTGTGCGAGCTGCTGACCACCGGTCACCTCCTGGCCCTGGACCGCTCGGCGGCGGCGACCGCTCGGATCTCGAGCACGTGCGCGGACCTCGTCGAGGCGGGGCGCCTGACCGTCGTCACGGGTGAGCTCGCGGGTCTGGATGTGCCGTCCGGGTCGCTCGACGTCGCCTTCTCGGTGGACGTCAACACCTTCTGGACCTCCGATGCCGCTCGGGACCTGGCGGTCCTGCGCAGGGTGCTGGCTCCGCAGGGTCTTCTCGCCGCGTGCTACGGCACCGATGGTCCGCAGTCGTCCCGACTTCGCGAGCGCATCCTCGACCCCGTCGCGGCCAACGTCCGGCGAGCGGGCTTCGTCGACGTCGAACAGCGCCTGGAGGACGACGGGGGTGGAGTGATGGCTCGAAACCCGTGAGGGTCAAGGCCAGCCGTTCCTCGACGTGAAGGGGGCGTGTTCACTCTGGACCTGGGGCCAGATGAAGACCGTCTGCAGCGACGACGTCGACTTCCACGGCCGGTGGGACGTCGCCCTGGGTGACTGGCCGCCGAGTTGAGCAAGGTCTGCACCGCGACACGGAGCCGAATACGCCTGCGGCTCGGCCTCAACTGGGTGCGGGGCGCTCGCATCACGGGCGCTGCGACGCAGCGAAGTGGGACAGACTCGGGCGCCGCGCTGAGACCGGCACGCGGCATACAGCGCGGCCCCAACCCGGTGAGCACGCACCTTGACGAGAGCGTCGATTGGGCAGGCGTCAAGCGCGGATTCCGGGCGCCGGCCCCGGCTCGGGGAAGGTCACCGGCGTGAGCAGCTGTCGGGTGACGAGGCCGACGATGGATGCGCGGGAGCCCAGGTACGCGGCATACGCGTCCTTGCGGCCCTGCAGGGCCCACTGGACCGTGGCGCTGAGCCAGGAGGCGTCCCGGGCGGCCTCGATGCTCCAGCCGCCGACGACGTCCAGCACCGGTGACGCTGCACGGTCGACGTGGAGGGCGACCCCGGCAAGGTATGACTCGCGCACCTCCTGCACTGCGGCTGCGAGGATCGCGTTGACGGCGAGGAAGTCGGCACGCACCCCCGGCGAGTCCAGTGTCCGACCCAGTTGGCGGCACGTGCGCACTAGAGCCAGGCCGAGGTCGAAGTTGATGTGGGCATTCACGCCGGCCAGGGCGTACTGCAGGCTCGCCGTGCCCGGCTGTGCCCTGAGTTCGAACAGCGGCTGCCACGCGCTGCTGCGGCTCTGGTCGGTCGCGCGGCACGCGTCGAGGTAGAGGCCGGCGAAGACGCAGTCCAGACGTTCCATGAACGCCGCGTCCTGGAAGGAGCGTGCGGCCGCCGCCGCGCCGACGAGCTCGGTGACGTGCAGGTACATGCGGTGGAAATCTGCGACGCCGTCCTCGGCGGGCATCGCGGCGCCCAGGAGCCGCATCTCCTCGATGACCTGCGCGATGGACGTAGGCTGGTCCGGCGGCGGGCCGATCCTCGGCAGGGCCCGGAGGCCGCCCAGGGCGGCGGTCACGCGGGGGACCGCACCTGGGAGGCCCCGGCCGACGGCGTTGGCAACGTGGCTGAGGAAACCCATCGCCTGCCCCTCGTTCGAGTCGGACCGATGCCGCTCACCCTAAGGCGTGTCCGCGCCTCGTCACCGGACCGCATTCCTGGGGCGATGAGTTCGAGCGCACCGTGATCGGCTTCCTGCTTGCCGTCACGGCACGAGTTGGGGCCACAGCGCTCCCATCGCCAGGCACAGGAACGAACTCACGGCCAATGGGGTTCGCACGCTGTGGCCGAAGTGCCACTGGTCTCGCAGCGCCTCCCAGTCATCCGGCGGCGAGGCTGCGTCCCAGGTAGCGGCCAGCTCGTTGACCGGGGCGTTGTACCGAAGGGTCACCACGATCACCGCGATCCACAGGAGCAGCGCAAGAGCCGACAGGACGAGCACCGGCCAGCGGCGGGTCGTGGCCACCAGCCCGACCACCAGGGCGATCGACAGTGCCGATCCGATGACGAGCACCGGCATGATGCCGCCAACTGCTACCTCGAAGCGGTGCTTGACCAAGGTGAAGTCGCGCGCGCCTAGCGCGTTCTGCACCCTGACCTGACCCAGCTGTGTGCCAACGAACGAACCAGCCAACACTCCGACCAAGGTCAAGCTGAGAAGCTGAGCCCACGCCGTGAGTCGGTCCATCGACGATTCCCTTGCTGTCCTCACGCCACCCTGACGCGGCAGGAGGCGCTAGTCAACGATGAAGTCAGCCGGGGTGGTGAGGAAGGGATGCCATCGCGCAGATGAGGAACGGATGCCATCGCGCAGAAATGGTCGCTTTGGGAATGGGAGCTGCCCGGACACCGCGACTGCAGATGCGCGTTGGCGCTGTGTCGGGGCGATGCGCCGCGGGTCAGACGCCGGCGACGTAGGCGGTGAGGAAGTGCACCGCGTGCCGGTCGAGGTTGCCCGCGCACGGCGTAGTGCTCGGTGGTTCTGGGGTCGGCGTGGCGGGCGAGGATCTGCGCGTCGCGAAGAGGTACGCCGGCATCCAAGGCGTTGGTGATCGCGGCGTGGCGAAGCGCGTGCGGGCTGATGCGGCGTGGGATGCCGGTCGCCTTCGCGATCCCGGTGACCATCCCGTACGCGTCGCGCCGGTCGATCGGGCTGCCGCTCAGCGGTCGCTGGATCAGTGGCCCGCTGGTGCGCTCTCCGCGGCAGCCTCGAGCACGCGGAGCACCGGCACGGTGATGGGCATCGTGGCGGCTTGTTGCCCTCGCCGACCAGGCGCAGGACGCGGTGTCCGCGCAGCGTGTCGGCGTAGTCCTCGATCCGCACGCCGGCGGCCTCGGACGCGCGCAGGGCGTTGATGCCGGGAAGGTAGGCCAGGGCGCCGTGGTGGACGGTGATGGTCTGGCGACCTGCAGGAAGCGGATCAGTTCGAGCCGGTCCAGGCCCTGGATGCGGGACTCGTCGTGCTGGACCTTCGGTACCCGGGCGTACACGGCTCGGCGGGGATGAGTCCGTCGATGTGAGCGAACTCGAAGAAGCCGAGGACACTGCACAGCATCGACACCACGCTGGAGTCCATCAGCCCGCGCTCGCCCGGGCTGCGGATATACAGCTCGACCGCCGCGAGCCGGGCCGTCGACAAGGATGCCGGCTGGAACGGACGCAAAGTCGTGAGAGGGGACATGCGATCACCTCACGCGGCGACCAGCGGAAGGTGCGGATCGCGGCACGAGAGAAGCAGGAGTTTTCGTGTCCTCCCACTCGATCGGTCGAGGTACGCGAGCTCCTTCGCTTGGCGACTCGCGGCCTCGACGCCATCGAGACGGAGTCCGGCGCCCGAACCCCCTCTGTCGATCTGACCCATTGAGTGCGGCGGTCGATTGCCGATACGGTCTTGGCGTGGCGGGCGAGTCGTTCATGGTGGTGGAGCGGCGCAAGGAGCTGACCTACCTGCTGTGCCTGGCTGCCGAGTTGGAACACGCGTTGATGTGCGAGTACCTCTACGCCGCGTTCAGCCTGAGAAGCACAGCGGGTCCGGGCCTTCGCGATAGTCAACTCGCGGCCGTGGAGCGGTGGCGCCAGGTGGTCCTTGACGTCGCGGCCGAGGAGATGCTGCATTGGGCGGTGGTCCAGAATCTGCTGACCGCCGTTGGGTCTGCGCCTTTTGTGAGCCGGCCACACTTTCCCCACCAGGCGAAGGGCTACCCGCCCGGTGTGCAGCTTCGCCTGCTCCCATTCGGCGAGGCGGCGTTGGAGCATTTCGTCTACCTGGAGCGCCCGGAAGGCGTGGAGCGGGCCGACGCCGTGGGGTTCGAGCCTGCTGGGCCGACGCTGGCACCGATGGGCCCCGAGGAGATCGTGCCGCGTGGTCAAGAGTTCGCCACGCAGGGTCACTTGTACCGTTCGGTGGAACGTGGTTTCGAACGTCTGGTCGACGTGCTGGGCGAGGATCGGCTGTTCATTGGGCCTGCGTTCCACCAGGCCGAGGAGACCACCTTCGGCTGGCCCGACCTTGGACCGATCACGGACTTGGAGGGTGCCAACCGGGCCATCGAGCGCATCGTCGAGCAGGGCGAGGGGGCGACAGGCGACTGGGCGACCGCCCATTACGGCCGCTTCCTCGACGTGCTCGGTGAGTATCAGGCGATGCGCAAGGCCGACCCCTCCTTCGCACCGACCTACCCCGTGGTGGCCGCCGGGATGAGACCGGTGGAGGGGATCGAACCGGACGTGTACATCACCGACCCCGCCACCGGCGGGTGCTCGGATTTGTTCAACGCCGTGTACGAACTGCTGCTGCAGATGATCGCGCGGTACTTCGCTTTCGGCCACGAAACGCCCGAGCAGCGCCAGGTACTCGCCTCCACGTCCGTCGGCCTCATGTTCGGGGCCATCAAGCCGCTCGGCCTCCTGCTCGCCA